>CBIHRX010000373.1:0-6183 GCA_966212555.1 uncultured Massilia sp.
GAGATACAGCAGCAGGCGCGTGGCGTCGATGCCGAGGCGGCGCAGGGTGGCGTCGGGCTGCTCGTCCGGCGCGCGCATCAGGGGTTGCAGGTGCTGCGCGACGCGCGCGGCGTCGAACGGCTTGACGATGTAGCCGGCCGCGCCCAGCGACAGCGCCTGCTCCATCGTCGCGCCGTCGGCCGCGGCCGAGACGAGGACGAACGGCAGGCCGGCGAAGCGCGCGTCCGCTTTCACGCGCGCCAGCAATTCCATGCCGGACAGGCGCGGCATGCGCAGGTCGCAGAACAGCAGCGAAGGTTCGGCGCCGCCATCCAGCTGCGCCCAGGCGTCTTCGCCATCCTCCGCTTCCAGCACGTCGAACACGCCGCTCGCGGTGCTGTCGATCATGTGCATCAGCATCATGCGCGACACCACGTCATCGTCGACTATCAAAACCTTCATCCCTGCCCCATTGTGTCGCAATTGTTAAATGGCAATTATACAGATTGTATGACACGCGCACGATTCAGGCGGGCGCCGCCTCGAAACGGGCCAGGAGGTCCCACAGGCGCGGCAGGCCGGCGCGCACCGCGTCGAGCTGGCCGGCGTCCGCCAGGCCCTCGAGTTCGGCGCACAGCGCGCGCAGCCCATCCTCGCCCAGGTAGCCGGCGCTGCCCTTCATGCCGTGCAGGACGCGCCCGGCCGTGTCGTGGTCGCCCATCGCCAGCGCCCTGTCCAGTTCGGCGCGGCGGCGCGGCAGGTCGGCCAGGAAGGCGCTGCGCAGGCGGTCCTTCAGGTCGTTGGCGCGGCGGCCGGCGGTCGGCGCCGGCGCCGGCATGGACAAGGCGTCGCCCGGCACGTCGAACATCGCGTCCAGCTCGGCCGTCGACGGCGTGCGCGCGGCCGGCTCCGGCATCGGCGCGAGCTCGATGCCGCGCTGCACCTGGCGCTCGATGGCGCGGGTGAGGTGGTAGTGCAGCTGGGAGTCGTCGATCGGCTTGGTGATGAAGGCATCCATGCCGCAGGCCAGGTAGCGCGTGCGGTCTTCCTCGCTGACGTTCGCGGTCAGCGCGACGATCATCAGGTGCTGGTCCAGCACGGGCGCTTCCAGCGGGCCGCCGGCGCGGATCAGGCGCGTGGCCGTCGCGCCGTCCATCTCGGGCATGCGGCCGTCCATCAGGATCAGGTCGTAGCGCGTGCGCGCGCATGCGGCCACGGCCAGCAGGCCGTTCTCGACGACGTCGACCTGGTGGCCCAGCTCTTCCAGCATCATGCGCACGATGATCTGGTTGGTCGGATAGTCTTCCGCGCACAGCACGCGCAGGCGGTGCGTGTGCGGCGCGCGCGGCTGGTCGACGACGGTCGTGGGCTGCACGCCGTCCGCCAGCGGCAGCACGAAGCTGAACGTGGACCCCACGCCCGGCGTGCTGGCGACGCCGATCGTGCCGCCCATCAGTTCGACGAGCTGGCGGCAGATCGCCAGGCCGAGACCCGTGCCGCCGTAGCGGCGCGTCGTCGTCGCGTCGGCCTGTTCGAATTTCTGGAACAGGCGCGGCAAGGCGTCCGGCGCGATGCCGATGCCCGTGTCTTCCACCGAGAAGCGGATCATGTTGCGGCCCGCGCGGTCGTGCTGGTCCTGCGCACGGCGCTCGACGCGCACGGTGACCGAGCCGCTCTCGGTGAACTTGAAGGCGTTGCCGACGAGGTTCACGAGGATCTGGCGCAGGCGGGTCGGGTCGCCCACGACGAAGCGCGGCAGGTCCGGGTCGAGGCGCACGGCGAAGCCCACGCTGTGCGCGCCCGCCTGTTCCTCAAACAGGGTGGCCACGTGCGAGATCGCTTCGTCGAGCGCGAAGTCGATGTTCTCGATGGTCAGCTTGCCCGCCTCGATCTTGGAAAAGTCGAGCAGGTCGTTGATGATCGCCAGCAGCGACTGCGCGTTCGCCTGGCCGCGCAGGATCTGTTCGCGCGTGGACTCCCTCAGCCCCATGTCGCGCAGCGCGAAGCCCAGCATGCCGATCACGCCCGCGAGCGGCGTGCGCATCTCGTGGCTCATGTTGGCGAGGAATTCGGACTTCTGGCGCGTGGCGTCTTCCGCGCGCTGCTTGGCCTGGTACAGCCGCTCCTCGTTTTCCTGCAGCGCGTCGTTGGCGAGCGCCAGCTCGTTCGTGCGGCGCCGCACCTGCCGTTCCTGCTCGCGCAATTCCTCGGTCTGGCGTTCCAGCAGGCGGTTCTGCTGTTCGATGCGCTCCGTGCGCGCGCTCACCTGCTGCTCCAGCATGGCCTTCTGGCGGCGCAGGACGTCCACGCGGATGCGGTACGCGCCGTAGCCGCAGCCGATCACCACCAGCGCGCACAAGGTGCGGAACCACCAGGTCTTCCAGTACGGCGGCAGCACCGTCACTTCCAGCGTCGCCGCGGCATCGCTCCAGACGCCGTCCTTGTTCGCCGCGCGCACCTGGAACGTGTAGCTGCCCGGATCGAGGTTCGTGTAGGTGGCGAAGCGCTTGCCGGCGTCGACGCCGATCCAGTCCTGGTCGAAGCCGACGAGGCGGTAGGCGAAGCGGTTGCGGCCGGGGGCGGCGAAGTGCAGCGCCGAGAACTCCAGCGAGAACACGGAATCCTGCGGCGTGAGCGTGATGCCGGACAGGCGTTCGATGGGGCCCGGCAGCATGCCCGGGCGGACGTCCTGCCACGGCTGGCCGAAGATCTGCAGGCCCGTGATGACGGCGCGCGGCGCGATCAGGTTGTCGTGCAGCGCGCGCGGATTGAACGCGGTGATGCCGTTGTTGCCGCCGAAGTAGAGCGTGCCGTCGGCCACGCGCAGCGCGGAAGCGTCGAAATAGGCGCCCTCGATCGTGCCGTCGGTCGCGTTGTAGTTGCGCCAGGCGCCGCTGGACGGGTCGAGCCGGTGCAGGCCGCTCGAGCTGGACACCCAGATGAAGCCGTCGAGGTCTTCCTGCATCGCCGCCACGACGTCGTCCGCCATGCCGTCGCGCACCGTGTAGCGCTGGAAGCGCGGCGTGCCGTCGCTGCCGATCACCATGCGGTTCAGGCCCACGGCCGTGCCGACCCACAGGTCGCCGCGCCGGTCTTCCAGCAGGTAGTGCACCTCGTCGTGCGACAGGCTGGTGGGATCGTCCGGGTCGTGGCGGAAGTGGCGGAACTTGCCGGTCGCGCGGTCGAGCAGGTCCAGGCCGTCGAACGTGCCGACCCAGAACCGGCCGTGGCGGTCTTCCAGCATCGGGCGCACGATGTTGTCGGCCAGGCTCGCGGCCGCGGTCGGGTCGTGCTGGTACGTCGTCTGCTTGCCGTCCGGGTTGATGCGGTGCAGGCCGCCGCGGCTCGCGGCCCACAGCGTGCCGTCGCGCGTGACGTGCACGTTGCGCACGTAGTTGGCGTCGACGTCGTCCGTGGACAGCGTGCGCCGCGTGAAGCGGCCGGTCTTCGGATCGAAGTGCGCGAGGCCGTTGCGCGTGCCGACCCACACGGTGCCGTCGCGGCCGAGCGCCACCGACGTGGCCATCGCGTCGCCCGACAGGCCCGCTTCGACGGGGGCCAGGCGGAAGGCCTGGTCGGCGCCGGTCGCCGGATCGAACAGGTGCAGGCCGCCGTTCGTGGCGAGCCACAGGCGGCCGCTGCCCTCGCCGACGATGCCGCGCACCTTGTTGTCTTCCAGCGCCAGCGGCGTGTCGTCGCCGCGCACGATGCGCGCGAACCCGCCGCTGCCCATGTCCGCGCGCGACACGCCGCCGTACCACGTGCCGACCCAGAACGTGCCCACGCGGTCGCCGTACAGCGCCGTGACCTGGTTGTCGCCCAGGCTGTAGTTGTCGGTGATGCGGTGCGGGTGGCGCTCGAAGCGGCCCAGCGCGGGCAGCCAGCGGTACAGGCCGCGGTCGTGCGAGCCGACCCACACCTGGCGCTCGGCATCCTCGTACAGCACGCTGATCTCGCCGGGCGGCATGCCCTCGTCCACGCCGAACGTGCGCACGTCGCCCTTCGGCCCGAGCGGCAGGCGTTCCAGGCCGCCCATGCTGCCGACCCACAGGCCCTGGCCCGCGTCGACCATCAGCGTCTGCACGAAGTCGTACTTGCCGCCGCGCGGCGACGGGTGGTGGCGGAAGTGCATCCGCTCCGGATCGAGGCTGTCCAGGCCCGCCGCGGTGCCGATCCACAACCGGCCGTCGCGCCCGCGCGCGAGCGCCGTCAGCTTGTCCGACGCGAGGCTGTCCGGCACGCCGGCCACGTGGTGCCACGTGTCGAAGCGGCCGGTCGCGATGTCGAAGTGCTGCAGGCCGTCGGCCGTCGCGAGCCACAGCCCGTCCTTGCCGTCGTCCAGGATGGCGCGAATGTGGCGGTTGCCGTTGCCCCGCTTGGCCGGTTCGTCCGGCAGGAAGTGGGTGAACGTGCCCGTCTTCGGTTCGTAGCGATCGAGGCCGCCGTCCGTGCCGATCCACAGGCGGCCCTTGCGGTCCACGTACAGCACGCGCACCCAGTTGTTGGCGAGCGTCTTCGGATCGCCGACGACGTTGCGGAAATTCGTGAAGCGGTAGCCGTCGTAGCGCGACAGGCCGGACTGGGTGCCGAACCACATGAAGCCGTCCGGGTCCTGGACGATGGACAGCACGGATTCCTGCGCCAGGCCGTCGTCCACCGACAGGTGCTCGAAGCGCAGGGTCGGCGTCGGCGCCGCGTGGGCGACAACGACCCACAGCAGCGCGAGGACCAGGAACAGGCATCGTCTCATGCGTCGAAAAACTCCAGTACGTCCGCGCGCCGGGCATAGGTGTCGCGCTGGCCGAGCGCCATCAGTTCGCGCGTGTAGCCGCCTTCGAACAGCAGGTAGGACGCGAGCGCGGCGCCGCGCCGCTCGGTCGCGCCGATCCCGCCCAGCAAGGTGCGCACGGGCCCCGGCAGGTTGTGCGTGTGGCGCGCGGCGATGTCGTCCAGGCGTTCCGACGGCACGATCGCGAGCAGTTCGATGCGGCGCAGCGGCGTCTTCGCAAGCAGCTCGTCGGGCAGCATCGACAGTGTATCGTTGACGCGCTGCAGGCGCTCGATGTCCATCGCGAGGCCGTCCAGGAAGATCGACGACAGCGCGTGGCCCGCGATCTGCGCGAGGCTCGGATAGCGCACGTGCGCCGGCAGGTGGTTCACGGTTTCGTTCATGCGCCCCGCCCCCACGACGAGCACGCGGCGCGCGCCCAGGTGGATCGCGGGCGCGATCGGCGCCAGCTGGCGCATCGACCCGTCGCCGCAGAATTCCATCCGGCCGTCCAGGTACAGCGGCACGGCCGGAAAGATGAACGGCAAGGCGCTCGACGCGAGCAGGTGGTCGACGCCGATCTGTCCCTGCAGCGCGAGGCGCTGGTGCCGCTTCCACGGCGCGATCTCGCGTTCGCTCTGGTAGAACGTGACGTGCTGGCCGCCGCTGTACGAGGACGCGGTGACCGCGAGGGCGTCCAGGCAGCCGTTGGCCAGCGCCGCGTCGAGGCGCGGCAGGTCGAGCATGTGGTGCAGCAGGCCGACGAGCGGCGTGTTGTCGAGCAGCGACGTCGGCGGCGCGGCATGCCACTGGCGCAGCATCCAGCCGAACGACAGCAGCGACAGCCAGCGCGCGCCGGAGCGCAGCACGCCCAGCGAATCCGCGCGGTAGACCTGCGTGACATCGATGCCCTCCCATACGTCCGCCAACTGGTCGACGGCGTCGCCGAAGTCGTCGGCGCGGCAGGCCAGCCCGGCCGCGTTGAGGGCGCCGGCCGACGTGCCGCAGATGATCGCGAACGGGTTGCGCGCAGCGGGCCAGCCCGCCTCCCCCAGGATGCGGGAGATCGCCTGCAAGACCCCCGCCTGGTAGGCCGCGCGCGCGCCGCCACCGCTGAGGATCAAACCCGTTTTACATTCAATATCCACAGAGCAAGATTAGCAAACTCTGCCTAACTTGCGTTGAATAAATAACTCTTCGACAAACACTTCGTAATACTTCGTTGTATTCGAGTCTCGACCGGTAGGGTGGGCACCCCGTGCCCACGGGTGACGTTTGCGTATTGCCGGCGTCCGCGTGGGCGGAGGGCCGCCCCCCCAACAAACCGTTTTCCACCCCATCGCGGCGCGGGTCGGCGCCGCCGCACCACAACGGCCCCCCGTGGATCTACATGCGCCCGATGCCCAGCACGCCGGACGCCACCGTGGTGGGCGTGC
>CBIHRX010000374.1:0-6148 GCA_966212555.1 uncultured Massilia sp.
CGCGGCGGCTGGGCGGTCGGCATGGCGGTGAAGAAGGATAACGTCGGCCTCGCGCGCCAGCTGCAGGCCGCGCTGAACGACTTGGCGGCCAGCGGAGAACTGAAGACGATCTTCGCGAAGTATGGGGTGCAAGCCGTCAGGCCGTGACCGGACGGCGTCTCACTCCTCGGACCACAGCTTGCCGCCCGTGGCCCAGTGCTCGCGCTTGATTTCGTGGATCAGGATGTCCACGGACCCCGGCGAGCACTCGAGGGTCTTGACGGTGGCTTCCGTGACGGCCTGCACGAAGGCGCGCTTTTGTTCCGGCGTACGGCCTTCGAACAGTTGAACGTTAATGGTCGGCATAGGGTTCCTTCAGGTTCGGTATCGGGGACTGGCCGCGTCCAGGCGGCGCAGCAATGACGGCCATTCGAGCACGCCTTCGGGCGACCCGTCGCCCACGAGCTGCGCGTGGGCCGTCGCGCACATCGCGTCCGTGGGCCGCACGAGCGGGACGCCGGCCGCCTGCGCGCGCAACTGCACTTCGCAGGCGCGGTCCAGCGTTTCCATCAGCACGAACGCTTCGGGGAGTGTCCGGCCCACGGTCAGGCTGCCGTGGTTCCGCAGCAGCATGGCGGGGCGGTGGCCCAGGTTGTCCACGAGGCGCGCCTGCTCGTCGGGCGTCATCGCGATGCCTTCGTAGTCGTGGTATGCGAGTTCGCCGTAGAAGCGCAGCGCATACGGCGACAACGGCAGCAGGCCGTCCAACTGCATGCCGACGGCGATGCCGGCGGCGGAATGCAGGTGCATGACGCAGGCCGCATCCGGCCGCGCCGCGTGCACGGCCGCGTGCAGGCGGAAACCGGACTGGTTCACCGGGGCGGGGAGCGCACCGACGACGTTGCCGGCCCTGTCCACCTTGACGAGGTTCGACGCCATCACTTCATCGAAGCGCAGCCCGAACGGGTTGATCAGGTAGTGGCCCGGCTCGCCGGGAACGGCGGCCGAGATGTGGGTGTAGATACCGTCGTCCCAGCCGTACAGCGCGCACAAGCGGTAGCACGCGGCCAGGTCGACACGGGTTTGCCATTCGGAGAGTGTGTCCATCCCGCGAGCGTAACAGTCAACGCGCACGCCGGTCATACGCCGGCGTGCATGAATGTTATGCGCCTCGCGTATTCAGAACTGGTACTGGACGCTCGCGCCCAGGACCCAGTTGCGGCCCGGCGCCGGCTCGTAATAGCGCTTGTTGCTGTCGCCGACGATGACGGAGCCCACGTACGTGCGGTCGAACACGTTGTTCACGCGCGCGTACTCGCGCACGTGCCACGCGCCCAGTGGCTGGCTGGCCTGCACGCGCGCGTTGACGATCGCATAGCCCGGCGCCGGCGTCGCCGCGTTGGCGTCGTCGGGATTGACCTTGCCGCCGGCGATGGTCTCCAGCGCCGCCTGCAGGCGGCCGTCCGCATCCTTCCACGCCAGTTCGCCGAACAGGCTCGTACGCGGCACGCCCGGCAGGCGGTTGCCCTCGGCGACGCCGGTGAAGGCCTCGTCGTAGATCGCGCGCAGCATCGTGGCCGCCACGCGCGCGGAGAAGCCCGCGCGCAGGTCGGCGTCGAGCGACAGTTCCAGGCCCTGGCGCAGGGTCGCGCTCGCGTTGCGGTAGCTGGTGCGGCCGCCGCTGGAACTGTCGACCACCAGTTCGTCGTGCGTGCGTACCTGGAATGCCGCCGCGTTGACGCGCACGCCCTGGCCGATCAGGGCCTTGGCCCCAAGCTCCAGCTGGGTGCTCGTGGCCGCGCCGAGCCGGTAGTTGAAGCCGTTGCCCGTGCCCGAGTAGAAGACCTCGTTCAGCGTCGGCGTCTCGAAGCCGCGCGCCGCGCTGGCGTAGACGTTCAAGGTCGGCGTGACCTTGTACAGCGCGCCGAGCAGTGGCGTCGTGTGGCGGTAGTCGACGCTGCCGCCGTCGTTGCCGTTCGCGAGGTAGTGGTCGTCCACGTCGAAGCTCACGCGGCTATGGCGCAGGCCGCCCGTGAGCACCCATTGTCCGCGCTCCCATTCCAGCTGCAGGTAAGGGTCGACGTTGCGCACGTCGTCTTCCTCGTCGCGGCGCAGGTTCCCCTTCACGCCGAACGTGTTGTCGACGAAGTTTTCGTACCCCTTGCGGGCATCGTTCGATTTGCCGGCTTCCAGGCCGACGGTCGTGCGGAGAGTCCCATCGCCGAGCGGGCGCACCATCAGCCAGTTCGCGTCGATGCCGTAGAAGTCGCGGTCGAAGTCGACGACGCCGCCGGAATGGCTGGCCGGCGCCTGGAATCCTTTCGAGAAGGACTGGTACTGGATCACGCTGCGGTTGCCGCCGTAGACCGCGACGTGCAGGCGGTCCTGGCCGAACTTCTCGTCCCACGCCACGCCGATCTGCTGGTGGTGGATGCTCTTGCGGGTGTCGTAGCGGTCGGCCAGCGTGCGTTTCGGCGTCTGCGTGTCCGTCGTGTCGATCTCGCCCGCGCTCGGATCGCGCTGGAACGTGGCCCACGTGACGCCGAGCGGGTCCTGCGTGTCGTCCTGGCGCAGGCCGCTCGTGGTCACCGTCAGCTTGCCCGTCGCGGACGTGTCGAAGGTCAGCTTGGCATAGGCCTGGTCGCGCGTGGCGGCGCTGTGGGCGCGGTAGCCGTCCGTCTCGAAGCGCGAGCCGTCCAGCAGCCACCCGAAGGCACCCTGCTTGCCGCCCGTGTTGACGTCAGTCTTGCGCATGCCGTCGCTGCCGGCGGAGACATTCGTTTCGATGAAAGGTGCGCCTTGCGGATCGCGCGTGAACAGTTGTATCACCCCGCCGGCATGGTTGCCGTACAAGGTGGAGAAGGGCCCGCGCAGGACTTCGATGCGCTCGGCCATGTCGAGATTGAACGTCGCGGCCTGGCCCTGGCCGTCCGGCATGGTGGCCGGGATGCCGTCGGCGACCAGGCGCACGCCGCGCACGCCGAACGCGGAGCGGGCGCCGAAGCCGCGCGACGAGATCTGCAGGTCTTGCGCGTAATTCTGGCGGTTCTGCACGACGAGTCCCGGCACGGCGGTCAGCGCCTCGGACGCGTTGACGCGCGGCTGGGCGGCGCCGATACGGTCCGCGCCGACGACGTCGATGGCGGCCGGCAGGTCGAAGCTCGTGTGCTCGGTGCGCGTGGCGCTGACGACGACCACGCTCATGGGCGTGTCCGGCGCATCGGCCGCAAGCGCGGTCAAAGGTGCGGCGGCGAACAGCGCCGCCACGAAGTTCAAACGGTATGTCATCTTGTCTCCAGGTCGAATGGTCCGCCCTGTGGTCCGGGCGCTGACCATCAGCGCATGCAATATACCTGCCAGCACGGAAACGTGCAGCCCGCATGGCATGGCGCTTGCAATCCCGGGAGTACTGCTCACTCTCGGAGGACCATCATGTCACGCATCCGTTCCCTCATCGTCCTGCTGGCCTGCGGCTATGGCGCCGCGCAGGCCGTCCCCTTCGCCTACGTCCCCAACGAAAAATCCGGCAGCGTCAGCGTGATCGACACGGCCGGCGGCACGGCGGTGCGCCAGATCGCTGCCGGCAAGCGCCCGCGCGGCATCGCGGCCGATCCGGCGGGCACCCGGCTGTACGTCACGGACGCCGCCGGCAACGCGTTGCTCGTGCTGGACGCGGCCAGCGGCGCGCAGCTTGCCGCGATCCCGCTCGGCAGCTCGCCCGAGGGCGTGAACGCGTCGCGCGACGGCCGCTGGGTCGCCGTCGCCGTGGAGGACAGCAACAGCGTGGCGCTCATCGACGCTGGCGCCGGCAAGCTCGTCGCCGACATCCCCGTCCAGGGCCGCAACCCCGAGCACGCCGTGTTCAGCCCGGACGGCCGCTGGCTGCTCGTCTCGGCCGAGAACGCGGAGCAGGTCGACGTGATCGACGTGGCCGCACGGCGCCAGGCCGGCTCCATCGCCGTGGGGCTGCGCCCGCGCGGCATCGGTTTTTCGCCGGACGGCGCGCGGGCGTACGTCGCTTGCGAGCTGGCGGGTGCCGTGCACGTGATCGACATGGCGGCGCGGCGCAGCATTGCCGCGATCCCGGCGGGGAAAAACCCGGCCGGCATCGTCGTCTCTCCGGACGGGAAGACCGTATTCGTGTCGAACGGCGCGGACGGCAGCGTGATGCGCATCGACGCGGTCCGCAACGCGGTGGACGCCACCATCGCCGTCGGCAAGCGGCCGTGGAACATGGCCCTCACGCCGGACGGCAGCCGGCTGTACGTGGCGAACGGGCGCTCGGACAGCGTGTCCGTGATCGACACGGCCGCGGGCAGCAAGACGGGCGACATCGCCGTGGGCCAGCTGCCGTGGGGCGTGGTGATCCGCTGAGTTGTTCAAGTTTGTGACACCTGTACCAGAAACGGCCGGCGCGAGGCGGTCCAACGCGGCAAAAACAGGGGAAAGCGGGCTGGCACGGGGTTTGCGAAAGAAGGGATGTACCGAACAAAGACCCAGCGCCGGCAACGGCCTATTCCAACTCATAGTGAAAGAGGATGACATGAATCTCGCGGACATCAGCAAACTCGGCGTCGCCAATCCGTTCCGCCAACGCTACGACAACTTCATCGGCGGCAAATTCGTCGCGCCGGTCAAGGGCGAATACTTCGCCAACGTCACGCCGATCAGCGGCCAGCCGTTCTGCGAAATCGCCCGTTCGACTGCGGAAGACGTGGAGCTGGCGCTGGACGCCGCCCACGCCGCCAAGGATGCATGGGCGAAGACGTCGCCGGCCGATCGCGCCAACATCCTGAACCGCATCGCCGACCGCATGGAGCAGAACCTGCGCCTGATCGCGACCGCCGAGACCATCGACAACGGCAAGCCGATCCGCGAAACGATGGCGGCCGACATCCCGCTGGCGATCGACCACTTCCGCTACTTCGCGAGCTGCATCCGCACGCAGGAAGGCGCGATCTCGACCATCGACGACCAGACCTACGCCTATCACTTCCACGAGCCGCTGGGCGTCGTCGGCCAGATCATCCCGTGGAACTTCCCGATCCTGATGGCCGTGTGGAAGCTGGCCCCGGCCCTTGCCGCCGGCAACTGCGTCGTGCTGAAACCGGCCGAGCAGACCCCTGCCTCGATCATGGTGCTGATCGAACTGATCGCCGACCTGTTGCCGGCGGGCGTCGTCAACGTCGTCAACGGCTTCGGCCTGGAAGCGGGCAAGCCGCTCGCGTCGAGCAAGCGCATCGCCAAGATCGCCTTCACGGGCGAGACGGGCACCGGCCGCCTGATCATGCAGTACGCCGCGCAGAACCTGATCCCGGTGACGCTCGAACTGGGCGGCAAATCGCCCAACATCTTCTTCGCGGACGTGATGGACGCGGACGACGATTTCTTCGACAAATGCCTGGAAGGCTTCGCGATGTTCGCGCTGAACCAGGGCGAGGTATGCACCTGCCCGTCGCGCGTGCTGATCCAGGAATCGATCTATGAAAAATTCATCGAGCGCGCGCTGGCGCGCGTGGCCAAGATCCAGGCCGGCAACCCGCTCGACGAAAGCACGATGATCGGCGCGCAGGCATCGAAAGAGCAGCTGGAAAAGATCCTGTCCTACCTCGACATCGGCCGCCAGGAAGGCGCGCAGGTGCTGGCCGGCGGCGAGCAGGCCAAGCATGACGGCGACCTGTCCGGCGGCTACTACGTGCGTCCGACCGTGTTCAAGGGCGACAACAGCATGCGCATCTTCCAGGAAGAGATCTTCGGCCCGGTCGTGTCGGTCACGACGTTCAAGGACGAGGCGGACGCGCTGCGCATCGCCAACGACACGCTGTACGGCCTGGGCGCCGGCCTGTGGACGCGCGACGGCAGCCGCGCCTTCCGCGTCGGCCGCGCGATCCAGGCGGGCCGCGTGTGGACCAACTGCTACCACCTGTATCCGGCCCACGCTGCGTTCGGCGGCTACAAGCAGTCGGGCATCGGCCGCGAGAATCACAAGATGATGCTCGACCACTACCAGCAGACCAAGAATCTGCTGGTGAGCTACAGCCCGAAAGCGCTGGGCTTCTTCTAAGTATTGCCGTGCCGCCGGCGGCCGCGGGGCCGCCGGGACCAAAAAAACCAGACCAACAAAAAAAGCAAGCGGGAAGGGGTCCCCCCCCCCCCGGGGCGGCAAAGG
>CBIHRX010000375.1:0-6127 GCA_966212555.1 uncultured Massilia sp.
GGCAGTGCAGCAGCCGCCTGCCGCCGCGCAGCCGCCCGCCGCCGCGCAGCCGCCGGTCTCGGCGCCGCTGCCGGTGGTCGGGGAGACGGGCATGGTGCCGGCCACCAGCGTCGGCGCGACCGGCACGCTGCCGCCCGCGCCGGCCTCCGCGTCGCCGTCGGAACTGCCGTCCGCGCCCGCGATCGACATCACGCCGCTGCCGCAGCCGGAAGCCACGCCGGTGCCGCCGGCGGCCAACCGCGTGCCGGCGTCGCAGGCCGCGTTCCCGAACCAGAAATGACATGGACACCCGGCGCGCGCGCGGCTTCACCCTGATCGAGCTGCTCGTCACGCTCGCGATCCTGGCGCTGCTCGGGACGCTGGTGGTGCCGACCGCGCAGATCGCGCTGCAGCGCCGTCACGAACAGGAATTGCGCGTGGCGCTGCGCGAGATCCGCGCCGCCCTCGACGCCTACAAGAAGGCCGGCGACGAAGGCCGCGTGGCCCGCCAGGCCGGCGCCAGCGGGTATCCGCCCAAGCTGGAGGTGCTGGTCGAGGGCGTGCCGGACCAGCGCAGCCCGAAGAAGGCGAAGATGTATTTCCTGCGCCGCCTGCCGCGCGACCCGTTCAACGGCGACGCCGACCTGAAGGATGCGGAGACGTGGGGCAAGCGCAGCTACGCCAGCGAGCCGGACGAGCCGAAGGAGGGCGACGACGTGTACGACGTCTACTCGACCTCGGGCAAGGTCGGCCTGAACGGCATCCCCTACAACCGCTGGTAACCCATGAATCCGAAACGCACGCGGGGCTTCACCCTGATCGAACTGCTGGTGGTGCTGGGCATCGTGGCATTGCTGCTCACGCTCGCGGCGCCGCGATTCTTCCCGAAGGTCGACAGCACCAAGGAGACCATCCTCGCCGAGAACCTGCGCAACACGCGCGCCGTCATCGACCAGTTTCACGAGGACACGGGGCGCTATCCGGAATCGCTGCAGCAGCTCGTCGAGAAAAAATACCTGCCGGCGCTGCCGTTCGACCCGATCGCGGAAAGCGACTCGGCCTGGATCGCCGTCCCGCCCGAGGACGGCGACAAGGGCGGCATCTACGACATCCACAGCGGCGCGCCGGGCACGGGCCGCAACGGCAAGCCCTATGCGGAGTGGTAGAAGGCTCCGGCGCGAGGGCGGCTTTACCTACCTCGGCCTCATCATCTTCGTGACCGTGATCGGCCTCGTCGGCGCGGCCACGCTGAAGGTCGACGCGCTGCTGCGGCGCGCGGCCGCCGAGGAAGAACTGCTGGAGATCGGCGGCGCCTTCGCGGAAGCGCTGCGCACGTATGCCGAGGCGACGCCGAAGGGCCAGCCGCAACAGCCGCCGTCGCTGCAGGAATTGCTGAAGGATCCACGCTTTCCCGGCGTGCGCCGGCACCTGCGCAAGATCTTCGTCGACCCGCTGACGGGCAAGGCCGAATGGGGCATCGTGTGGGCCAATCCCGGTGACAAGCGCGGCGTACTGGCCGTGTACAGCCTGTCGAAGGCGAAGCCGTTGAAGGTGGCGAATTTCGACAAGCGCTTTTCCGGCTTCGAAAACAAGCAGCACGTGTCGGACTGGAAGTTCGTCGCGACCGGGCAGGCGCTGATGCAGGGGCAGGTGCTCGCGCAGGGCAAGCCGCAGTTGCCCGGCCAGCCGTCGCTGTTCCAGGAAACGCCCGCGGGCACGCCGCCGGAGCAGCCGTCGCTGTTTCCCGAGCGGGGCGCGACGCAATCCGCGCCCGCCGAGCAGGCGCCGCCGCCGGCACCGGCCGCGGACACGCCGCCTCCGGAGAAGGAAGAGCAAGAACCCGGGCCCGCGGCGGAGAACCGCTAGGCCGGCCCCGTCACTTGGCGCGGCGCATGAACTGGCGCGGCCGGAAACCCAGCGCCAGCAGCACGGCGAAATACACGGCGGCGGAGGCTCCAATGATGAGGAACAGGGCGCCCGCACGCAGCACCGGGTGGGCGCGGAGCGCGGCCCAGTCGAGCTGCGCCTGGCTGAACCACGCCACGGCACCCATCAGCGCGACGGCCACGACCAGCTTCGCGAAGAACGACAGCCATCCCGCATGCGGCACGTAGATCGCGCGCCGGCGCAGGCCCGTGAACAGGAAGCCGGCATTGATGCAGGCACCGAGGCCGATCGACAGCGCGAGGCCCGCGACGCCCAGCACCGGCACGAACACCAGGTTCATCAGCTGCGTGGCGACGAGCACGCCGACGGCGATCTTGACCGGCGTGCGGATGTCCTGGCGCGCATAGAAGGCCGGCGCGAGGATCTTGACGAGGATGATGCCCAGCAGGCCGGCCGCATAGGCCATCAGCGGCGCCGTGGCGGCCGTGACGGCACGGGCCTTGAATGCGCCGTAGTTGAACAAGGTGGCGATCAGCGGTTCGGCCAAGGTCGCGAGGCCGACGGCGGCCGGCAGCGCGAGCAGGAACGTCAGACGCAGGCCCCAGTCGAGCAGGGCGGAGTATTCGACGGGGTCGCCATCGGCATTCGCCTTCGACAGGCTGGGCAGCAGCACCGTGCCCAGCGCGACGCCCAGCATGCCGGTCGGGAATTCCATCAGGCGGTCCGCGTACTGCAGCACGGAGACGCTGCCGGCGCCGAGGCGCGACGCGATGTTCGTGTTGATGAGCAGGCTGATCTGCGCGGCCGACACGGCGAACACGGCCGGGCCCATCTTCTTGAGGATGCGGCGCACGCCCGGGTCGGACAGGCCGGCGAACGGATTGAACGACAGGCGCGGCAGCATGCCGATGCGCTTGAGGGCCGGGATCTGGATGCCGACCTGCAGCACGCCGCCGACCATCACGGCCACGGCCATCGAATAGATCGGCACGTCGAAATACTTCACCATGAACAGCGAGAAGAAGATCGACGACAGGTTCCACAGCACGGGCGTGAACGCGGGAATCTTGAACTCGCGCCAGGTATTCAGCACGGCGCCGGCCAGCACGACGAACGACATGCACAGGATGTACGGGAACATCATCCGGGTCATGACGACGCCGGCGTCGAACGCGGGACCTTCGAGGCCGCTGGCGATGACGTACAGCACGATGGGGGCGCCGATGATGCCGATGATGCTGGTGACCAGTGTCGCCCACACAAGGGTGTTGGCGACGTGGTCGACGAGGGTGCGTGTGGCGGCGTCGCCTTTCTGGCTCTTGTATTCGGCCAGGATCGGCACGAACGCCTGCGAGAACGCGCCTTCGCCGAACAGGCGGCGCAGCAGGTTGGGCAGGCGGAAGGCGATGTTGAAGGCGTCGGTATAATCGCTGGCGCCGAACGCGCGGGCAAACAGGGAATCGCGCAACAGGCCGGTGATACGGGACAGCATCGTCATGCTCGAGATGGCTGCCAGGGTCTTGAGTAGGTTCATAGCCCGCGATTATAGCTGGGCTATTGCACAAAAACGAACCAGGATTTGCCCTCCGATGAAACCTTCGCTATAATCGAGGGCTGTATTGAATTCTGTTAGCAGACACTCGTTTGGCAGGCACTGGAATGGGCCGGTTTGAATGTTTGCAAACGCAACTTGACCCCGATTAGGAAATTCCATGGCAAATACCGCACAGGCGCGCAAGCGCGCTCGTCAAGCAGTCAAGCAAAACGCACACAACTCGGCCCAGCGCTCGACCCTGCGTACCGCAATCAAGGCCGTCAAAAAGGCCATCCAGGCCGGCGACAAGGCCGCTGCTTCGCAAATCTTCCAGCAGTCCGTGTCGACCATCGACAGCATCGCTGACAAGAAAATCATCCACAAGAACAAGGCCGCTCGCCACAAGAGCCGCCTGGCTGCCGCCATCAAGGCCCTGTCGGCTTAATACACCCGACGGCAACGCCCGCGCGACTTCGGCCGCGCGCTGAGCTGGATGAAAGACCCGCCCCGACGCAAGTCTGGCGGGTTTTTTGTTGTCTGCACGCCATTGTCTAAGACCTGTTGCCAAAAACCGGGGTCTGACCCCGGTTTTGGGAAATTGACATAAAAAAAGGCAGCCCGCAGGCTGCCTGGGTGTGCGCCGGTGCGCTTACTTCGCTGCCGGTTCGGCCGGAGCGGCGGCGGCGTCGGTTGCGGCGGCCTTCTTGGCCTTCTTGTGGTGCTTCTTCACTTTCTTCGCGGGAGCGGCGGGCTGCTCGGCGGTGGCCGATGCGGCCGGGGCGGCTGCGGCAGGGGCCGGGGCCTGTGCGGCGAATGCGGAAACGGCGAACAGGGAAGCAACCAGGCCAGCGATCAGTTTGGACATTTCGGGTTCCTTTAAAGAAGAAGGTGATCCACAACGGTGAATCTGCCCCCTTAACGGCAACCCGGAATTGCTGGTTGACAGTTTTTTGCCCGTCTTACATTAACGTTTGGAAAGGTTGATCTGCCTCAAGCGATCACCGTTTGGCGCCCACGGCCGCGGCCGGTACCTCCATCCATTCGCCCGGCATCAAGGGATGCGTCGCCAGCGAAAACGGCCCGATGCTCGAGCGCACGAGGCGCAAGGTCGGCAGGCCGACGGCGGCCGTCATCCGGCGCACCTGGCGGTTCTTCCCTTCCTCGAGCGTGATCGCGATCCAGCTGGTCGGCTTGTCCTGGCGCACGCGGATCGGCGGGTTGCGCGGCCACAGCCACTCCGGTTCCGCGATCAGGGTGGCGCGGCACGGCTTCGTGACGAAGTCGCCCAGGTCGATCGGCGCCTGCAGGCGGTCCAGGCTGGCGCGGTCGGCGACCCCGTCCAGTTGCACCAGATACGTCTTCGCTTCCTTGTGGTCCGGATGGGCGATCTGGTGCTGCAGGCGGCCGTCGTCCGTCAGCAGCATCAGGCCCTCGCTGTCGGCGTCGAGGCGGCCGGCCGGGTAGATGTTCGGGATGTCGAGGTAGTCGGCGAGGGTTGCGCGCTCGTCCTCGCGCGAGAACTGGCACAGCACCTGGAAGGGTTTATTGAACAGGATGAGGGGCATGAAGGATGGATTTTGGAGCAAAATAGCGAGCCTCTGGCCCGCCGCGATCAATAGTGGTGCATAATGTTGTGTCAGTGTTGCGTCTTAGACAAGACGACGGCCAGCCCACTATTCTAATGGAGATCGCAGACCTGGCGGTCCGCCGCCGCCGTGTGCCCACTTCGGAGAACATGATGCATCAACATATCAAAGTACCTACCGATGGTCAAAAGATTACCGTCAACGCGGACTTCTCGCTGAACGTCCCCGACCAGCCGGTCATCCCCTATATCGAAGGCGATGGTACCGGCGTCGACATCACCCCTGTGATGCTGAAGGTCGTCGACGCGGCCGTCGCGAAGGCATACGGCGGCCAGCGCAAGATCGCGTGGATGGAAGTGTTTGCCGGCGAGAAGTCGACGCAGGTGTATGGCCCGGACGTCTGGCTGCCGACCGAAACCCTGGACGTCGTGCGCGAATACGTCGTGTCGATCAAGGGTCCGCTGACGACCCCGGTCGGCGGCGGCATCCGCTCGCTGAACGTGGCGCTGCGCCAGGAGCTCGACCTGTACGTCTGCCTGCGTCCCGTGCGCTATTTCAATGGCGTGCCGTCGCCGCTGCGCGAGCCCCACAAGACGGACATGGTGATCTTCCGCGAGAACTCGGAAGACATCTATGCGGGCATCGAATGGGCCGCCGAGTCGGCCGAGGCGAAGAAGGTCATCGACTTCCTGACCCGCGAGATGGGCGTGCGCAAGATCCGCTTCCCGGAGACGTCGGCGATCGGCGTCAAGCCGGTGTCGCGCGAGGGCACGGAACGCCTCGTGCGCAAGGCGCTCCAGTACGCGATCGACAACGACAAGCCGTCCGTCACCATTGTCCACAAGGGCAATATCATGAAGTACACGGAAGGCGGCTTCCGCGACTGGGGCTATGCGCTGGCGCAACGCGAATTCGGCGCCGAGCTGGTCGACGGCGGCCCATGGTGCAAGTTCAAGAATCCGCGCACGGGCAAGGACATCGTCGTCAAGGATTCGATCGCGGACGCGTTCCTGCAGCAGATCCTGCTGCGTCCGGCCGAGTACAGCGTCATCGCCACGCTGAACCTGAACGGCGACTATGTCTCGGACGCGCTGGCGGCCCAGGTCGGCGGCATCGGCATCGCGCCGGGCGCCAACATGTC
>CBIHRX010000376.1:0-6121 GCA_966212555.1 uncultured Massilia sp.
GGCGGGATGGACCGCGGACCAATCCCGACCCGGCGCAGGTGGGCCTGCACCCGGGGCATCTCGCCTACGTCATCTATACGTCGGGCTCGACCGGCAAACCGAAGGGCGTCATGGTCGAGCACCGCAACGTCACGCGGTTGTTCGCGGCTACGGACACATGGTTCCGCTTCGGCGTCGCGGACGTCTGGACCCTGTTCCATTCGTATGCGTTCGACTTCTCCGTGTGGGAAATCTGGGGCGCATTGTCGACCGGGGGGCGCCTCGTCGTCGTGCCTTGGGAAGTCACACGCGCACCCGACCAATTCTATCGGCTGATCTGCGAGGAGCGGGTCACCGTGTTGAACCAGACGCCGAGCGCATTCCGGCAACTGGTCGCCGCCCAGGCCGGTCTCGGCGACCGGCATTGCCTGGCAAACGTGATATTCGGCGGCGAGGCGCTCGACGCCCACTGCCTCGAAACCTGGTACGAGCAGAACCGGGGACAGGATACGCGCCTCGTCAATATGTACGGCATCACCGAAACGACGGTGCACGTGACCTATCGCGCGTTGGGCCGGAACGACGTCGGCGTATGGTCCGGAAGCCCCATCGGCGTGCCCATCGGCGATTTGCAGGTCTACCTCCTCGATCGCCACGGCGAACCGGTGCCCGTGGGTGTGAGCGGCGAGATCCACGTCGGCGGGGCCGGCGTGGCGCGCGGGTACTTGAATCGGCCGGAACTGACGGCCGAGCGATTCGTGGCCGACCCGTTCAGCGGCCAGGCGGGCGCGCGGATGTACAAGTCCGGCGACCTGGGGCGGTGGCTGCCGGACGGGTCGATCGAATACCTGGGCCGAAACGACTTCCAGGTCAAGATCCGCGGCTTCCGGATCGAGCTGGGCGAGATCGAGGCGACGCTGGGCGCGCATCCGGACGTGCGCGAAGCGGCCGTGGTCGTGCGCGAAGACGGTGGGGAAGGCAAGCGCCTGGTGGCCTACTACGTCGCGCAGGGACAGGCGGTGGACGCGGGCGAGCTGCGGCGGTATATGGACCTTCGCCTGCCGGCCTACATGGTGCCGGCCGCCTTCGTGGCGCTCGACGCGATGCCGATCACGCTCAACGGCAAGCTCGACCGGAAAGCCTTGCCGGCGCCTGCCCTGGACGCGTTCGGGACCGGCGGCCATGAAGCGCCCCAGGGCGAGACCGAAGTGGCGATCGCGGCGATCTGGGCCGAGCTGCTGCGTCTCGAGCGCGTCGGGCGGCACGACAATTTCTTCGAGATCGGCGGGAATTCGCTGCTGATCGTTTCTCTCCACAGGCGCCTGGTGGAATCGCTGCCGTATCCGCTCACGGTCGTCGACCTGTTCAGGTATCCGACGGTCGCCAAGCTGCGGCAATTCCTCGAGGCCGGCGCGGCGGCGTCCGCGGGCGCGCCGGCGGGGAGCGAGCGGGGCACCTTGCGGCGTCAACAGCAAGAACGGATCCGGCGCACGCGCCGCTAACACGCAGCGGAATCAACGAAATCGACGATATGGAATCTCAGCAGGATTTGATGGCGGAACAGGACGACGCGTTTGCGATCGCGGTCATCGGCATGGCCGGGCGGTTCCCGGGGGCCGCGGACCTCGCGCGGTTTTGGGAGAACCTGCGCAGTGGCGTCGAAAGCGTCGCGCGGTTCAGCGAAGACGAATTGCGTCTGGCCGGCGTGCCCGAGCACGTGCTGCGCGACCGGCGCTATGTACGGGCTGGAGCGCAGCTGTCGAATATCGAAGACTTCGACCCCGAGTTCTTCCGGCTGACGCCGCGCGAAGCCGAGTTGATGGACCCGCAGCTGCGCCTGTTTCTCGAATGCTGCTGGAACGCCTGCGAGGACGCGGGTTACGATCCGCTGGCCTTCGCCGGCGCGATCGGCATCTACGCGGGCGCGTCGCCAGGGGCCTACCTGCGCGAAAACATCGAGCCGCACGAGGATCTCGTGCGCACCGCCGGCGCCATGCAGATCGGCGTCGTCAATCGTTCCGATTTCCTGTGCGGCAGGGTGGCCTACCACCTGAACCTGCGGGGGCCGGCGGTATGCGTGCAAACGGCCTGCTCGACGTCGCTGGTGGCCGTGCACATGGCCTGCCAAAGCCTGCTCAACGGCGAGTGCGACATGGCGCTGGCCGGCGGCGTGACGGTGAACGCGCTCAAGAAGCAAGGCTACCTGCACATCGAAGGCGGGATCGCGTCGGCCGACGGCCATTGCCGGCCGTTCGACGCGGATGCCAGCGGCACGCTGGGCGGCAACGGCCTCGGCGTCGTGCTGCTCAAGCCGCTGGCGAAAGCGCGCGAAGACGGCGACGCGATCCAGGCCGTCATCCGGGGATCGGCCATCAACAACGACGGCGCCGACAAGGTGGGCTTTCCGGCGCCCAGCGTGCAGGGCCAGGCGACGGTGATCGCCGAGGCATTGGCCGCGGCCGCCGTCGACCCGGATTCGATCGGTTATGTGGAAGCGCACGGCACCGGCACGGTGCTGGGCGATCCGATCGAGATCGGCGCCTTGACCCAGGCGTTCGGCAGCGCCGCAGGGAGAACACAACATCGCGCCATCGGCTCGGTGAAATCGAACATCGGGCACCTCGACGTCGCCGCGGGTATCGCCGGGCTGCTCAAGGCGATTCTCGCGCTGAAACACAAGGAGATTCCGCCCAGCCTGCATTTCGTCCGGCCGAATCCGCATATCGATTTCGCCGCCAGTCCGTTCGTCGTCAACGACCGGCTGCGGGACTGGCCGGCCGGCGCCTTCCCGCGCCGCGCCGGCGTGAGCTCGTTCGGGATCGGCGGCACCAATGCCCACGTCATCGTGGAAGAGGCGCCCGCGCCCGTGCCGGCGCCCGCTGGACAGGGGTATCGGCTGCTGCCGCTGTCGGCCCGGTCACCCGCGGCACTCGACGCGATGGCCGACAGGCTGCGGACCCACCTGCAGGACCATCCAGCGCTGGCGCTGGCCGACGTGGCCTTCACCCTGCAGGAAGGACGACGCGGCTTCGAATATCGTCGCTGCGTCGTCGCCGGACATCCTGCGGAGGCGATCGAGGCACTCGGCGCGCCGAATGCGGCCGCGCAAGCCGTTCCGGCGACGGCGCCACGCGTGGTCTTCCTGTTTCCCGGCCAGGGTGCGCAATACCCGGGCATGGGCCGGGCTCTCTACGAGACGGAACCGGTCTTCCGCGAACACGTCGACCTGTGCGCGCGGATCCTGCGGCCGGTGCTGGGGCTGGACCTCGGCGAGCTGCTCTACGGGTCGTCGTTGCTGGAGGCGGAGGCCGCGCGCCTCCTCGACCAGACCCACATCACGCAGCCGGCCCTGTTCGCCGTCGAATATGCGCTCGCCCGGGTGCTGGAAGACCATGGACTCGCACCCGCCGCGATGCTGGGCCACAGCGTGGGCGAATACGTGGCCGCGTGCCTGGCCGGCGTATTTTCCCTCGAGGACGCCGCGCGCCTCGTGGCCGAGCGCGGCCGGCTGATGGGCGGCGCGCCCGCGGGCAGCATGCTGGCGGTACAAGCCGGCGAAGCGCAATTGCGGCCCATGCTGGGCGACGACCTGTGGCTGGCGGCCGTGAACGGCCCGGCGAACTGCACGGTGTCGGGCAGCGCCGAAGCGGTCGCGCGCCTGGCCGATGCCCTGGCGGCGATGGGCGTGACCAGCCGCGTGTTGCGGACTTCGCATGCCTTCCATTCGGGCATGATGGATGCCGTACTGGCGCAGTTCGAGCGCGTCGTGGCGGACGTGCCCATGCATCCGCCGCGGCGCGCGTATCTGTCGAACGTGACGGGCGACTGGATCCGGGCCGAGGAGGCCACCTCCGCATCGTACTGGGTCGGGCACCTGCGGCAGACCGTACGGTTCGGCGACGGCCTCGCGCGCGCGGCCGGCGCCGGCCAGGCCGTGTTCATCGAAGTCGGACCCGGGAGCGGCTTGTCGGGCCTGGCAAAAGGTCATGCCGGTGCGGAGGGGCCGCCGACGGCGTTGCCGGCCCTCGGCGCGCAAGCCGGCAGCATGCGTCCATTCATGGACATGCTGGGCAAGCTTTGGGTGCACGGGATCGACGTCGACTGGGCGAGCATCCGCGGCGCCGAACGGGGACGCCGCGCGCCGCTGCCCACCTATCCGTTCGAGCGCCGGCGTTGCTGGATCGATGCGCCAAGCGGCGCCGCGGCACCCTCGCCGCAAGTCGTGGAATACGGCCGGCAATCCCGCATCGAACAGTGGCTGTACGCGCCTTCGTGGAAACGCGCCATCGCCATGGCGTCCGGCGCGCACGGCGCCGCGCCCGGCCTGCACCTGGCGTTCCGCGACCGGCACGGACTGGACACCGCATGCGTGGCCGCGTTGCAGGCGCGGGGGCATGACGTCGTCTCCGTCCACCAGGGCGACCGTTTCCACGCCGGGCCAGGCGCCTTCACGATCGATCCCGCCTGTCCGGCGCATTACCGGGACATGCTCCGGCACCTGCGCGAGCGCGGCGGGATGCCGGCTGCCGTCAGCATCTTCTGGGGCTTGACCCGGCCGGATGCGGACGAGCAGGACGCGCAGTGCGATGCCGCCTTCCTCGGCCTGACGTGCCTCGCGCGGGCCATTGCGAATGCGAAGATCGGGGAGCCGCTGCGGATCACCACCATTTCCAATGGCGTGCATGCGGTACTGGGCGACGAGACCGTCTTGCCGAAGAAGGCATTGGTGCTCGGTCCCTGCCAGGTCGCGCCGTTGGAGAACACCGGCCTCGATTGCCGCCACGTCGACGTCGTCGTGGCGGCGCAGGCCCAACCCGGTCCGGACGTCGCCCGCGCATTGTGCGACGCGATCTGTGCGCCATCCTGGCCGGCGATCTCGGCGTTGCGTGGCCGCCACTGGTGGCTGCCGACGCTGGACGAAGCCGGGGCCGCGTCCGGCGGCACCCGCTCGTTGCGGACGGGCGGGCATTACCTGATCACCGGCGGTCTCGGCGGCGTCGGCATGGCATTCGCCCGCTACCTGGCGGGGAAGTTGCCGGACGTCCGCCTGACACTGGTCGGCCGCACCCGCAGCGAGGAAGTCACTGCGGACAGCACCGCGCGGATGTCCGAACTGCGGGCGCTGGGCGCGCACGTGCACTACGTCGCGGCGGACATCCGCGAGCACGGCGCCACCGAACGCCTGGCGCGTCAGGCGCAGGCCGGCTTCGGCCCGGTGCATGGCCTGTTCCACGCGGCCGGGGTACAAAAACGCCGGGACCTGGAGGACGATTTCCTGAAACAGGCCGCGCATGTGCTGGGGCCGAAAGTCGATGGCATGCTGGCGTTGGGCCGGGCATTCGACTTCGCCTCGATGGATTTCGTGTTGCTGTGTTCGTCCGCGAGTTCGCTGGCGCCCATCCAGGGACAAGGCGATTATTGCGCCGCGAATGCGTTCCTCGACGCCTATGCCGTGGCGATGCAGTCCGCATCCGGTGCGAACGTCATGGCGGTGAACTGGAGTACCTGGGCGGACGCGGACGGGCTGCGCGGGTCGCAGTACATCGCGGCGGAAGACGCGCCGGCGCTGTTCGATTTGTTGTTGAGCCAGCGTGCGCCCCAGTTGCTGGTGTCGCCGGTGTCCGTCGATGCGATGCGCGCGCGGACGGCCGCGGTCAACCGCGCCCTGGACGGCGAATCGCAGGCCGGTGCGACCCCGGCCGGCCGTCCCGGCACCCACGTCGCCGCGCCGCGCGACGACATCGAGTTGGCGCTGGCGCAGATCTGGCACAACCTGTTCGGTTTTGCCGGGATCGGCGTATTCGACGACTTTTTCGAGCTGGGTGGGCACTCCCTGCTGTCGATACAGCTGATTTCCCGTATCCGGGACGTGTTCGACGTCGAGTTGTCGATCTCGACCCTGTTCGATGCACCCACCATCGCGGCGCTGGCGGAACGGATCCGGGCGAACGGCAAGGCCGCGGATGGCGCGATCGCACCGGCGGCGGCTGAGGAGCGGACCCGCCTGTCGTACGCGCAGCAGCGCCTGTGGTTCCTCGCGCAGATGGACGGCGACGACGCGCCCTACCATATCGCCGCGCAGTTGCGGCTCGAAGGCGACCTGGATTGCGATGCGCTCGAGCGGGCGCTGGACCGGATCGTG
>CBIHRX010000377.1:0-6114 GCA_966212555.1 uncultured Massilia sp.
GGCCTATGGAAGGCGCGGCGCGGCGCGGGAGCCCGCACACATGCGATGCGCGAGCGGCGCGCCCGGCGCGGCGAACTGATCCAGATCGACGGTTCCCCGCATGACTGGTTCGAAGGACGCGCGCCGCGCTGTTGACCACCCCGCCCGGCACATCGCAAGTACGCGCCGAATTCGCACACCCCAAGACCCACATGGCCCCGGCCTGATTTCCTTCCAAAGGGACATATCTACTTTGGAGAACAGGGGACATTTCGATTTAGGGTTGACAGGGTGTCTTGTAACAGGTGTCTTGTAACAGGGTGTTTTGTAATCGAACACTGTTCCGCCACGCGAGGCCGATCCATGCGTTTGCGCCACCACAAACGTTAAGTTTTCGTTAGCAAAAGTCACGCCGTTAGTGATATTGTTGCCGCGATAAAACTTTTTCAACACCGTCGTGAAACGCAAAGCCCTCTATCTCGTCATCTTCGCTGTCGCCGCCGCAGGTGCCGGCAGCGGTACCTGGCTCGCCAACCGCAAGCCCGCGCCGCCCACCCAATCAGCACAAGCCACGGGCCAATCCAAGGAAGCCACCGCCATCGCCGCCGACATGCAGCAGGTCCTGGCCGCCTATCGCAAGATGATCGTGCTGACGCAGGACGAAGCCGGTCTCTCCAAGGCAGGCCAGGAAGAGGTCAACCGCGTCGGCCAGCAGCTGTTCCATGAAAACCAGGAGCGCATCAACAAGATCGACGATGCGCTGGCGCGCCTCGCCGGGTCGCAGGATCCGCGCCGCTTCGAGGCGATCGGCAGCTTGCTCGATGTCGTCGAGTCGGGCGAAGGCCTGTACGATGCGGACCGTCTTGCGTTCCGCGAACTGATGCAGTCGCTGCTCGCGAACGTGGCGAAGGATTCGTCGCTGCCCGCGATCAAGCTGCACAAGCGGATCTCGGAAGACGTCGACGCGCTGGCCGAAATCGAGCGCAATTACGAGAAGGAGATCCGTGCCGTCTTCGGACGCTTCGAGACGCGTTCCATCACGCTCAAGCGCGAGAAGTGGGACAACTATGTCGCGTACCTGAAGACGCTCTACCAGCGCGACCGCATCCTCAAGGATTACGGCGTCGTGCTGCCCTACCCCGCCAAGCCGGAACCGCCGAGCCAGGACAACAACACCCCGACCGCGCAAAAGGAAGAGGACGAGATCTTCGGCAAGGGCCTGCCGAAGAAGACGATCGTGCTGACCTTCGACGACGGTCCGCATCGCCGCTACAGCGAAGAGATCGCCGCCATCCTCAAGCAATACGATGCGCCGGCCGTGTTCTTCAGCGTCGGCCGCAATATCGGCACGCTCGATGCGCACGGCGCCGCGCGGCTGGGTGCGGGCGCGGAAGTCAGCCGCAAGCTGAAGGCGGCGGGCTATGTGCTGGCCAACCACAGCTTCTCGCATGCGCAGCTGTCGAAGGAGAGCGGCGACAGTTTAAAAGCCGAGATCCTCGATACGGACACGCTGCTGAGGGCCGTCGATCCGCAGCGCTCCGCGCTGTTCCGCTTTCCCTACGGCGCGCGCAACAAGGAGGGCATGCATCTGCTCGCGGGTGCACACCTGAAGTCCGTCATGTGGAACATCGATTCGCTGGACTGGGCCGATCCGGTGCCCTCGTCCATCGCCGACCGCGTACTGCGCGCGGTCGACAAGGAAGGCCGCGGCATCATCCTGTTCCACGACATCCACGAGCGCACCGTGAAGGCGCTGCCGGCGATCCTCGACCGGCTTGTCGCCGAGGGCTACCAGTTCGCCGGCTGGGATGGCGCCACGTTCCGCGTGAGCGGCGGTGCACATGCGGCGCCGGCACCCGTCGCGCGCGCGGCCGCGACGGGCTATGCGTCCTCGTGGGCGATCGTCGTCGGCGTCGACGGTTATCCGAAGTGGCCGCGCCTGCAGTACGCGGTGCGCGATGCGGAAGGCGTCGGGCAGGCGCTCGTGCAGAAGTTCGGCTTCGCGTCCGACCACGTGATGACGCTGAAGAACGAGCAGGCCACGCGCCGCGGCATCCTCGCCGCGTTCCACGATCTCGTCGGCCATGGTTTGCAGCCGAACGACCGCGTGTTCGTGTTCTTCGCGGGCCACGGCGCCACGCGCAAGCTCAGTTCCGGCCGCGATCTCGGCTACATCGTGCCGTACGACGCCGATCCGGACAACCTAGCCAGCGACGCGATCCCGATGACGGAAATCCAGAACATCGCCGAGAGCCTCCCTGCGAAGCACGTGCTGTTCGTGATGGACGCCTGCTACAGCGGCCTCGGACTCACGCGCGGCGGCGCCAACGCGGCCTTCCTGCGCGATAACGCAAAACGCCTCGGCCGCCAGATGCTGACGGCGGGCGGCACGGACCAGATGGTGTCCGACGGCGGTCCGAACGGCCATTCCGTGTTCACGTGGACGCTGCTGCAGGGCCTCGGCGGCAAGGCCGACCTGAACGGCGACGGCCTGATCACCGCGACGGAGCTGGCGGCATACGTGGCGCCGGCGGTGTCCAGCGTGTCGCAGCAGACGCCCGCCTTCGGCAGCCTGCCCGGTTCCGAAGGCGGCGACTTCGTGTTCGAACTGCCCGAGGAAAGCGAATTCCTGAATACGAACACGGCGCAGCTGTCGAACGACGCCATCGCCCTCAACACGAAGCTCGATGCGAAGGCGTCGACGCCGACCGCTCCCGTCGTCGTGAAGGATTTGCAGGGCGGCGAGCAGACGATCAAGGCGCCGGTCGCGGTGCCGGTGTCGAGCCGCCAGCAGGCGCAGCGCGCCAACGATCACGGGCTGCAGCTGTACAAGGAAAAGCAGTACGCGCAGGCCGAGGCGCAGTTCACGGAAGCGCTGAAACTGAAGCCGGACTTCGCGCTGGCGGCGAACAATCTCGGCTTCGTCTTCTACAAGCAGGACAAGTTTGCCGAGGCGGCCCGCTGGTTCCAGAACGCCATCAAGATGGATCCGTCGCGCGCGATCGCGTACATGAACCTGGGCGACGCGTATGCGCGCGCGGGGGATGGCGAGAAGGCGAAGGCGGCGTACAAGACCTATCTCGAGCTGGCGCCGAACGGGGCGGGGGCGGGGAATGCGAAGGGACAGATCGAGAAACTGTAAGATCGCACGTCGTTCCCGCGCAAGCGGGAACCCATACTGAACTGGCGTGCCGACTCAGCTTGGATTCCCGCCTTCGCGGGAATGACGTTTTATGGTTGCGGGCCAAAGTTGACGCATCCAGGACGTCACTGCCCTACTTCGTACGCCCCCAGCCTCCGCTGCTCATCCTCGCTGAACATCCGGCTGCGCAGCGCCGCCACGGCCGCGTCGTCGCGCAGCCCCCGGCGCTCGGCGAGGTAGGCATCGATCCGCCGCTTCCACGCCGCCTCCTCGCGATCCACGTCCGCCAGCCGTTGCGCCGCATCCGCCCCAAAGGCTTCCGCTCGCAAGCGAAAAACATCCTCCTCGCCCGCACCGCCGGCCCGCAGCCGCTCCGCTTCCTCCTGCACGCGCACGATTTTCAAAGGCGCCTCGCGCGCCGCGCGCACGTCGGCCGGCAAGCCTGCATCCAGCGCGGCCAGGCGCGCCTGCTTCTGCTGCGCGCTCAAGGTACGGTCGTCGTGGATTTCCATGCGTGCCAGGGCCTCCGCATTGGCGGCGTCCTCGCGGCCGAAGATCGCGGCGATCTCGCGCTGGCTGAAATACTGCGCGCGCAGGCCGCGCAATGCGTTCAGCCGGCGCTTGAGTGCCGCCGCGTCCGGGCCGGCCAGGCTGCGGTCGGACTGCAAACCCGCCAGCGCCCGCCGGTACGCGATGTAGCGCACCAGCACGCGCTTCGCCGCGGCGGCGGCGTTTGGTCTCAGCGTGCGGTCCAGTTCACGCTCGATTTCGGCCCGCACCGCGGCGGGCGATTTCTCGCCCACGGTGCTCAGGTAATAATCGAACAGTTCGATCAGCTGGGCGTCCGCGACGACGCTGTCGTCCAGCGCCACGTGCACGGCACCGTCCGGCAGCGTCCCCTGCAGCGACGGCGCGAACGATTTTGCAGCCGGCGCGACGGTCATGGTCTGCACTGCCGGTGCGGGACGGCCGGCCAGCACGGCCAGCCACAAGGTGCCGGCCGCCCCCAGCGCGAAGACGATGGTCGGATTGCGGCTCACAGTCCCATCTCGCGCAGGCGGTTGGCGTGCTGGCGGTACAGCGTCACGGGATTGGTCTCGAACAGGTTGACGAGGCCCGCGACCTGGTTCACTTCGTCCAGGTGGTTCATTGCGTAGTCGTCGCGGATCACGCGGCCCAGGTGGCTGGAGCAGCTGCCGACGAGGCCATCGTTCTTCTCGCCGCGGAAGGCCAGCGACACGAGGCTGAGCGGCGCGTCGATCGGGTCGAGCAGGTTCGTGAACGGCTGCGCGCCGCTCCACGAGAAGTAATACACGCCTCTCGCCTGGTATGCGCCCTCGCCGCACGCTGTCGTCGGCACGCCTTCCGGATGCGCCGCGTTGAACTTCGCGGCGCCGGCGGTGGTCAGCGAATCCAGCGCGGCCGTCGACACTTGCGCGCTGCTGTCGCCGGACAGGAACGCGATGGTGCCCGCCAGGCCGTTGACGATGGAACCCAGCACGGCTTCCGAGAACGTGCCCGGGGCGACCGTGCCGCGGATGACGTCCGCCACGGCCGAACCCTTGTTGACGCCGCCGACGCTCGTCACGGACGCGACGAGGTTCGGCGCCACCGACGCGACGTAGCGAATGGTCGGGCCGCCGTGGCTGTGGCCGATCAGGTTGACTTTCTGGGCGCCCGTCGCGGCCAGCACCTGCTTGACGTAGGTGAGCAGCTGTTCGCCGCGCACTTCCGTGCTGTTGGCGGCGCTCACCTGGGCGACGTAGACCTGGGCGCCGTCGCGGCGCAAGGCGTCCGTGATGCCGAACCAGTAATCGAAGGGGCCGATGCTGTCCCAGCCGAGCAGGCCGTGCACGAGCACGATCGGGTAGCGGGTCTGCGTGTAGCCGGCGGCGGACGCCGACAGCGGCAGCAACGACAGGGCGAACAAGAGTGCGGCGAGCCAGCGGGCGAAACGTTTCATCGGTCGGTCTCCTTTTTAATGTTTGTCGTACGGCTGAGCCAGAGTACGTACAAGAGGAAGACGCAACAAGGCACGCACGGCCGCGCGAGACGGCCTGGCTTGCCGAATCAGTCGAATGTCCCAATAATCCATGCATCGTTAGGGGAGAAAACCACACATGGACATGAAACGCATCAACGCGGGCAAGTTGCGCGCGATCGGCTACGACGCGCGCGAGCGCATCCTGCGCGTGGAATTCGACGACGGCAGCGCGATCGATTACTCGGGCGTCGGCAGCGAAGTCTGGCGGCGCTTCTCGACGTCGGGCGCGGCGTGGAGTTTCTACCGCGACAATATCGAGGAGGAGTTCGCGGGCAAGCGCGGACGCGCGCAGGTGGACAGCAAGCGGGCGGAACTGGATGCGCTGTTCGGCGGCGCCGAGGCACCGAAGAAGCCGAATCCGCTGGACGAATTATTCAAGAAATGACGTAGGGTGGGCACCCTGTGCCCACCAAGCCTTACCGTGACGCGTGTTATTTGTGGGGACGGGGTGCCCACCCTACGGTTGTAACAGGGAAGGCATAAAAAAACGCCGCCCCGGTCTCCCGGTGCGGCGTCAACTCTGCTGTGATCAGTGTAACCGATCACGCGCCCGAATGGTCAGGCAGATTCTTTCAGTTGCTCCAGGATAGCCGGGTTTTCCAGCGTCGAGATGTCCTGGGTGATGGTCTCGCCCTTGGCCAGCACGCGCAGCAGGCGGCGCATGATCTTGCCGGAGCGCGTCTTCGGCAGGTTGTCGCCGAAGCGGATCTCCTTCGGCTTGGCGATCGGACCGATCTCCTTGCCGACCCAGTTGCGCAGCTCGGCGGCCAGCTTCTTCGCCTCCTCGCCCGTCGGACGCGCCTGTTTCAGCACGACGAACGCGCAGATCGCCTCGCCGGTCGTTTCGTCCGGCTTGCCGACGACCGCCGCTTCCGCCACGATCGGGTGCGCCACTAGCGCGGACTCGATCTCCATCGTGCCCATGCGGTGGCCCGAGACGTTCAGCACG
>CBIHRX010000378.1:0-6075 GCA_966212555.1 uncultured Massilia sp.
CAGCCCATCATGAGGCAGGTAATGAAGGTGTCCAGCACGCTCGGCCGCAAAGCGTTCTCCTTCATGCGCATGATGCGCGGGTGTTCGCTCGGGAAGACGACGCCGTCGGTCAGCAATTCCTCGTGCAGCTTTTCGCCGGGGAAGAGGCCGACGTAGCGGATCTCGACGTCCCCGCCCGGATTCTGGGATGTCTTCTCGGTCAGGCCGGACAGCGCGATCAGCGTCCGTGCGAGGTCCACGATACGTACCGGCTCGCCCATGTCGAGCACGAACACGTCGCCGCCCTTTGCCATCGCACCTGCCTGGATCACCAGTTGGGCCGCCTCCGGGATCAGCATGAAGTAGCGCGACACCTCGGGGTGGGTGATGGTGACGGGGCCGCCCCGGGCGATCTGACGCTGGAACAGCGGAATCACCGAGCCCGACGACCCCAGCACGTTCCCGAAGCGGACCATGCAGAACGTCGTGTCCGTGCCGGGTCTCGCGGCCGCCGCTTGAAAGATGAGTTCCGCGATGCGCTTGCTGGCGCCCATGATGTTGGTCGGACGCACCGCCTTGTCGCTCGAAATCAGCACGCAGGTCTCGACGCCGTGCCTTGCCGCCTGTGTCGCGATCACCTGCGCGCCCATTACGTTGTTGCGCAGGCCTTCGACGATATTCGTCTCCACAAGGGGAACGTGCTTGTATGCGGCGGCGTGATAAATGGTGTCGACGCGATGTTCGCGAAGGATGCGTTCGATCAGGTCCGCATTGCAGACCGAGCCGAGATGTGCTTCCACGGGGACGTCGGGAAAGCGGCTGGCCATCTCCTGGCGCACCGTGTACAGCGCAAATTCGGAGTGGTCGAGCAGATGCAGCCGGCTCGGCCGCAATGAGGCGATCTGGCGACAAAGTTCGCTGCCGATGGAGCCGCCGGCGCCCGTGACCATCACGTTTTTCGCACGCACGCAGAGTGCAAACAGATCGAGGCGTGGAGGAACGGGCGCACGGCCGAGAAGGTCTTCGAACTTCAGGTCGCGGATGCTCTCGCGCGGCGTGACCTTGTCGTCCGCCAGGTCGACGAGGCGGCTCAGGATCTTGGTGCTGATACCCGCCTGGGCCAGGCGCTGCATGATGTCGCGCAGGCGTCCCGGCGGGACGGCCGGGATGGCGATCACGATCGAGCGGATACCCATTGCATTGACCGTCTCCACCAGGCGATCGGTGTGGAAAACGCGCAGGCCGCCGATGGTGCGTTCGCTGAGCGCCCGTTTGTCGTCGAAAAAGCAGACAGGGCGATATTCGTCGCTGTTGCGCATCGTCTGCGCCAGCTGGGCCCCGGCTTCGCCCGCGCCATAGATGGCAACCACTTCCGACGTGCCGCGTTGGGTTCCGCTCAGACTGCGCAAAAGATTGCGCACGCCGATACGCGATGCAATGACATACGAAAAAGCGATAAACCAATAAATTGCCAACGCACTGCGTGGGAAATTCGCTTCATTCACCGAAAACGTAATGGTGTAGGCGCAGAAAACGGCAATCGCCAAGGCAAGGCCGGTCGCGCTCAATAGCCGTTGATCGATGAAGCGAATGACGGCACGATACAGATCCGAAATGGAAAAGGCTGCAATCGTGACGATCGCAACGAGGATATAAGAGCTCGGCCCGAAATGGGAAGCGAGTTTCAAATCGCCGCCGCGCAGGAGCATCGCGGCCAGAAAACAAAATGGCAGTGCGATCAGGTCGGCTGTGACCATCAGCGCGATTTTCGTCGTGCGATGCAGGGACACCATCCGGGAGAAAAAGCGACGGATGAATACTAGGTTGAGCTTGGCCATGATTCTGAAGCATTGCGTGAGTTGATGAATGCAAACTTCCAAAGTTTGAAACAGGCACTGGTGTCCCAGGAAAATGAGCGTCTTATATTTATTCGCGGATAAATTGTTGTTTGTTATTCTGCGGAGTGGGTCTGTTTATTATCTCGATACCCATCGATAAAGGTTTGACCATGCTCAACCGGCAATAGGGAATCCTTTTTGGGGTCATAAAGATAATATGGGGAAATTAATTCAGGGAATATATTTCCTTGAAAATCTTTTGATTGAAATGCGGCGCGATTTGAATGGGGAATTGGCGCCACGCAGAGGACGCGGCGCTGCAATGCATGGGAGACGAGGGCGGAAGAGGCTGCCCGCCAAGCCCATCGGCGCGACGGGCTCGACGGACGCGGGCGTCAGGCGCCCGCCGGATGGCCCGGGCGGGGCTGCGGTGCCATCGGCGGCACCACGATGTCGTCGTTCAGGCGCAGGAACTTGAAGCCGGCCAGCACCTGGCCGTTCTTGCCCGCCTCGCGGTTCCGTTCCTCGCGCGCGGCGGCGCGGGCGATGTAGGACTCGAAGGTTTCCTCGCGCACCTGCGGCTCGGAGGAATGGAGGAAGTGGCGCTCGCCGTCGGGACCGAGCACGACGAGGCCCACGTGCGAGGCCCAGTACTGGCCGTCGCGCGTCGAGATCACGTTCACGAAATCGCCTTCGCGCAGCTGGCTCGCAACGGCCGCCACGCGATCCTTCGGCACCCAGGCCTGGCGGCTCGTCTCGACGGGGATACTGGCGTCCGTGCGGTGTCGCGTCTTGAGGAAGCGGGCGCGGTCGATCGTCATCGTGTACGCGGGACCGTCCGGGCCCGCCAGTTCGGCGCTGATGTCCGTGACGAGCCAGCGGTTCGCCACGTTCCAGTCCATCTCCGTGTAATGGTTGCGCGTGGCGACGCCGATGATGCCGTCGCGGTAGCGGATGCGCTGCAGCATCCAGAAGAATTCTTCCCACGACTGCGACAAGGCCATCGCGTACGTATGCTCCGCGAACACGACGCAGTCGCTGTGGTCCAGGCTGTACATCGGCAGGTCGTCGTGGACCTGGTACGGGAATTCGCCCAGCAGATTCAGGCTGTACGGCTGGCCGAGGTTCTTGCGGCCGATGGCTGCGATGCGCTTGCGCAGGTCGGGTTCGGCCTCATGCACCCACGCGATGTAGCGGCCCGCCTCGACGGGATGCATGCGGTAGAGGGGTTTGGCCAGTACCGCCTCGAGCGGCGCGGCGGCGGCGGCCTGGGCGGCCGTGCTGGACTCGGCAGGCCGCAGGCCGGCGGATGGCGCGGGCGGCGCGGCGCAGCCGGCGGCCAGCACCGCAACCGCGGCGGAAATCAACAAGGCGGGCAACGCACGGACAGGACGCATGGCGGATCTCGACGAATAAAACGCTACGCTAACCCGGCCCAGCGGTGCCGTCAAAATGAAAATCGCAGGCCACGCATTCCTTTTAGTTATAGATTCTTCAACAGTAATCATTATCCAAGGACTTTTCCTTCGTCAATACTGGGGGCGAGACCGGGACACACCGGTTCCACGACGACAACAGAGGAGAGAGAAATGTTGAAGCAGAAGCCGCTCGCGGCCGCTGTCGCATTGGCATGGCTGGGCGTGGCGGGTACGCCCGCGCTGGCCCAGGACGACGCCGGCAGCACGCAGATGCAAACGGTCGAAGTGACGGGCATCCGCGCATCGATGGCAAAGTCGCTGGCCGTCAAGCGCGACGCGACCGCCAACGTCGAAGTGATCACGGCCGAGGATGTCGGCAAGATGCCGGACAAGAACCTCGCCGATTCGCTGCAACGCCTGCCCGGCGTCGCCGTGCGCACCGACTACGACGAGGCGGAAAAGGTGGCGATGCGCGGCACCAATCCGGACATGTCGCTGATCGTGTTCAACGGCCACGCCGTCAGCAGCGGCGACTGGTACATCGCCGACCAGGCATCGAGCAGCCGTTCCACCAGCCTGTCCTTGATGCCGTCGTCGGTGCTCAACCAGGCCATCGTGTACAAGACCTCGCGGGCGGACATCGTCGACGGCGGCCTCGCGGGCACCATCAACGTCACGACGCGCAAACCCCTGGCGCAGAAGGAGCGCCTGTCGGGCGTGGCCAGCGTGGGCGCCAGCTACGCCACGCTGCCGGGCAAGACCGCGCCGGACCTGAACGCCTCCGTCAACTGGAAGAACGAGGCGGGCACGTTCGGCTTCATCCTGCAGGGCTTCGCGGAAAAGCGCTACATCCGGCGCGATTCCGCGTCGCGCCTCGCGTACGGCACGAGCAGCGGCTGGGACGTCATCAACACGACCACCATGAAGGGCATCACGGACGCGTCGCTGGCCGGCAGCGGCTACAAGGCCGCGGACCTGAACGGGGTGCGCCTGCCCGGGTCGATGAGCACGGAATTCGTCGAGGGCGTGCGCGACCGCAAGGGCGGCATGTTCTCGCTGGAGTTCAAGCCGAACCAGGACGTCGACGTCACCGTGACGGGCTTTACGTCCACGCTGAAGGCGCCGAACTACGGCCGCCTGAAGGCCGGCGCGATGTACAGCATGCTGCTGGGTAAAGCGTCGCTGACCGACGGCGCCACCGGCGCGACCGCGCCGAACACGGCGGGCGCCCAGGGCCAGCAGGTGTTCGCGTCGATCCGCAACCCTGTCATCGTCACGGAGACGACGATGTACGGCGACCAGCTGCGCGTGCTGAAAAGCGCCGACATCATGTTCCCCGACGGGACGCCGCCCCAGTACATCGGCAACTCCGAAGGCTTTTATCGGCAGGGCGCGCGCGCCACCAGTTCGTTCCTCGACCTGGACGGCAAGTGGCGCGTGAACCAGGACTTCACGCTGAAGACGCTGCTGTCGACGACGCGCGGCGTCGGCAAGACGGACTACGACCAGGGCCTGACGTACGCCAGCTTCGGCACGGGCGTGTCTTATGCGCTGGCCGGCGTCGACAACGCGCCGTATGTGAAGTACTACGGCACCGGCGTCAAGCCGGACCAGCTCGTGGTGCGCACGATCTCGGGCCTGAAGACGACGGACCGCGAGACGAGCGGCCAGGTCGACGGCGAATGGCGCGTCGACAAGGGCTGGATCCAGTCGCTCGAAGGCGGCGTGCGCTACGCCGACCACCACCGCGAGAGCGCGCGCCGCTATCCGGCCTATCATAACCGCGACATCGCGATCGGCGCACCGGCCGGCACGATTCCGTGGCCGTCCGACTTCGGCGCGGGTCTCGACGGCCCGGCGGGGTGGGACAACACGGGCTATACATTCGACCCGGCCGTGCTGATGGCTTACTTCCAGGGCGCGACGAAGGCAACGAGCGACCAGTACGAGCGCCGCATCGCGTCCGAACTGCACATGCGCGAACGCCAGGGCGCGGCCTACGTGATGGCCAACCTGGAAGGCGAGCGCTGGTCCGGCAACGTGGGCCTGCGCTTCGTGCAGACCCGCATCAACGCCGACATCCCGACGCCGATCCCGGCCGGGGTCTGCCTGCGTGCCGCGCCCGGCCAGCCGGCGATCCCGTGCGCGGCCTATCCGGACGCGATCACGACCTCGGGCGACCTGCAGCCGGTCTACGACAACGAACCCTTCAAGAACAACACCGGCAACACCTACTACTTCATCAAGACGGACCGCCGCTTCAACAACTGGCTGCCCAGCATGAACGTGCGCTACGAGCTGACGAAGGACCAGATCCTGCGCTTCGGCGCGAGCCGCACGGTGGGACGCCAGAACTACAACCTGCTCGGCGCCGGCTTCGGCTCGCCGACGTGCGATGCGCAGGGTTGCCGCGTGACGGGACCGAACCCGGACATCAAGCCGCTCACGTCGGACAACCTGGACGCATCGTGGGCCTGGTATTTCGCACGCCGGGCCATGGTGGGCGTGGACCTGTTCTACTCGCGCATCCAGGGCTACGCGAAGACCGGTACCACCGGCGGCGCCACGATCGACCTGTGGGATTCGGCGGCGCAGGCGATGAAGACGTATGTCGTGCAGACGTCGGAGCAGCAGGGCGCGCACATCGCCGGCCTCGAACTGTCGTACGAACAGCCGTTCGGCACGACGGGCTTCGGCTTCACCAGCAACGTCAGCCGCGCACACACGAAGGTCGACGACGACCGGCCGATGGTCGGCGCATCCGAATGGGCCGCGAACCTGGGCGGCTATTTCGAGAACGACAAGGTGTCGCTGCGCCTCGTCGCGAACTACCGCAGCGA
>CBIHRX010000379.1:0-6069 GCA_966212555.1 uncultured Massilia sp.
GGCATGCCGCCCTTGATCAGCGCCTGCAGCCCGCCCGCGCCCGTGACGCCCGGCAGCGTCCAGCCCGGGAACGGCAGTGTCAGCTCGCGGCTGCCGGCGCACAGCACGAGCCGCTCGAACGGGACGGCGACGCCGCGTCCGCCCGTCTCCACGAGCAGCGTGTCCGGGTCCACGCAGCCGATGACCTGGGACGCCTGCATCACCGTGCAGCCGGGGTGGCCACGCAGGGCGTCCCACGCGGCGCGCGCACGGGCATCGGTCCAGCGCGCCGGGCCGCCGCGCCAGATCTGGCCGCCCGGCGCATGATTATCGTCGATCAGGCAGATTCGTGCGCCGGCGTCGAGGGCCGTCCGCGCCGCGGACAGTCCGGCCGGGCCGCTGCCGACGATGTGCAAGACGTCGTTCACCAGTCGCCTCCCGTCGCTATCGTCATGCCGTCCGCGCAGATCGTCCGGCACGCCAGCCGGTTGGCGCAGCCGTCGACGGTGACGCGGCATTCCTGGCACTGGCCGATGCCGCAGAACGCGAACCGGCGCTCGCCCGTCACGGACCGGCGCGTGCACAGCGTGTCGGCGGCGACGAGCGCCGCGACGACGGTGGCGCCGCGCGGGACGTCGACGGCGACGCCATCCACGGTCACGCGGGCCGGAACATCAGGCGAGTGCATGGGCGAACCTCATTGGCGAATATGGGGCCGCGGCAATGGCTGCGGGGCGGTCCAGCATCAGGTCGGCCAGCAGTTGCGCGGTGCCGAATGCCGTCGTCACGCCGAGGCCCTCGTGGCCGGCCGCGACCCACACGCGTGGGAGCGTCGGGTGCCGCCCGATGACGGGACGCCCGTCGAACGTCGCGGGCCGCATGCCGGTCCAGCTGCGGATGATCTTCATGTCGGCCAGGCAGGGCAGCAGCGCGATGGCCGAGCGCAGTACCCGGGCCAGCACGCGCGGATCGACGTCGGCGTGATTGATGCCGTCCTGGCGGCACGACCCGATCAGCCACTGGCCCGTGATGCGCGGCTGGACGTTCGCGGCGACGGCGAGAGCGTCGCTGCCGGCCTCCGTTTGCCCATACCCCATGCTGACGACCTGGTGCGACAAACGGCGCGGGTGGCGGGCCGTGATGGCGAGGTGGCCCTTGCGGGGGAAGATGGGAATGTCCGGCAGCAGGCCCGTCACGGCGGTCCCCGTCGCGACGACGACGTCGCCCGTGTCGATGCGCTCGCCCGACGCGAGGGTGACGGCGCCGGCGTCGATGCGGGCCACGGTCGTGCCGAACCGGGTGCGTCCGCCCAGCGCGACGAGGGTGCCTGCGAGGTCGCGCGCGACGGCGGGCGGATACACGGCGCCGTCGCGCGCCACGCGCACGGCGCCCGCGAGGCCGGAACGCAGTGCGGGTTCCGTGCGCGCGAGTTCGGCGCCGGACAATTCGGCGGCATCCCACCCGCGCCGGCCCAGGCGCCCGGCGCGCACGCGCGCATGGGCCATCTGCGCATCGTCCTCGGCCACCCACAGCGTACCGCAGCGGACGTGTTCCGCGAGCCCCGCGCGGGTGGCGAGGTACTCGTCCCAGCGCGCCAGCGACAGCAGGCACAGGTCGAGTTCATCGTCCGTCTCGTCGAGGGCGACGAGGTGGCCCATGCCGGCCGCCGTCACGCCCCCGCCGGGGATACTCCCGTCGACGAGCAGCACGTCGCGCCCGACTGCCTGCAGGGCCGCCGCGCAGGCGGCGCCGACGATGCCGGCGCCGACGACGATCGTGTCCGGCCGTTTCACGCCAGCGCGGGAAGGGTGGGACGATCGGCGATGGCGGCGCGGATCGTCCGCTCCACCTTGTCGCGGCGCTCGCCGGCCAGCGGCAGGCGCGGCGCGCGCACGCGCTCGTTGGAGCCGATCGCGATCGCTTCCGCGAGCTTGATGTTCTGGACGAGGTAGGTCGAGACGTCCAGGTCCAGCAGGGGGCGGAACCAGCGGTAGATGCGCAGCGCCTCGTCGTGGCGCTGCGCCTGGACGAGCCGCCAGATCGCGACCGTCTCCTGCGGGAAGGCGAGGCCCACGCCCGCGACCCAGCCCCGGGCGCCCACCATGAGCGCTTCGAACGCGAGGTTGTCGACGCCCGTCAGCAGGTCGAAGCGGTCGCCGAAGCGGTTGATGATGTCCGTGCTGCGGCGGATGTCGTCCGACGATTCCTTGACGGCGACGAAGCGGGGATCGTCCGCCAGTTCTTCCATGATCTCGACCGTCACGTCGACGCGGTAGGCGAGGCGGTTCGAATAGATCATGATCGGCAGGTCGCCCGCCTGCGCGATGGCGCGCAGGGTCGCCACCGTCTCGCGCGGGTCCGTGTGGTAGATCGTGCTCGGGACGACCATCAGGCCGTCCGCGCCCGCCCTGGCCGCCTTCTGCGCCAGCGCGCAGGCATCCTTCGTCGCCGCCTCGGCGACCGTCAGCAGCGCGGGCTTGTTGCCGGCCGCTTCCTTGCACAGCCTGAGGACCTGGATGCGCTCGTCGTGCGACAGCATCGGGCCCTCGCCGAGCGAACCGCAGGCGATGAGGCCATCCACGCCGGCGTCCATCTGGATGCCGAAGCAGCGCAGCATTTCGTCATGGTCGAGCGAGCCGTCCTCGTCGAACTTGGTGGTGACGGCGGGAAGAACACCTTTCCACATGGGGTCTGTCTCCTTTTGAAAGCATCCATGCTAGGCCTGTTTGCCGGCGGGGTCTTGCGTGAAGCGGCGGGCGGTGACGCCGAAATCGGCACAATGCCGGGCCGCCGTTTGCCATCCTGGCGCAACGCGCCTATATTTACGTCCGGGAGGAGTTCATGATCGACGACATCACCATCCGGGCCATCGACACCATCGGCATGCAGGCCGTCGAAGCGATCTTCGACGCGCTCGCCGACGTCGCGTTCTTCGTCAAGGACCGCGAAGGGCGTTATCTCAGCATTAACGGCACGATGGTGCGCCGCTGCGGAGTTCGGCACAAGAAGGATGTGCTCGGGAAGACGGCGCTGGAACTGTTTCCGCGCGCGCTGGCCGAGACGTATCTGGCGCAGGACCGGCAAGTGATCGCCAGCGGCACGGCGATCGACCGGCAGCTCGAACTGCACATCTACCCCGGCCGCAGCCGCGGGTGGTGCATCACGAAGAAGATCCCGCTGTTCGGCAAGGATGGCGACGTGGTCGGCCTGATCGGCACGTCGCAGGACCTCGGCCTGCTCGACGACCTGAACCCGGCATACCGGCAGATCGCCCGGATCGCGCAGCACATCAGCGAAAACTACCGGGAAAACATCTCGCTCAAGGCGCTGGCGGAAGAGGCGGGGCTGTCGCTGTCGCGGGTGGAGCGGCTGTTCCAGAAAGTGTTCCAGCACTCGCCCCGGCAGTTGCTCGTGCAATGCCGGCTGGCGGCCGCGCGCACGCTGATCGAGCAGGATCCGGGCGCGAAGATCGCGGAGATCGCGTACGAGTGCGGCTACACGGACCACAGCGCGTTCAGCCGCCAATTCAAATCGTACGTGGGGATGAGCCCGAGCGAATACGGGCTGCAGATGAAACAAACCTAAGTCGGGATGCCCCAGGCGAACGGATCGCCGTCGTCGAACAGCAGCGTGGACTCGGCGCTGACCCAGGCGGTGCCGCGGATCGTCGGCGCGACGGCATCCCCGGCGCGGCGCCAGCTGCCTTCGAACACGCTGCCGATGATGCTCTCCTGGCGCCACACGGCGCCTTCTGCCAGCTTGCCGTCCGCCGCCAGGCAGGCCAGCTTCGCGCTGGTGCCCGTGCCGCAGGGCGAGCGGTCGTACGCCTTGCCCGGGCACAGCACGAAGTTGCGGCTGTCCGCCGTGTCCGACGGGGCGAACAGCTCGACGTGGTCGATGGGCGCGCCGCCTTCTCCGGTGATGCCCTGTGCGGCCAGTGCGGCCATCACGGCCTGCGCGAACGCCGTCAGTGCGGGGATGGCGGCCGCGACGAGCTCGAACGGATGGCGCTCGACGAGGAAGAACCAGTTCCCGCCCCACGCCACGTCGCCCCGCACGGTGCCGTAGCCTTCGACGTCGACGTGGACGTCCTGGCGCGCCCGGTACGACGGCACGTTCGCGATGCTGACGGAGCCGTCGCCATGCAGCTCGGCCGTCACGACGCCGACCGGCGTATCGATGCGGTGGCGTCCGGCCGCGATGCGGCCCAGGTGGGCCAGCGACACGACGAGGCCGATCGTGCCGTGCCCGCACATGCCCAGGTAGCCGACGTTGTTGAAAAAGATGACGCCCGCCACGCAGTCCGGCGCATCGGGTTCGCACAGCAGGGCGCCCACGAGGACGTCCGAGCCGCGCGGCTCGCACACGGTGCCTGTGCGGATGTGATCGTGTTCGGATCGCATGCGCGCGAGCCGTCCGGACAAGGGTCCGTTGCCCAGGTCCGGACCGCCGTCGACGATGAGCCGGGTAGGCTCGCCGCCGGTATGAGAGTCGATGATCGAGATCTTTTTCATGTCCGCGAGAGTAAACAGGGCTTGCCGGCCGGTCTTGTTGTTTTTGCGCGTCTGTCACGGCGAATGCGGCATATATTTCCGTATGGAATCATAATTTGTGACAATGTGTGAGAATCTGGAGATAGTTTCCCCATATCATTAATTTGCTGGTTCCCCTTAAAAGAGACTTATATGTTGCGAAATCTCAAGATCGGTATGCGGCTTTCCCTCGGTTTCGGCGCGGTCTGCGCCCTGACCGTCATGCTTGCGGGGCTCGCGCTCGTCCGCATGGTCGACATCGCCAAGGTCGTGGAACAGGAAAAACGGATCCGGACGACCGAGCTGGCGCAGCTCTACGATTTGCGCGAGGCCCTGGACCAGACCGGGATCGCGGCGCGGAACGCCTATATCTACGAGGCCGACCAGGACGCGCTGAAAGAACTGGACGTCCTCGACCGGCAACGGACGATCTACCTGGACCGGCTGGAAAAGCTGCAACCGGTACTGGGCGGCCAGCCGGACTTCGACAAGGCGAAGCGGGAATTGCTGGCCATGGCGCAGGAACTGGATCGTCCGCGCAGATATCGCGTGGCAGGCGACATGAAGGCGTACGGAACCTTCCTGGTCGAGGAGTGCAGCCCGCTGCGCCGGCGTATCGTGTCCGACCTCAACGGCGTGATCGCGGGGATCGAGACGCGCCTGAACGACGCGGGCTCCGAGGTCGACGTCGTGCTGGCGGATTCGAAGACCCTGGTGTCCGCGATCGCCCTGTTCTCCCTGCTGCTGGGCGCGCTCGTGGCGTACCGGGTCACCGCCGGCATCGTCCGGCCGCTGGCGCGCGCGTCCGCGTTCGCGCAGGCCATCGCGGTCGGCGACCTGACCCGGGACATCGACGCCGCGTCGCGGGACGAGATCGGCGCGCTCATGGCGGCGCTGGGCAACATGAAGGACGGCCTGGCGAAGATCGTCGGCGACGTGCGGGCGGGGACGGACGTGATTTCCACGAGCAGCGGCGAGATCGCCGCCGGCAACATGGACCTGTCGTCGCGCACGGAACAGCAGGCCGCCGCGATCGAGGAGAGCGCCGCCTCGATCGATGCGCTGTCGAACACCGTCCGCAACAACGCGGACAACGCCCGCCACGGCAACCAGGTCGCGGCGGCGGCGTCCGATATCGCGGTACAGGGCGGCGCCGTCGTCGCGCAGGTGGTCGCGACGATGGGCGACATCAACGAATCGTCCAACCGCATCGTCGACATCATCGCCGTCATCGACGGCATCGCCTTCCAGACCAACATCCTGGCGCTCAATGCGGCAGTCGAAGCGGCGCGCGCGGGCGAACAGGGGCGCGGCTTCGCGGTCGTCGCCGGCGAAGTGCGGACGCTCGCGCAGCGCTCGGCCTCCGCCGCCAAGGAGATCAAGTCCCTCATCGATACGTCGGTGGGCAAGGTCGATGCGGGCACGAAGCTCGTCAACGAAGCCGGGCGGACGATCGACGAGGTCGTGACGAGCGTGCGCCGGGTCAGCGGCATCATGGCGGAGATCGCGGCCGCGTCGCACGAGCAGAGCGAAGGCTTCCAGCAGGTCATCGAGGCGA
>CBIHRX010000380.1:0-6021 GCA_966212555.1 uncultured Massilia sp.
GAAATGTCGATACCGCGCATCATCTCGCGTGCACGCGAGGCCAGGCCGCTGCCCAGCGCCCCACGCGGGAGCATGCCGTTGCCGCGCCCGGCGCCATCGCCGCTGCCGCCGTCCGTGCCTGCGCGGGCAGGCCCCGGCAATTGGGCGTCAGCAACGGCACGCTCGCGTGCCTGCTCCTGTGCGAGCCGGGCGTTCTCTTCCGCCTGCCGGCGTGCCGCCTGCTCCTGGCGCGTCCGTTCTTCCGCGAGCCGGCGGGCCCGTTCCTGGTCCGCAAGCTGTTGCCGAGCGGCCTCGTCCGCGCGGCGTTGCTCGGCCAGCTGCTGGGCCCGCGCCTGTTCGGCTTGCTGGAGACGCTGCTGCTCGGCCAGCTGCTGCGCGCGTTCCTGTTCGGCTTGTTGGAAACGCTGCTGCTCGGCCAGCTGCTGTGCCCGCTCCAGCTCGGCCTGTTGGAGACGCTGCCGCTCGGCCAGCTGCTGCACGCGTTCCTGCTCGGCTTGCTGAACACGGCGCTGCTCGGCCAGGCGCCGCTCTTCCTCGTCCTGGCGTGCTCGTGCCTGCGCTTCCTCGGCCGCGCGCTGGTCGGCCAGCACCGCCTCGTATTGCGCAGATTGCTCGGCGAGACGCTGCCGCTGCTGTTCGGCCTCGGCCCGCAGCCTGTCCTCGGCGGCGGCGCGCAGGCGCGCTTCGTCCGCGTCGCGCCGCAAAGCCCGATCGCGCTCCCGTTCTTCGGCCAGGCGGGTACGCTCGGCCCGTGCGGCGTCCCGAGCCTCCGCGTCGTCCTCGACGGGCGCAGCGGCCTCGGCCGGCGGTTCGGCGCGCGCCATCGGGTCCGGTGCGGGATCGGGTTCGACGGCCGGCAGCGGCACGTCGAAGGTGTTGTCCTGATGGATGTCCTGAGCGATCACGCGCGTATGCAAGCCGTCGGCCACTCGCGTGGCGGGCGGTTTGCGGCGGCGCTTGGCGACCCGCCGCGGCGGCGGTGCGGACGTGGGTGCCGGTACCGTAGGCGCCGGTACCGGCACGACGGGATCGACGACTGTGAAGCCTCGACGCGCCGTGGCCGGCTGCGCGGGCGGCAAGGGCAACGGCGCCACTGCCGCCGGCACAGGCGCGACCATGACTGGCGGCAATGCGGGTACCGGCGGCGTCGCCACGGGTGCCGGCACGGATGCTGGCGCCGCGGGCATCGTCAGCCGCACCGATATCGGACCGCCCGGCCCGGGACGCAATCCGGGAATGCCGAACTGCAGGGACAGGACGAGTGCATGCAGCAGCAGGGACACGAGCACGCCCATTGCCAGCCGGCGGTCCGATACGTCCAGGGAGGTGGCGGGTCGCGCCGCGGTGGCATTGCGCATGCTGGTCGTGTCGCGTCAGATGATGAAATCATGAAATGTTGCTGGATTGATAGCACAGCTTACACGCGACAGTAAAGGGGGCGCGCACAAATGGGGGCGCGCACGGTTCGGAACGCTGTTTGCAATCCCGGCTACAATGAATTGGACCGATCAGCAACCAGAGGTTTGCATGTCGCCAGGATTTATCTTCGCTACGGGTATCGAAAACAGCATCCCCACGATCGAAAACGGCCGGGTGCGCATGGACGAGATGGAAAAGTGTGGCCACTACAAATACTGGCGCACGGATTTCGACCTCGTGCAGGAACTCGGACTGAAAGTCCTGCGCTACGGGCCGCCCTTGCACAAGACGTGGCTCGGGCCCAAGCGCTACGACTGGGAGTTCGCGGATCTCGCCCTCAACGACTTGCGCCAGCGGAACATCGCTTCGATCGTCGACCTGTGCCACTTCGGCGTGCCCGACTGGATCGGCAACTTCCAGAATCCCGATTTTCCCGAGTTGTTCGCCGAGTATGCCGGCACGTTCGCGCGGCGCTACCCATGGCTGCAGCTGTACACGCCGATCAACGAGATGTCGATCTGCGCCCTCTTTTCCGCCCTGTACGGCTGGTGGAACGAGCAGATGACGACGGACCGCGGCTTCGTCACCGCGACGAAGAACCTCGTCAAGGCGAACATCCTGGCCATGCATGCAATCCTGCAAGTCCGTCCCGATGCCTTGTTCGTGCAAAGCGAATCAACGGAATACTTCCACGCCGAAAGCCCATCCGCCATCGGTCCGGCCGAGCTGTACAACGCCCGCCGCTTCCTCTCGCTCGATCTGAATTACGGCCGCCGCGTCGATTCGGAAATGTACGAATACATGATGGACAACGGCATGACGCGCGAGGAGTATCACTTTTTCCTGAACAATAATCTGAAGCACCACTGCATCATGGGCAACGATTATTACCAGACCAACGAGCATTACGTGTCGGCGGACGGGCTCACGCGCGCGGCTGGGGAAATCTTCGGCTATGCCGTCATCACGCACCAGTACTACAACCGCTACCGGCTGCCCGTGATGCACACGGAAACGAATCTGTGCGAAGGACCGCGCGGCGACGAGGCCGTGCACTGGCTGCGCAAGGAGTGGGCGAACGTCCTGCGGGTGCGCAACAACGGCGTGCCCCTGGTCGGTTTTACGTGGTATTCGCTGACCGACCAGGTCGACTGGGACACGGCCCTGCGCGAAAACAACGGCAACGTCAATGCGCTGGGTCTGTTCGACCTCGACCGCAAGATCCGCCCCGTCGGCATCGCCTACAAGGAGCTCGTGCGGGCCTGGATGGAAGTGCTGCCGACGCAGAGCGTCTGCCTGCAGGTGCCGATCGTGATGCCGCACGAATTCCAGCGCCACGTGCCGCCGCCGAGCGGCTGGCCCTTCGACGAGGACGCGACCCTCGCCCCGCGCACCGAAGAGCGCGAATAGCCTGCGAGCTCAGTGCGCGTTGGGCGCGAACGTGTAGGTCTCGCCGTGCGCCAGGTAGACGACCTGCTCGTCCAGCCCGGCCGCCTTCACTTCCCGCGCGAAGTCCGACAGCGGCGACTTGAACACGTCGTAGTCGTCGTAATGGATGGGAATCGCCTTTTTCGGCTGGACGATCTGCATCAAAGTCACGCCGTCCTTGCCGTCCATGGTGACCTTGAACACGCCCAGGATGCGCGTACCGCCCAGGTGCAGCAGGGCGAGGTCGACGCCGGGAAAGCGCTGCGGAATCGCCTTCAGGTCGTCGTAGATCAACGTATCGCCGCTGACGTACATGCGATAGCTCGGCGCCGCCGTGTTCGGACCGAAGTCGAGCACCGATCCCATCACGGACGGCAGCAGTGCCTGCATGCCCGCCTTGCCGTGGCGACCGGGCGCCGCCGTGATGCGCAGCCGGGCCTCGCCTTTTTCGATGTCGATGCGGTCCCACGTGGACAGGCCGAACGTGCGCTGGAACCCCATGTCCTTGAGCTTCCTGGCCGCCGACTTGGTCGTGATGATGGGAATGTTCTTGTCGAGTTTTTCCTGCACGAGCTTGTCGAAGTGATCCTCGTGCAAGTGCGACAGCACGACGACATCGATCGGCGGCAATTGTTCGAGATTCAGCGCGGGGTTCGTCAGGCGCTCGGAGGTGATGCCGTAGCCGAGGTGGACGTGGTCGCCCTTGTGCAGGAAATTGGGATCCGTCAGGATCGTGAAGCCCTGGTAGCGGATCAGCACCGTCGCGGTGCCGATGAATTGCACGGTGCCGTTCGCTTCAGCGGGCGCGCCCGCGGGCGGGAGCCTGAGCGCGAGGGTGGCGGATTCCGGTGCCTTCGTTTGGGCGCTTGCGACCAGGCAAGCCGACCAGAACATCGCCATCATCAACACCACCCGGGCCCGCACCATGTCGCCTCCTCGCCAATGTCGAGTCAAGACTAGCATGGGGGTGTGCCTGCCGGCGTTCGCTAGCCTGCAGTCAATGAATGGATGGGTGAGGATGGCCTGCCCAGCTGGGTTCGAACCAGCGACCTACGGCTTAGAAGGCCGTTGCTCTATCCAACTGAGCTATGGGCAGTATGGCTTCATAAATGAAAACGGGCCGTCGAAGACAGCCCGTTTGCAAACGGTGGTCGGAGTACAAGGATTCGAACCTTGGACCCCCTGCTCCCAAAGCAGGTGCGCTACCGGGCTGCGCTACACTCCGATTGGAACGATCATACCCCGCCGGGCGGGAGGCGTCAATGAAGGGTCCCGCCCCGGCGGACGGTCAGACTTCGAAACGCGCGGCGATCCGTTTGGCCATCGATTCCGCCAGTTCCGCGCTCTTCGCCTCGACCATGACGCGCACCAGCGGTTCCGTGCCGGACGGGCGGATCAGCACGCGGCCGCTGTCGCCCAGTTCGCGCTCGACGTTTTCCTTTTCGGTCACGACGGCCGCATTCTTCGTCCAGTCCGTACCCGGCTGTACGCGCACGTTGATCAGGGTCTGCGGATACAGCGTCAGGTCGCTGCAGCAATCGGCCAGGCCCTTGGCGGAGCGCTTGAGCGCCGTCAGGACCTGCAGCGCCGACACGATGCCGTCGCCGGTCGTGTGCTTGTCCAGTGCCAGCAGGTGGCCCGAGCCCTCGCCGCCCAGCAGCCAGCCACGCTCCTGCATCATTTCCAGCACGTAGCGGTCACCCACCTTGGCGCGTGCGAAGCCGATGCCCATTTCCTTGAACGCCACCTCGAGCGCCATATTGGTCATCAGCGTGCCGACGGCACCGGCCACCGGACCGGTCGCCATGCGCGCGCGCACCATCACGTACAGCAGCTCGTCGCCGTTGTACAGGCGGCCTTGTGCGTCGCACATGATCAGGCGGTCGGCGTCGCCGTCCAGCGCGATGCCGAGGTCGGCCTTGTGCTCGAGGACCGCGGCCGCCATCGCTTTCGGTGCCGTCGCGCCGACACCGTCGTTGATGTTGAAGCCGTCCGGCTTCGTACCCAGTTCGATGACTTCGGCGCCCAGTTCGTGGAACACGTGCGGTGCGATGTTGTACGCCGCGCCATGGGCGCAGTCCACGACGATCTTCAGGCCGCGCAGGTCGAGCTCGTTCGGGAACGTGCTCTTGCAGAATTCGATGTAGCGGCCCTGCGCGTCGCGCAGGCGCGTGGCACGTCCCAGCTTGTCCGACGACACGCAGCCCATCGGCTGATCGATCATCTCTTCGATTTCGAGCTCGACAGCGTCCGGCAGCTTGGTGCCGTGACCCGAGAAGAACTTGATGCCGTTGTCCTGGAAAGGATTGTGCGACGCCGAAATCACGACGCCGGCCTGCAGGCGCAATGCACGCGTCAGGTAGGCGATGGCCGGGGTCGGCATCGGGCCGGCCAGCATCACGTCGACGCCGGCCGCCGAGAAGCCGGCTTCCAGCGCCGCTTCCAGCATATAGCCGGAAATGCGCGTGTCCTTGCCGATCAGGACCGTGGGACGTTCGCTCGTGCCGGCTTTATCCTTCGCCAGCACTTTGCCGGCGGCATAACCCAGCCGCATCACGAAATCAGGGGTAATGGGCGACTTGCCCACCAGGCCGCGTACGCCATCGGTACCGAAATATTTGCGTGCCATTAATTAAATTCTCTTCGTCTATTGATTATTCGTAGTGGCCGCCTGCCAAACCTTCAGCGCATCCACCGTCTCTGCCACATCATGGACCCGCACGATCCGGGCGCCCTGCGCTACCGCAGCGAGCGCGCCAGCCAGGCTGCCGGCCAGCCGCTGCTCGACGCTGCGGCCCGTCACGGCGCCGATCATCGATTTGCGCGACAGGCCCGCCAATACCGGCAGGCCCAGTTCGCTTTCCATGCGGCTTATGCTCCGGAGCAAAGCATAATTATGCTCGACACTCTTCCCAAAACCAAATCCGGGATCAATCGTGATGCGTTCGCGTGCCACACCCGCCGCCAGCAGCGCATCGATCCGCTCGCGCAGGAAGGCGATCACGTCGGCCACGACGTCGACGTATTCGGGCTGTGCCTGCATATCCTGCGGGGTGCCCTGCATATGCATTACGCACAGCCCGCAATCGCCGTCCTTCACGGCCTCGATCGCGCCGGGCGCCCGGAAGCCGTTGATGTCGTTGATCATGTCGGCGCCCGCGATGATCGCCTCGC
>CBIHRX010000381.1:0-6010 GCA_966212555.1 uncultured Massilia sp.
GCCGTGGTACCAGGAGCGCGACAACATCGTCGACATGGTCCGCTACGGCATGTATGCGCTCGGCGCCCTGCTCGGCTGGCTCCTGATCCTGCGTCCGCTGATGCGCATGCTGAACCAGCGCGTGGCGCCGCAGCCGGCAGCGGCAGCCGCGCCGAACCTGGCGACCGTCCAGGCCGGCGCAAGCAATGCCCTGCCGGGCGCGCACAGCGCCGGCGCACTGCCGGCACCGGCCGCGGGCGCCCTGCCGGCGCAACAGGCGGCGGCAGCGACGAGCGGCACGCTGCCGGTCCAGGCACTGCTCGAAGAATACGATTTGCCCCCGGCCGGCTCGGCCGTGGATGTGATGGTCGACCACCTGAAAGTACTGGCGGGTAAGGAGCCGGAGCGGGTGGCGGAAGTGGTCAAACAATGGGTGCAAAAGAAAAATGGCGGATCTGAACAATAACGACGTGCAGGAAGCAGTGCTGAGCCCGGTCGAACAGGCCGCGATCGTGTTGCTGTCCATCGGCGAAGAACCGGCCGCGGCCGTTCTGCGCTGCCTCGAACGCGAGGAGTTGATCGAGCTGACCCAGGTGATGAGCCGCATGAGCGGCATCAAGGTCGACGCCGTGAAGAACTCGATCCAGAAGTTCTTCGACGACTACCGCCAGCAAAGCGGCCTGCACGGCGCCTCGCGCAGCTACCTGAAGCGTTCGCTCGACCTGGCCCTGGGCAGCGAGATCGCCAACAGTGTGCTGAACACGATCTACGGCGACGCGATCCGCCCGATGATGGCGCGCCTGCAGTACGCGTCGCCGAAGTGGCTGGCCGACTACATCGCGGCCGAGCACGTGCAGATGCAGGCCGTGTTCCTGGCCTTCCTGCCGCCCGCGCTGGCCGGCCAGATCATCGATGCGCTGCCGGAAGGCGGCCGCGAACTGGTGCTGCTGAACCTGGCGCGCCTGGAAGAGATCGACCGCGACCTGCTCACCGAACTGGAAGAGCTGGTACAGCGCTGCCTGTCCGCGCTGGACACGCAGAGCGCCACAGTGGAAGGCGTGCGCCAGGCGGCCGACATCCTGAACCGCCTGCCGAACAACCGCGCCACGATGGTCGAGCTGCTGCGCGCGCACGATCCGGACGTCGTGTCCAGGATCGAGATGTCGATGTACGACTTCTTCATCCTGTCGACGCAGACCGAACAGACGATCACGCGCCTGCTCGACGAGATCCCGCTGGAGCAGTGGGCCATCGCGCTCAAGGGTGCCGAACCCGCGCTGCGCGACGCGGTGCTCGGCGCGATGCCGAAGCGCCAGGCGCAGAGCTTCGACGACCTCATGAAGCGTTCGGGCCCGGTGCCGATGTCGCGCATCGTGCAGACCCGCCAGGAGATCATGGCGCAGGTCAAGGAGCTCGTCGACAACGGTGAAATCGAAGTCCAGCTGTTTGCCGAGGCGACTGCCGAATGAAGCAGTTCCGGCCTTATCACTTCCCGCCGCTGGCGCAGTTCATCGCCGCCGGCGCGGCCAAGGGCACGCAATCGTCGTCTTCCGCCACGCCGACCGAGGACTGGCAGAGCGCGGTGGCCGACGGCTATCGCCAGGGCCAGCGCGAAGGCTATGAAGTCGGCCTGGACGAAGGCCGTGCCGACGGCTACGACGCGGGCCATGCCGAAGGCGTGGAGCGCGGCGTCGCCGAAGGCCGCCAGCAGGCGTTGGCCGAGCTGGAGCAGATGGCCAAGCCGGTCGACGCCATGCTGCGCAGCCTGAAGAAGATGAAGACCGAATTCCGCAACGCCCAGCGCAAGGAAGTCGTGGACCTGGTCGGCAAGATCGCCCGCCAGGTGATCCGCGCCGAGCTGGCCCTGCAACCCGTGCAGATGCTGAACCTCGTCGACGAGGCGCTGGCCGCGATGCCGCCCACGCGCGACGAGGTGGAAGTGTTCATGAATCCGGAAGAACTCAAGCGCATCCAGGAACTCGATCCGAAGCGCGCCAAGAAGTGGAACCTGATGTCCGATCCTGCCCTGGACCTGGGCGAGTGCCGCGTGCGCGCGGGCGACCATGAAGTGGACGCCGGCTGCCAGGGCCGCCTCGCCGCCTGCATGACGCAAGTGCGCGAAAGCCTGGACACCGCCGCCAAGGAGGACAGCGAGTGAGCGCGCTGGCCGAAACCCTGCGCGCGCTCGAGATCAAGGCGCCGCCGGTCGCGACGCCCACCGGGCGCCTCGTCGCCGTGCAGGGCCTGCTGCTCGAAAGCGTGGGCTGCCGCCTGCACACCGGCCAGCGCTGCCGCGTCGAGACCGTCGACGGCTCGTGGCTGGACGCGCAGGTCGTGGGCTTCCGCGACAAGGTCACGTACCTGATGCCGTTCAAGCAGGCCGACGGCCTCGTGACCGGCGCGCGTGTGCTGCCGGCCACGGGTCCGTCCAGTATCCAGATCGGCCCGTCGTGGATGGGCCGCATGGTGAACGGCCTGGGCGAACCGATCGACGGCCGCGGCAAGCTGGGCGGAGAAGAAACGCTGTCGACGACGCCGCCGAAGGTCAACCCGCTGCGCAAGGCGCCGGTGGAAGAACCGCTGGACGTCGGCGTGCGCGCGATCAATTCGATGCTCACGATCGGCAAGGGCCAGCGCGTCGGCCTCATGGCCGGTTCGGGCGTCGGCAAATCGGTGCTGCTCGGGACCATCACGCGCCAGACCGTGGCCGACGTGATCGTCGTGGGCCTGATCGGCGAGCGTAACCGCGAGGTGCGCGAATTCATCGAGAAGTCGCTCGGTCCGGAAGGTTTGAAACGCGCCGTCGTCGTCGTGGCGCCGGCCGACGAAAGCCCCTTGATGCGCGTGATGGCGACGGAACTGTGCCACTCGATCGCGGCGCACTTCCGCGACCGCGGCCAGAACGTGCTGCTGCTGTGCGATTCGCTGACGCGCTACGCGATGGCGCTGCGCGAAGTCGCGCTGTCGCTGGGCGAGCCGCCGGCCACGCGCGGCTACCCGCCGTCGGTGTTCTCGAACCTGCCGCAGCTGGTCGAATCGGCCGGCAACGGCGAGAACGAACAAGGCAGCATGAGCGCCATCTATACCGTGCTGGCGGAAGGCGACGACCAGCAGGATCCGGTGGTCGACAGCGCCCGCGCGATCCTCGACGGCCACATCGTGCTGACGCGCGAACTGGCCGAACGGGGGCACTACCCGGCGATCGACGTCGCCCAGTCGATCAGCCGCTGCATGGCGCAGGTGGTGGCGCCGGAGCATTCCCAGGCAGCGCGCAAGCTGAAGGCCGCGCTGGCGAAGCATGCGCGCGTGCGCGACCTGATCCCGCTCGGCGCCTACCAGCCGGGCGCCGATCCGGAAACCGACCGCGCCGTGAAGCTGCACCCGCACATCGAGGCGTTCCTGTGCCAGGGCACGCGCGAAGACGCGCCGTTCGCGGCCTGCGTCGACCAACTGAAAGCGATGATGGCATGAGCAAACGCGAGACGATCACCAGCCTGGACACGCTCGTGCGCGTGCGCAGCACCGAAGTCGAACGCCTGCAGACGGCGATGGCCAAGAAGGAAGCGACCCGTGCGCGCTACCAGGCCAGCGTCGACCGCCTGACGGCGCTGGCGGAAGGCAGCGGCCCGTCGGGACAACCGGCCGGCGCGCGCGCGCTGTCGCCGGCACTGGCCATCAATTGCGGCAATTACAAGCAGGCCGTGTTCGCGCTGGCGGATACGCACCGGACCGACCTGCAGCTGCACGAGGCCGACATGGCCGTCGCGCAGAAAAACCTGGCCCAGGCCTGGACGCGGCGCGAGCTGCTGGGCAAGGTGCTGGAGCAGCACGAGACCGCGTATGCACGCGCGCAGGAACGCACGCAGCGCAAACGCGAAGACGAGATCGCCACGCAGTCGTGGCTGGCAAAGAACGCATAAGCAGGAGAACCGATATGGCAACGAGCGCGATCACCGCCCCCACCTACGACCCGACCAGCACCGCCAAGGCGCTGGCCGACAAGTACATCGAGGGTGCGCAGACCCAGCTGACCAATCAGACGAATACCGCGAACGCGACAGCCAAGGCCCTCACGACGCTCGGCTCCGCGCTCTCGGCCTTCCAGACTTCGCTCGCCGGCCTTGCGGGCGTGGGCCATTCGCTGCTGGCCCAGAGCGCCACGCTGTCCGACACGACGATCGGCACGGCCACCGCCAGTTCGACCGCCTCGTCCGGCACCTACAGCCTGTTCGTGGAACAGGTCGCGACCAGCAGCCAGGTCTCGTACAACAGCCTCGCGGACGGTGCGGCGCTCGGCGGCCAGCTGACCATCAACCTGGCCGACGAGGGCGCGAACACGAACACGGCGAACTTCGTCGTCAAGCTGGACGCGACCGCCGACACGGACGGCGACAACAAGCTGAGCGTGCGCGAGATCGCGGCCGCCATCAACAGCGCCAGCGGCAACGCGGGCAAGGTCTCGGCCGGCGTCGTCACGGTCGGCGGCACCCCGCGCCTCGTGCTCACGTCGAAGAACACCGGCGTGGCCAACACCGTCTCGGTGGACGGCTCGCTGGCCACCGACGCCGGCGTGAAGGCCGGCTTCACGACGCGCACGACCGTCGCGACCGCCCAGGATGCCATCGTCTGGCTCGGCGATCCGACCGATCCGGCGGCGACGCAGATCCAGCAGGCGTCGAACACCTTCACCAATATCGACGGCGTAGCGTTCACGGCGACCAAGGCCCAGGCCCCGGGCGCCACGCCGATCACGCTGACGGTCGGCAGCAACGCCAGCGGCACGACGGCGAACGTGCAAGCCTTCGTGGACGCCTACAACAAGCTGAAGAGCGCGCTCGACGGCCTCGTCTCGGCGGGCGACCCCAAGAACAACGTCGGGGCCGGCGCGTTCGCCCACGACTCGGGCGTGATGGCGCTGCGCGCCCGCGTGGTCGACCTGCTGCGTCCGAGCGGCGTGCTGTCGCTGGCCAGCTACGGCATCACGGCCGCCCGCGACGGCACCCTCAGCCTGGATTCGGCGCGCCTGCAAAAGCAGTTGGCCGTCAATCCGACCGGCCTCGATACGCTGATCGGCACGGCCAGCACGTCGGCACCGACCGGCATCGCGGGCTCGCTGACCACCTACCTGAACAAGTGGAGCAACACGACCAACGGCCAGATCCAGCAGCGTACCGACAACAACAGCAAACTGCAGTCGGCACTGACCCAGCGCCAGACGGACCTCGACGCCAAGTACGACGCGGCCTACCAGCGCTACCTGAAACAGTACACGGCCCTGCAGACCCTGCAGTCGACCATGCAAAACAATTCTTCGATGTTCAGCTCGCTGTTCAGCAGCGACTCCTCCAACTGAGAGATTCGAGATGTCTTATACCGAAGCCTACAGCAGCTATCACGCCACCAGCCTGGACGCGCAAACGTCGCGCGCCTCGCCGATCGAGCTCGTGCTGGTGCTGACCGACGGCCTGCTCGACGAACTGGCCCGCGCGCGCGCGCACATCGTGGCCAAGCGCTACGAGCAGCGCGCCGACAGCATCAACAAATGCGTCGACATCATCAACGGCCTGTCCAGCTCCCTCGATTTCGAGACCGGCGGCCAGGTCGTCGCCAACCTCGCCAACCTGTACGACTTCTGCGTCACGCACCTGCACGGCGCCGGCATCAAGCAGGACCCGGCGATGGTCGATGAGGTCGTGAAGATCATGACGACCATCCGCCAGGGCTGGGCCGGCGTACAGGCGCGCAATGGCTGACACCATCGACCGGCAGGCACGGCTGGCACAGCTCGGGAATGCCCTGCAGGCTTCCGCCGCGCGCGCCGACTGGAACCGCCTGGGCGAACAGGCCCGCGAGCTGCTCCCGGCCTTGCGCGCGCTCGCCGCGCTGGGTCCGTGGACTGCCGGGGAACGCGCCACGCTGCAACGCGTGCGCGCCCAGCACGACGCGGCCGCGCACGACGTGGCCGCGGCCGCGCGCGCACTCGAACCGCGCCTGGACGCGCTGCGCGCCAATAAAGACGGCTGGATCGCCT
>CBIHRX010000382.1:0-6002 GCA_966212555.1 uncultured Massilia sp.
CTCGGCTGCGCGGCGCCCGCACTGGAAGCGGCCCGCGCCCGGCCCGCCATCGCGCTCAAGTCCGGCAACGACGAGACCGCGCTGGAACGCCTGAACCGCGTCTGGCCTGCCTTGCTCTGCCTGCTGCTCGCGGGCGCCTGCGCATTCGCGCCGCCCGTGTTCGGGCTGCCGCTGTTCGGCTACTTCGCCGTCGCCCTGCTGCTGATCGGCGGCATCGGCCTGATGCCGCGGCTGGCCGCCTCCGCATTTCGCTTGCTGGATCGCGCGCTGCGCCGCCGCGAAGACCACTCGCCCGTGCTGGCGCTGACCCTGGCCCGCCTCGCCAACGCGCCGGGCCAGGCATCGATCGCGCTGGGCGGCGTGCTCGCCAGCTTCAGCCTGATGGTCGCGATGGGCATCATGGTCGCCAGCTTCCGTGTCTCCGTCGACGACTGGATCCTGCACATCCTGCCGGCCGACCTGTACGTGCGCAGCAGCGGCGGCGGCAACACGGGCGGCTTCGGCGCACCGGAACAGGCGGCGCTGGCCGGCGCGCCCGGCGTCGCGCGCGCCGCGTTCCTGCGCACGCGGCCGGTGTCGCTCGACCCGGCCCGTCCGAACGTCGTGCTTGTGGCGCGCGACATCGACACGAGCGATCCCGGACGCATGCTGGCCCTCGTCGGCGACTCGGCCCCGGTTCCCGCCGGCGCCCGTCCCGTGTGGGTGTCGGAAGCGATGACGGACCTGTACCGCCTGAACGTCGGCCAGACCTTGACCCTGCCGCTGGGCGGCCGTCCGCAACCGTTCTTCATCGCCGGCGTCTGGCGCGACTATGCCAACCAGGCCGGTTCCGCCGTCGTTCTCCTGGCGGATTACCGCAGGCTGACGGGCGACGCGACCGTCACGGATGCGGCGCTGTGGGCCGCGCCCGGGGCCGACGTCGCGCACGTCGAGGCCGCGCTGCGCCGCCTGCCGTTCGGCGCCGCGCTGCAAATGGCGCGGCCGGGCGACATCCGCGCCATGAGCCTGAAGATCTTCGACCGGAGCTTCGCCGTGACCTATCTGCTGGAAGCGATCGCCATCGCCATCGGCCTGTCCGGCGTGGCGGCGACGTTCTCCGCGCAGACGCTGGCGCGGGCGAAGGAGTTCGGCATGCTGCGCCACGTGGGCGTCACCCGCGGGCAGGTGCTGGGCATCCTCGCCGTCGAAGGCGGCGCGTTGACGGCGCTCGGCGTGGCCACGGGATTCGTGCTCGGCCTCGTCATCAGCCTGATCCTCGTCTACGTGGTGAATCCGCAGTCGTTCCACTGGACGATGCAGCTGCACCTGCCTTGGCCTTTATTGGGCAGCGTCGCGGCCGTGCTGGTCGCCGCGTCCGTCGCGACGGCGCTCGTGTCGGGACGGTACGCGCTGTCCGGCGGGCCGGTGCGCGCCGTGCGGGAGGACTGGTGACGACCGTGCTTCGCATCCTCGTCCTGTGGTTGATCGCGACGTGCGCCATCGCTGCGCCGCCCGTGTTCGCACCCGTCACGCCGGGACGCACCCTGACCTTCCCCGCCGACTACGGCGCGCATCCCGACTACCGCACGGAATGGTGGTACGCGACCGGCTGGCTGCAAACGCCGGACGGCAAGCCGCTCGGTTTCCAGGTCACGTTCTTCCGCAGCCGCACGGAGACGGATCCGGCCAACCCGAGTGCGTTCGCGCCCAGGCAGCTGATCATCGGCCACGCGGCGCTGTCCGACCCCGCGCTCGGCCACCTGATCCACGACCAGCGCAGCGCGCGCGCCGGCTTCGGTCTCGCCTATGCGAACACGGGCACGACGGACGTCAAGCTGGACGACTGGAGCATGCGGCGCGAGCCGGACGGCCGCTACCGCGTCGTCGTGCGGTCCGGCGAGCTGTCGTTCACGTTGCGGCTCACGCCCACGCAACCGGTGCTGCTGCAGGGCGTCGCCGGTTATTCGCAAAAGGGGCCGCAGGCGGGGCACGCCAGCTACTACTACAGCGAGCCGCACCTGCAGGTCGACGGCGACATCGTGCGCGGTGGCCGCAAGCAGGCCGTCACGGGCACCGCGTGGCTCGACCACGAATGGTCCAGCCAGGTGCTCGACACGAATGCGGCGGGCTGGGACTGGACCGGCGTGAACCTCGACGACGGCGGCGCGCTGATGGCCTTCCGGATCCGCGCCAAGGATGGTAGTACACTGTGGGCCCACGCCACCTGGCGCGACGGTGCCGGCAAGGTGGCGCAATACGGACCAGACCAGGTCAGCTTCGCGCCGCGACGGACCTGGACCTCGCCCCGCACGAACGCCGCCTACCCGGTGGCGACGCTGCTCACGACGGGGACGACGCAATGGCGCATCGAGCCGCTGCAGCCGGACCAGGAACTGGATTCGCGCCGGTCGACCGGCGCCGTGTACTGGGAAGGCGCCGTGACCGTGCAGCGCGACGGCCGGCCCGCCGGACGTGGCTACCTCGAACTGACCGGCTATGTATCGGCCATGAAGCTGTAAGCACCCGCAACAAGACGAACAACGAACGACGACATGAGCAACGGTTCCACCGACACGCAAGCCAACGACTCCACCTCGCGCAAGGGCGCCCTCGCCGCATTGAAAGGCCTGCTGCCCTTCCTGCGGCCATACCGCCGCCAATTCCTGTTCGCCGGCATCGCGCTGCTCGTCGCGGCCGGCGCCACGCTCGCGATTCCCGCCGCCTTCAAGCAGATGATCGACCATGGCTTCGGGGCGGCCTCGGTCAACGGCGGCGGCGCGTCCAATGCCGCCAGCGTCAACGCCACCTTCCTCGCGCTGTTCGGCGTCGCCGCCGTCCTTGCGGTCGCGACGGCGGCGCGCTACTACACGGTGTCGTGGCTGGGCGAGCGCGTGACGGCCGACATCCGCAGCGCCGTGTACCGCCACGTCGTCGAGCAGAGTCCCGAATTCTTCGAGACGACGCGCACGGGCGAAGTGCTGTCGCGCCTGACGACCGACACGACCCTGATCCAGACCGTCGTCGGCACGAGCATCTCCCTCGCGCTGCGCAACACCTTGCTGTTCGTCGGCGGACTCGCGATGCTGTTCGTGACGAGCGCGAAGCTCACCTCGATCATCCTCGGCCTGCTGGTCCTGGTCGTCGTGCCGATCGTGCTGTTCGGCCGGCGCGTGCGCAAGCTGTCGCGCGATTCGCAGGACCGCATCGCCGACGCGTCGGCCATCGCCGGCGAGATCCTCAACGCCATGCCCACCGTGCAGGCCTTCACCCACGAAAAGATCGAAGCGCAGCGCTTCGGCGCATCCGTCGAAGGCGCGTTCGCGACGGCGATGCGGCGCATCCGCGCCCGCGCCGTCCTCACCATGCTCGCCATCGCGCTCGTGTTCGGCGCCATCGTGTTCGTGCTGTGGCTGGGCGCGCACGCCGTCCTGGAAGGCAGCATGACGGGCGGCGACCTGGGCCAGTTCATCCTGTACGCGTCGATCGTGTCCGGCGCCATCGGCGCGCTGTCCGAAGTGATGGGCGAGGCGCAGCGCGCGGCCGGCGCCACCGAGCGCCTGCTGGAACTGCTCGCCGTGCGCTCCGATATCCGCAACCCCGCGCACCCGACGCCGCTGCCCGGCCGCACGGCCGGCGGCGCCGCCCTGCACCTGGCGAACGTGCAGTTCTCGTACCCGTCGCGGCCCGAGACCGCGGCGCTGGACCACGTCAACCTGGACGTCAAACCCGGCGAGACGGTCGCCGTCGTCGGCCCGTCCGGCGCCGGCAAGACCACGCTGTTCCAGCTGCTGCTGCGCTTCTACGACCCGCAGGCGGGCAGCATCCGCCTCGACGGCGTGGACATCCGCGACCTCGACCTGCACGTGCTGCGCGGCGCCATCGGCATCGTCCCGCAGGACACGGTGATCTTCTCGGCCAACGCGCTGGAGAACATCCGCTACGGCCGCGCGGACGCGACGGATGCGGAAGTGATCGCCGCCGCGAAACTGGCCGCGGCCCACGAATTCATCGAACGCCTGCCGCAGGGCTACCAGTCGTACCTGGGCGAGCGCGGCGTGCGGCTCTCGGGCGGCCAGCGCCAGCGCATCGCCATCGCGCGGGCACTCCTCAAGAATCCGCCGCTGCTGCTGCTGGACGAAGCGACGAGCGCCCTCGACGCCGAGTCGGAACGCCTCGTGCAGCGCGCGCTGGAGGCGGCGATGGTGGGCCGCACGACCCTCATCATCGCGCACCGCCTCGCGACCGTGCAGCGGGCCGACCGCATCATCGTGATGGAGGACGGGCGCATCGTCGAGACGGGCACGCACGCGTCGCTGGTGGCGCTGGGCGGTATCTATGCGAACCTGGCGGCTTTACAGTTCCATAACGTCCAGGTCGAACATTGACTTGACGAGGCAACAACGCCAGCCGAGGTTTCTGTGCAATACGTGCCAACCCGGCAAGTATTTGTTGCATGAACACATCGAAAAGACGACACAGTTTTGTTTCCCAAGGGATACCTGACGTACCATAGCGCAACGTCAGCTTTCCCTTACCTCCATGGACAAGAAATCGTTCAGTGTCGCGAACTTGACTGTCGGCTCGAAAATCACCGCCTTCACGTTCGCCCTCGTCTCCGTCATCCTTGCCGGCCTCGTCTTCACCATCACCTGGACCACGTCGTCGATGCTGCATGCGCGCGCCATCGCCAACGTCAACTCGGAACTGCAGAGCGTCGTCAACGCCGTCGAAATGTTCGACAGCGTGATGAAGAGCCAGGCCACGAGCTTCGGCCGCATCTTCGCCACGCACTTCGAAGGCGAGTTCACGCTCGATACCGGCGCCATGGTGGCCGTCGGCGACAAGCAGGTGCCGACCTTGTCGTCCGGCGGCAAGCCGTTGAACCTCGACTTCACCCTCCCCGACCGCTTCACGCGCCAGACCGGCGGCAACGCGACGATCTTCGTGGCCAGCGGCGACGACTACGTCCGTGTGAGCACGTCGGTCAAGAAGGAAAACGGCGACCGTGCCGTCGGCACGATCCTCGCCCACGACAGCCCCGCGTATGCGGCGATCCGCGCCGGCAAGCCGTACGTCGGCCTGGTCACATTGTTCGGCAAGAAGTTCATGACGGACTACGAACCGATCCGCGATACGTCCGGCAAGGTCATCGGCATCCTGTACATCGGCCTCGACGTCGACGCCAACATCGCCGCGCTGCGCGACCGCATCAAGAAGATGAAGGTGGGCGACACCGGTTATTACTTCGTGCTCGACGCCACCCCGGGCAAGGCCTACGGCGACCTGATCGTCCACCCCGTCAAGGAAGGCAAGAACATCCTCGCCAGCAAGGATGCGAGCGGCCGCGAATTCATCCGGGAGATGCTGGAAACGAAGCAAGGCCTGATCACCTATCCGTGGATGAACGCCGAAGCGGGCGAGACGAGCCCGCGCACGAAGGTGGCGGCCTACACGCTGTTCAAGGACTGGAACTGGCTGATCGCCGGCGGCACCTACGAGGACGAGATCACCAAGGAAGCGGCCCGCCTGCGCAACCACTACATCGTCATCGGCCTCGTGGCGCTCGCGATCTTCGCGGCGATCCTGCACACCGTGATGAAGCGCACCGTCACCCGTCCGCTCGTGCGGGCCCGCGACGCCGCCGTGCGCATCGCCGAGGGCGATCTCACCGTGCGCATGGCCGTCGACCGCAGCGACGAGATCGGCCTGCTGGCCGAGGCCATGAACAACATCAGCAGCAGCCTGTCGACCGTCGTCGGCCAGGTGCGCAGCGGTGCCGAGCAGATCGCCAACGCCTCCGGCGAGATCTCGACCGGCAACCTGGACCTGTGCTCGCGCACGGAACAGCAGGCGGCCAACCTGGCATCCACCGCGAACTCGATGCAGGACCTGACCGAGACCGTGCGCCGCAACGCCGGCGACGCCCACGAGGCGAACCAGCTGGCCGTGAACACGTCGATGGTGGCTCAGGAAGGCGGCCGCATGGTGCGCGAGGTGATCGACACGATGGACACGATCAAGGC
>CBIHRX010000383.1:0-5967 GCA_966212555.1 uncultured Massilia sp.
GCGGATCGCCGTGGCGCATCGGCAACGGGTCGGGAACGGCCCTTTGCGCCGGCAGGCACTGGGCGCGGCAGACGCGGCCCTAGTGCATGCCGGCTCGGTATAAAAAAAGACCTGCGGGGCAGGTCTTTTTGGGCCTGCGCTTGCAGGCCCTTCTCATTGGGTGCCGGCCGCGGCCGGCACGACATCGTTACACCGTCGCCGGACGGCCGCGGCGGACGGCGAAGCGGCCGGCCTTCACGATCATGCGGAACACGAAGCGTACGAGCACCAGCGTAAGGATCGCTTCGACGAAGGTCATCACGAATGCCGGTACCGCGGTGAAGCGCTTGGCGCGGCGACCGAACTTGGCCACCATGCGGTCGCGGGCGATCTCGATGCTGTCGTAGAAGGTCGGGACGACCAGCAGGGTCAGCAGGGTCGACGTGATCGTGCCGCCGATGATCGCGATCGCGAGCGGCTGGTAGAACTCACCCGAGTCGCCCAGGGCCAGCGCCACCGGCAGCATGCCGGCGATCAGTGCGAACGTCGTCATCAGGATCGGACGCAGGCGGGCGCGGCCGGCGGCCATCAGCGCTTCTTCGCGGTCCATGCCTTCCGCTTCGCGGGTGCGGGCGGCGTCCAGCAGCAGGATCGCGTTCTTCGCCACGAGGCCCATCAGCATGATGATGCCGATGAAGCTCATCAGGTTCAGCGTGCCGTGCGTGAGCAGCAGCGCGACGACGACGCCGATCAGCGACAGCGGCAGCGACAGCATCACGGAGAGCGGTGCCGTGAACGAGCCGAATTGCATCACGAGGATCAGGTACATGAGGCCGATACCGGACACCAGCGCGATCGTCATCTGCGTGAACACTTCCTGCTGGTCCTTGCTCTGGCCACCCAGCGACAGGCCATAGCCCGGCGGGAAGTCCATCGATTTCGCCAGCTTGAGAGCGTCGTCCATGACTTCACCGTTCGAACGGCCCTGGGCATTGGCCGACACGCGCACGACGCGCTTGCCGTCCTTGTGTTCGATCGCGGACGGGCCCTTGCCCATCGTGATCCTGGAGATCTGGTCCAACGGAACCATCATATTGCTGCCGGTGACGGCGATCGGCAGGCGCTCGATGTTCTCCAGGCCCACGCGGTCTTCCGGCGCCAGGCGCACGGCCACGTCGCGGGTCTCGCCCGTCGGATCGACCCAGTCGCCGACCTCGATGCCGGCGAACGCGACACGCAGCGCGGTGGCGGCGTCGCCGACCGAGATGCCCATCATGTTCGACAGGCCGCGGTCCAGCTCGATCTGCAGCTCGTCCTTCGGATCCTGCTGGGACAGCGTGACGTCCACGGCGCCCGGCACCTGACGCAGTTTTTCCATGTAGGCATTGGTCAGGTCCATCAGCTTGCGCGAATCCGAGCCGGTGAACTCGATCTGCACGGGCTTGCCGTTGCCGTTCAGGTCGTCCGTGACCGTGTACTCGGCACCGACGAGGCGCGCGATCTTGTCGCGCAGTTCGACCGCGATGTCGGAGGCGCTGCGCTTGCGTTCGCGGCGCTTGCCGATGTCGACGTAGATGCGGCCGCCGCCCGAGTTGATCGACGCGTTCGTGTCCTTCGTCTCCGGCAGCGAGCGCGCCAGCGCGGCCGCTTCTTCCATCTTCATGCGGGCATAACCCACCGACGACGAGGCCGGGGTACGTACTTCGATCAGCAACTGGCCGCTGTCCATCTTCGGCAGGAACGACGTGCCGCCGAACTTGCCCTGCAGGCCCAGCGCCGCGACGAGGCTCGCGACGGCGATGATGGCCATCCAGCGTCGGTGGTGCAATGCCCAGGCGATCACGCGGCCGTAGCGGTCGGCCTGGTGGTCGAACCAGATATTGAAGCGCGCGAGATATTTCTCGATGCCCTTCTTGGGCGCATGGTGGTGGCCCGGCGGGTCGCCCCAGTAGGCCGACAGCATCGGGTCGAGCGTGAACGAGATGAACAGCGACACGATCACGGAGCAGGCCACGGTCAGCGCGAACGGACGGAACCATTCGCCCGAGATGCCCGGCATGAAGGCGACGGGGATGAACACGGCCATGATCGAGAACGTCGTCGACGCGACGGCCATGCCGATCTCGGCGGTACCCTCGAGGGCGGCCGTGCGGCGATCGGAGCCGTTTTCCATGTGGCGGACGATGTTTTCCCGCACGACGATCGCGTCGTCGATCAGCACGCCGATGGCCAGCGACAGGCCCAGCAAGGTCATGAAGTTCAGGGTGAAGCCGCACAGCCAGACGGCGATGAACGCGGCCAGCACGGACGTCGGCAGCGACAGCGCCGTGATCAGGGTGGACCGCCAGGAATTCAGGAAGGCGTACACGACGAAGATCGTCAGCACGGCGCCGAACACGAGCGATTCGATGACGTTGTTCAGGCTGTCCTGGGCGTCTTCGCCGCCGTCGTACGAGATGTCCAGCTTGGTGCCGGCCGGCAGCTCCTTGCGGATCTGCTCGATTTCGGCGCGCACCTTGTTGGCGATGCCGACGGTGGACCCTTCGCGCGAACGCACGATCTGGATGCCGACGTTGGGCTTGCCGCTGCGCATCGAGACGCTGTCGATGTCGGCGAAGCCGTCCTTGATGTCGGCCACCTGGTTCAGGCGCACGATGGTATCGGCGTTGCGTTTCACCACGACCTGCGAGAAGTCTTCCGGACGCTCGATGCGGCCGACGAGGCGGATGCCCTTCTCGTCCAGCTCGCTACGCACCTTGCCGACCGGCGCGTTCGTGTTCTGGCGCGACAGCGCGTTGGTGACGTCGCTGACGGAGACGTTGTACTCGCGCAGCTTTTCCGAATGGAGCAGCACCGAGAGTTCACGGCGCAGCGAACCGTTCACCTGCACGTTGGCCACGCCGTCGATCGCACGGAAGCGGTCAGCCAGCTGGTCTTCGGCCAGGCGCGAGATCTCGGCATGGGTCTGCGAGCTCGACGACAGCGCGAGGTTCATGATCGGCTGGGCCGACGGATCGACGCGGCGCAGCACCGGTTCGCGCATCTCGATCGGCAGCTTGTAGCGCACGGACGCGATGGCGTTGCGGACGTCGTCCGACGCCTCGATCAGGTTGCGCTTGAAGTCGAAGCGCAGCACGATCGTGGCGCTGCCCTCGTTGGCGTACGAATTCACCTCGGTCACACCAGTGATGGCCTGCATCTGCTTCTCGAGGCGCTCGATGAGTTCGCGTTCGGACGTTTCCGGCGACGCGCCCGGATACGGGATCGTCACGACGATGATCGGAATCTCGACGTCGGGGTTCTGGTTCACGCGCAAATGCTTGAGCGCGAGCAGGCCCATGCACATCATGCCGATGATCAGCACGAGTGTCGCGATGGGCTTCTTGACACTGAAATTGGACAGGAACATGGTGGTCAATCCCGCTTATTTACCCTGGGCCGCGCTGTTGGCGGCGCTGCTGGCGGCGCTGTTGGCGGTACCTGCGGCGCTGGCTACGCGCGCAACGGCCGCCATCTCCACCTTCTGCCCATCCTTCAGGGTCGAGCCCGGGTGGCGCAGCACGGTGTCGCCGGACGCCAGGCCGTTCTTGATTTCGAAATTGCCGGTGCGCGGATCGCGCGTGCCCACCGTCAGGTCGATCTTCGCCAGCTGGCCGCCCTTCACTTTCCAGGCATACGTCTTGTCGCCGGCCTTGACCATCGCGGATTCCGGCAGCGTGATCGCATCGGACAGCTCGGCGTCGATGCGGCCCTCGGCATACAGGCCGGCCACGCGCGGACGGGCGTCGTTCGTAAAGCCGACGAGCACCTCGACCTGGCGGGTGATGTCGTTCGCGGACGGATCGATGCGTTTGACGATACCGTTGAACTTTTGCTCACCGTAACCGTTGACGCGGAAGAAGACAGGCTGGCCGACCTTGACGGCGGCGATCTTGTCGGCCGACACGCGGCCTTCGAAGCGCATGCTCGTCGGGTCGATCACCTTCAGCAATTCCTTGCCGATGGCGGCCGTGTCGCCGGGAGAGACTTTACGGTCGGACACGATGCCGTCGAACGGCGCACGCACGACGGTGCGGGTCACCTGCTGCTGGGCGGCCACGAGGCGCGCCTTGGCGGCCGACAATTCGCTCTGGGCACTGTTGCGGCGCACTTCGGCATCGTCCAGCGCCTGGGCGGACGTCATGCCGGACGCGCGCAGCGTCTTCAGGCGCTCGAGGGCGCGGTTGGACTGGTCCAGGGCCTGGGAGGCGGCGCGCTGGGCTTCCTGGGCCGACATCAGGCTGTCGCGGATCGACGTCTCGTCCAGCTTGACGAGCACGTCACCCTTCTTGACCGGGTCGCCGTTCTCTTTCAGGACTTGCAGCACGATGGCGGACACTTCCGCACGCAAATCGGCCTTGCGTTCCGGCTGGATCGAGCCCGTGATCACCGGGCCGTTCGCAAGTGCACTGCTCTGCACGGTCAGCACATCCTCGGGGGCGACGAGCAGCTGGACGGCCTTGCCATCCTTCTGCTTGGCATCCGCCTGCGCGTTGGCGGCGTCGGGCTTGGCAGGGTCCTTGTCGTGTTTGCCACACGCACTAAGTGCGGAAGCAATGGCAAGGAAGATTATAGTTTTGCGCAGCATTTCTTGGTTCCCCCGAGGATGGACTCGTTACCTGTAAAAATAAGAATATAAAAGGCCAGCGCGCAGTATCGATTAGGCCGTCATGACCGTCAATTGACGTTTCGGCAAAGCGCGGTTTTGGTGGGATGAACTGCAGATAGGCGGGATGAAATGCGTTTGGCCGAGGTTGGAATGCGCGGCAAAACGGACGGGCGGACGTCCGGGTGGACGATGAGGTTAGTTGTATGCCAAGAAACTTAGGCTCCCGCCTGCGCAGGAGCGACGGTGTTTCATTACACGGCCATAAGACCGTCGTCCCTGCGCAGGCAGGGACCCAATTTATTTAACGAACAGATGGTACACGAGATTCCCCATCAAGATCCCGGTCCCAATCCCCCCGCCAATTTCCACCAGCGTATGCCCCATCCGCTCGCGCAGGGTCGTGTGCCCGGCGTTGCCCGCGGCCAAGCGGTTGATGGCCGCCGCCTGCCGCCCGACGTGCTGGCGCAGGCTGTTGGCGTCGATCATCACGATGAAGCACAAGGTGACGGCCACGCCGAACGCCGGATGGCCGATGCCCTCGCGCAGGGCGATCAGGGTCGCCATGCTGGTAACGGTGGCGCTGTGGTTGCTGGGGAACCCGCCGTTGCCGACCAGGTTGAACGCCCAGCGCCGCTGGCGCGCGCTGTTGATAAGGAATTTGATCGGGCCGACCACCAGCCAGGTCAGCACCGGGGTGACCAGATAAGAGACATCCATGTGAAATCCATTCAAGGGAAACCGGGCGGCATTATGGCAGATGCCATGTCACGTGAGCAATTCACGCAGCGGCGATCGATGCGCCCGCCAAAGTGGGAAACGGGTTAATATGCGCCGTGTGGTCATTCAGACAATGCGAAGATAATTATTGAGTCACAGGAGTCGTGCATGCAACATTTCAGGTTGTCGTTCGTGGTTACCGCCGTGCTGCTGGCGCTGGCCGGCTGGTGGGGCTTTTCCCACGGCGGCACCGCCGGCCTCCTGCAAGCCCTGTGGATCGCGGCCGTGCTGGGCGTGCTCGAGATCTCGCTGTCGTTCGACAACGCCGTCGTCAACGCCTCCGTCCTGCGCAACTGGAACGCGTTCTGGCAAAAACTGTTCCTCACCGTCGGCATCATCGTCGCCGTGTTCGGCATGCGGCTGCTGTTTCCCCTCCTCATCGTGTCGGTGGCGACGGGCCTGGGCCTGATCGACGTCTGGCACATGGCCACCGCCAACCCGGAGGAATATGCCCGCAACCTGACATCGCGCCATGCCGAAGTGGCCGCGTTCGGCGGTGCGTTCCTGCTGCTGGTCTTCCTCAACTTCCTGTTCGACGAGGAAAAGGAACTCCATTGGCTGGG
>CBIHRX010000384.1:0-5943 GCA_966212555.1 uncultured Massilia sp.
GCGATGCCGTCTCCGAAGGCGACAAGGCCCGCATCGCCCAGATCGGCGACCAGGCCAACAAGGTCCGCGCCAAGCTCGCCGACGTGACGAAGATCCCAGGCATGGATGCCACCGGCAAGCGCCTCGCGAAGGAATTCGAGGACTACTATGCGCCGGCCGTCTCCGCCGCCAAAATCATGCTCGAACTCGAGCAGGGCGATCCGCAGGCGACCGTGCAGCGCATGCAGGGCGCGCTGACGGTGCTCAATGCCGACGTGGCCAAGTTCAACGAGCAGGCCCAGCAACAATTCAAGGACGGCATCGCGAAGAGTGCATCGAGCGTGCGCCGCGTGCTGTCCGTCACCATCATCACGGCGCTGATCGTGATCGCCACGCTGATCGGCGTGTCGTGGTTCGTCATCCGCACCATCTGGCAGCAGCTGGGCGGCGAACCGGAATACGCGCGCGAGATCACGCGGCTTGTTGCGGCCGGCGACCTGTCGATGGAGATCCGCCTCGACGCCGGCGACCAGCACAGCCTGCTGGCCGCGCTGCAGGAAATGCGCACGCGCCTGGCGACGATGGTGTCCGGCATCAAGACGTCGGCCGAAACCATCGCCACGGCCAGCGCCGAAATCGCCAGCGGCAACGCCGACCTGGCCGGCCGCACGGAATCGCAGGCCGGCAGCCTGGAGCACACGACGCGCGCCGTCGAGTCGCTGACCGACACCGTCAAGACGAACGCCGCCAACACGAACCAGGCGAATGCGCTCGTCGTGTCCGCCACCGACATCGCCACCCGCGGCGGCGAAGTGGTCGGCAACGTCGTCAGCACCATGGGCGCGATCAACGCGTCCGCGAAGCAGATCGTCGAAATCATTTCCGTGATCGACGGCATCGCCTTCCAGACCAACATCCTCGCGCTGAACGCCGCAGTCGAAGCGGCCCGCGCGGGCGAACAGGGCCGCGGCTTCGCCGTCGTCGCGGGCGAGGTGCGCAACCTCGCGCAGCGCTCGGCCGCCGCCGCCAAGGAAATCAAGCAATTGATCGGCGACTCCGTCGCCAAGGTCGACGCGGGCAGCGCGCTCGTCGACGAAGCGGGCGCGACGATGGAACAGATCGTCGCCTCGGTCCGCAAGGTGCACGACATCATGGCCGAGATCAGCGTGGCGGGCCAGCGCCAGGCCGAGGGCATCGAACAGATCGGCCGCGCGATCGACGACATGGACCAGATGACGCAGCAGAACTCGGCACTCGTCGAGGAAGCGTCGGCGGCGGCGGAATCGCTGGCGGAGCAGACCGAGCAGTTGTCGGGTGCGCTGGCGCAGTTCAAGCTGGCGGCCGGGCAGGCGCTGGGCGCGCCGGCGGGCCAGGCGCGGCTGGCGCTGGCACGGGGCTGAGGCGTACACCCGATCCGCGATGGACAGGCGCACACCCTGTCCAGATTCGTAGTATGCTGTACTTACAAGCGCCGTACTGCATGAAGTGACCGACCTGGTCGCGTGGATTCACCCCCCGGCTGTCGGCGGCGGCCACTCGCCGGCACGACGCTCTCCATGAGACACCGGGGAGAACATCATGCGCCATACCTTGAAAGCAGTCTTCGACCGACCCAGCGATGCCCAGCACGCCCTGGACGCATTGCTGGCATCCGGCTATCCACGCGCCGACATGGCGCTCTCGAACCTGCCCGCGGCGGAACCGGACACATCGCTCCGGCATGCCGTCGCGCGGCTGCTCGGCACCTTGTATCACCGCCAGTCCATACCACAACGCCGCCTCGTCACGCTCACGACGGCATCCGATCCGGAAGCCGCGCGCGCCGTCGGCATCATGGGCCAGTACCGCCCGGCCGGACTCGAAGACATCCCTGCCGAGGGCGCCTGGGCGGGCCCCGTCGCGCCGCGTCCCGACTACCCGCCCGGCACGGCGCCCGGCGCCCTGCAACACCATCCGCACGAAGACAGCCATTATTTCGGCACGCAGGACGGCGACGCACCGCCCGCCGGCAACACGTTCAAGGAAAGGATGGGCACGATCGCGCAGTGGAGCAACCCGGACGATGACGCGGCGTGGGCCGTTCGTTCCGGCGGCAACGACCCGCGGTCCGCCGCCAACCGCCCCGACCCCACGTGGGACGACGTCGAACCCGCGCTGAAGCGCGACTGGGAAAGCCGGCATGCCGGCAGCGAGGCCTCCGCCTGGGACAAGGTCAAGCTGGCCATGCGCCACGGCTGGGAGCGGATGCATCACTGACATCATGAATCCGGTCACCGCATTCCTGGTCGCCGTCAGCCTCGGCGTCGGCGTCGTCCTGACCTACTGGATCAACCCGCTGCTCGGGTTGCCGTTCGTCGCCCTGGCCGTGATCATCGCGTTCTCGCTGAAGATGGCGAACACGTGGCAGAAATTCGTCATCCTGAGGCTGGGGAAACTCCACAGCGTCAAGGGTGCCGGCCTGTTCGCCATCGTGCCCGTCATCGACAACGTGATCGCCGTCATCGACGTGCGCATCCAGACGACGGCCTTCAACGCCGAGCAGGCGTTGACCAAGGATACGGTCCCGGTCAACGTCGATGCCATCATCTTCTGGCACGTGCACGATGCCGAGAAAGCCGCTCTCGCGATCACGAATTACCGCGAAGCGATCGACCGCGTGGCCCAGACGTCGCTGCGCGAAATGATCGGCATGTCGATGCTGACGGCGCTGCTCTCCGAACGCAAGGAGGCGGACGCGCAACTCAAGGCGTCGATCGGCCAGAAGACGGCGCCGTGGGGCATCTCCGTCGGGTCGGTGGAAATCCGCGACGTCGCCATTCCCGTCGTGCTGCAGGATGCGATGTCGCGCCAGGCCCAGGCGGAACGCGAGAAACAGGCACGGGTCATCCTCGGCTCGGCCGAAGCCGCCATCGCCGGGAAATTCGTGGAAGCGGCCGACATGTATGCCGGCCATCCGGCGGCATTGCAGTTGCGGGCGATGAACATCATCTACGAAACGACGAAGGAGCGTGGCGCCACCATCCTGATCCCGAGTTCGATGGTCGACAGCCTGAATCCGGGCGCCGCGCCTCCCTAGCCAAACTTGCAAGCCCCCTCCCCTTGTCTTAGAATCGGCCTCTGCGCTGGCTCCGCCAGTTTCCCGACGATTCTTGACGGTGATCCTTGGAAACCGTACCACTTTGGGTGCTCATCCTCGCACTCGCCCTCCTGATCCTCTGCTCGGCCTTCTTCGCGATGGCGGAAACCGCCCTGATGGCGGCCAACAAATATCGGCTGCGCCATCTCGCGAAGCGGGGCAACCGCGCCGCGATCACCACGCTATGGCTGCTGGACCGCACCGATAAACTGCTGTCGCTGGTCCTCATCGCCAATACGCTGATCAATGCGATGGCGACCGCACTCGTCACCGCGATCGCCATCCTGTTCTTCGGCCACGAGGAAAGCGTGATCACGATCGCGACGGCCGTCGTCGCGTTCCTGCTGATCGTGTTCGCGGAGATCTCTCCCAAGATCATCGGCGCCACCTATCCGGAGCGCATCTCGCTGGGTTCCAGCTATGTGCTGCGTGCGCTGATGAAGGTCGCGAAGCCCGCGATCTGGTTTGTCAACCTGTTCGTCAACGGCCTGTTGCGCGTGCTGCGCATCCGCGGCGTGGGCGTGGGCCATGCGGATGCCCAGCAGAGATTGTCGCCGGAAGAATTGCGCTCGGTGGTGCTGGAAGCGGGCAGCTACATCCCGCAAAAACATAAAAGCATCCTGCTGAACCTGTTCGAACTGGAAAAGATCTCCGTCGAAGACATCATGACGCCGCGCAGCCAGATCGAAGCGCTGAACCTCGCGCTGCCGGTCGATGCCATCAAGGCCGAGCTGACCACGTGCTACCACAACAAGCTGCCCGTGTACGAGGGCGAGATCAACCGCATCGCCGGCATCCTGCACGTGCGCAAGGCCGTCGCGCTGCTGAACGAGGAAGACGACCTCACGATCGAGCATTTCCGCGAACTGTTGACGGAACCCTATTTCATTCCGCAGGACACGGGCGTCTTCACGCAGCTCCAGTATTTTCAGGAAAACAAAGAGCGCCTGGGCATCATCGTCGACGAATACGGCGAAGTCCAGGGCTTGGTGACCCTGGAAGACATCATCGAGGAAATGATCGGCGACTTCACGACGTCCACGCCGGGCGCCGCCCGCAGCGATTCGATGGCGTGGAATGCGCAAGGCGAAGTCCTGCTGGAAGGCACGACGCCGCTGCGCGACATCAATAAAAAGCTCGGTCTCGACCTGCCCCTCGACGGTCCGAAGACCGTCAACGGCCTGCTGCTGGAACAGCTGCAGGAAATTCCGGAATTCCCCATCGCCCTCAAGATCGGCAACTGTGTGATCGAAGTCGTGCAAGTGCAGAACCAGGCCATCAAGGTCGTGAAACTGTTGCGGCCGGTCGCGGTCAAACGCTGGCTGGCGGCCTGATCGGGCTTCGCCGGCCGAGCGCCGCCGGCCACGAACCGGCGGTAAGCCCTTGTTCTTGCACGAGGATTAACGATGTTGTTCACTCGACATTGCGAGCCGGTTACATGCCATTTCATCCACGTGGTATGCACGCATCTTTCCTTACGACAAAGTCTTGACCGATTTGATGCCTACGGGCATCATCGAGACGATCCGCCGGGGCCGTCCATCCTGCCCGGCTTCCTGTCGTCCTTCCGACCCTTACCATATGGCAGCAGTCCTTCCCAACACCACCCCCGGCACGGCGTTGCCCGGGCTGGCGCGTGCCCTGGTGCAGGCCGGACGGCTGACCTTGCCTCAAGCGGACACCTTGCAAAAGAAGGCGTCCGCCGACAAGGCCGGTTTCATCGACACCTTGCTCGGCAGCAGCTCCATCGATGCAAAGTCCCTGGCAGTCTTCTGCGCCGAAACCTTCGGCTATCCCCTGCTCGACCTCGGCACGTTCAGCCACGACGCCCTGCCCGTCAATGCGGTCGACCCGAAGCTGATGCAGGCCCAGCGCGTCGTCGCGCTGGCACGCAGGGGCAATAAATTGTCGGTGGCGCTGTCCGACCCGACGAATACGCAGGCGCTCGACCAGATCAAGTTCCAGAGCGAATCGACCGTCGAGCCGGTGATCGTCGCGCACGACGCCCTGCTCGCGCTGCTGGCGAACATCGCCAAGAGCGCCGAACAGGACTTGAGCGAGCTGGCCGGCGAGGAAGGCGACATCGAGTTCGCCGAGGACGAACCGCAGACCCAGGCGGCGGAAACGGCCGCCGCCGCCGCGGAAGTCGAGGACGCGCCGATCGTCCGCTTCCTCAACAAGGTGCTGATGGATGCGATCACGCTCGGCGCGTCGGACATCCACTTCGAGCCCTACGAAAAGCAGTACCGCATCCGCCTGCGCGTGGACGGCGTGCTGCGCGACCATCTCGCCCCGCCGCTGTCGATCCGCGACAAGCTCGTCTCGCGCATCAAGGTGCTGGCCAAGCTCGACATCTCGGAAAAGCGCGTGCCGCAGGACGGCCGCATGCGCCTCGTGCTGTCGCCCACGAAGACGATCGATTTTCGTGTGAGCACGCTGCCGACCCTGTTCGGCGAAAAGACGGTCATGCGTATCCTCGACGCGACGCAGGCCCAGATGGGCATCGACTCGCTCGGCTACGACCCCGACCAGAAGGCCCTCCTGATCGACGCCATCACGCGGCCGTACGGCATGGTGCTCGTGACGGGTCCGACGGGTTCCGGCAAGACCGTGTCGCTGTACAGCTGCCTGAACCTGTTGAACAAGCCCGGAATCAATATCTCCACGGCGGAAGACCCGGCCGAGATCAACCTGCCCGGCGTGAACCAGGTCAACGTCAACGAAAGGGCGGGCCTCACGTTCCCCGTCGCGCTGAAAGCCTTCCTGCGCCAGGACCCGGACATCATCATGGTCGGCGAGATCCGCGACCTGGAAACGGCCGACATCGC
>CBIHRX010000385.1:0-5904 GCA_966212555.1 uncultured Massilia sp.
CGAGATCAAGGAGATCATGAAGAAGTCGCGCGAGCTGGGCATGCAGACCTTCGACCAGGCCTTGTTCGACCTGTACGAGGCGGACAAGATCACCTACGAGGATGCGCTGCGCAACGCCGACTCCGTCAACGACCTGCGCCTGAACATCAAGCTCAACAGCAAACACGCCAAGACCCGCGATTTCTCCGCGGGCACCGAGACGCTCGGTCTCATCTGATTGTCCACACGTGGCAAGCCAACAACGGCTTGCCACTCCGCCGTTGTCAGGCAACCACATTCAAAATGACTTATTGCGCTACCTCAATACGGGGGTCGTGCATATAACCCTATGAGCATTAAGGATGTTAGCGCTGTCAATACCGAAACCGATATCAAACTCCGGGAAAAAATGATTGGATTGTTCTGTCTCCTCATCCATAAGATGGGTTTAGTGCCAGGCATAACAATAACTTTCTCAGGAGACAACATGCAAAATCGCACCCCGCAGGGTCGTCGGAATACGTCCCTCCCCCAGCTGAAACTGAGCGTCCTCGCGCTGACCGCCGCCGGCCTGCTGGCCGCCGTCCCGGCCATCGCGCAGGACGCCGCGGCCACCGGTGACGTCGCCAAGGACGGCAACGTCGTCGTCGTGACCGGCGTGCGCCGCGCCGCGCAGAGCGCCCAGAAGATCAAGCAGGACGCCGACAACATCGTCGACTCGATCGTCGCCGACGACATCGGCAAATTCCCGGACACGAACGTGGCCGAGACCATCGCCCGCGTATCCGGCATCCAGGTGCGCCGCGACGCCGGTGAAGCGAACACCGTCCTGATCCGCGGCCTGCCGGGCATCGCCACGATGCTCAACGGCCGCGAGATGTTCACCACCACCGGCCGCTACATCCAGCTTGCCGACATTCCGTCGACCATGCTGCAGCGCGTGGACGTGTACAAGTCGCAGGGCGCGGACCAGATCGAGGGCGGTATCGCCGGCGTCGTCGACGTGCGCACCAACCGTCCGTTCGACTTCAAGGGCCAGACGACCGCCGTCAACGTCGGCATGCGCAACAAGGACAAGGCCGGCAAGACCGATCCGGAAGCCAGCGCGATGTACTCGAACCGCTGGAAGACGGACGCCGGCGAATTCGGCGCCCTGGTCGGCGTCTCGTACGTCAAGGACCACTTCTGGGAAGAGCGCGACTTCAACACGTTCCCGATCCAGAAGGACTGGCTGCTGCCGAAACTGACCGGCCCCGACCTGGTCGGCATCGAAGCCATCTACGGCCAGCGCAAGCGCACCGGCGTGAACTTCGCGTTCCAGTACCGCCCGAACCGCGACGTCGAACTGTACGCCGAAGGCCTGGCCTCGCGTTACCAGAACCGCGACGAGACCGACTTCTTCGTCGGCCTGCCGTGGTGGGCGGACGGCGCCGGCATCACGGCGACCAAGATCCCCGGCACCGACCAGCTGGACGTGCTGACGTCGAAGAACGCGAACACGATCCTGTCGACCCAGGCGCGCCAGTCCGAGAACCGCACGTCGCAATACGCCGTCGGCGGCCGCTGGAACGTGACCCCGAGCCTGCGCCTGAATTCCGAGATCGCGCAGACCACGTCGCGCTACGACTGGCGCAACCCGATCCTGGACACGCTGATCAATGTGCCGGACGTGTACGTGAAGACCAACGTCGACGGCTCGTCGTTCATGCGCTACGGCGGCATCGACATGGCCAACTCGAGCAACGCCAACCTGCTGCAGCTGTTCGACCGCTACGGCAACGACAAGGGCAGCTCGACCGACTTCCGCGCCGACGCGACCTGGACCCCGGACAGCGACGGCTTCTTCAAGGACTTCAGCGTCGGCGTGCGCGCCTCGAACCGCTCGGCCGAATCGATCAAGTCGTTCGAAGGCAGCGTGGGCGCACCGGCCAACGTGAAGGCCTCGACGATCCCGGGCCTGGACTGCACCGTGCCGTCGACGTCCGTCAACTACGGCACGCAGAACTGGTACACGCCATGCGCCAGCTACCTGCTCGACAACACCGGCACCGTGCGCCAGGCCGTCACCGGCAGCGCGAACCCGAAAGCGGTCGATCCGGGCTCGTTCTTCAAGGAGACCGAGAAGAACTACGCGATCTACCTGAAGTCCAAGGTCGGCTTCGACGCCGGCCCGATCCCGGTGGACGGCGTGGTGGGCGTGCGCGTCACCAAGACGGATTCCGACCTGACCGGCAAGAGCCTCGTGAACGGCGCCTACGTCGACACCCCGGTCAGCACCAGCCAGACCGACGTGCTGCCGAGCGCGAACTTCACGGCGCACCTGCGCAATGACCTGCTGGGCCGCTTCGCCTACGGCAAGACGCTGGCCCGTCCGGACTTCGCCCAACTGAACCCGGGCACCGCGTACGTGAACTCGAACGGCTCGACCGTGCTGGCGACGGCATCCGGCGGCAACCCGAACCTGAAGCCGGTCACGGGCACGAACTTCGACGCGTCGCTGGAATGGTATTTCGCACCGACCGGCATGGTCAGCGCCGCCGCGTTCCGCCACAACTTCGACGGCTACATCCTGAACAAGGTCGTGCCCGAGACCTACCAGGGCGTGAAGTACGACACCACGCGTCCGTTCAACACGGACAAGGGTCACCTGCAGGGCCTGGAGTTCACCTACCGCCAGTTCTTCGACATGCTGCCGGGCGCCCTCAGCGGCTTCGGCGTGGAAGCCAACTACACGTACATGGAAGGCGGCGTGACGGAATCGGGCGGTGCCTCGGTCGAGTCGAAGACCTTCCCGGGCCTGTCGAAGAACGCGTACAACATCGTCGCCCTGTACGAGAAATACGGCGTCTCGGCCCGTCTCGCGTACAACTGGCGTTCGAAGTTCGTGCAGGTCTACAACGACCGTCCGAGCAATGCCGGCACCTCGCCAGCGATGGACCTGATCGCGGCGCCGATGTCGACGCTGGACGGCTCGCTCAGCTACAAGTTCACGCCGGACCTGTCGATCACGCTGACCGGCACGAACCTGCTGAACTACAAGTACGTGGACTACTGGAACGACCAGAACCTCTACCCGCGCGACACCCGCCGCTACGACCGCACCATCGGCCTGTCGCTGAACTGGAAACACTGACGGTCTCTCGATCGATGCTCCGGGGCTGCGGCTCCGGACGTCTCCCGGCCCGCGTCCGCGCGGGTCTTTTCCGCCCTGCCTCGTGCAGGGCGTTTTTCATGGCGCTACAGCGCCCGCCAGCGCTGCACGAGGCCGACGAGGTGCACCGCCCCGTAACCGAAACAGATCAGCGAACTCCACACGACGAACGGCGTGATCGCGCCCCCTTTGGCGAGGACGAGCGGTGCGAATGCGACGGCGCGCACGAGATAGACGGCCGTGATGGCGACCAGCGCCGCCTTCAGGAACGGCAGCGCGCCGATGACGCCGGCCCCCGCCAGCGCGTACATCGACCAGGTGAACAGCACGGCCGCGATGCCCAGCGTGACGACGGCCGGATACAGGCGCCCCTGCTCGGCCGCGCGCGCGAACCGCTCGCCGGCGCCGAAGAAGCGGTACCACGCGGGACCGCCCGCGACGATGCCGAGGTGGAGCAGCGCGGCCACGGCGCTGAGGAGCGCGCCGGCAGCCAGGGGAATGTTCACGGTGGACTGCATGGATATCTCCTTTGCCTTACACTGTTGCCTTCGCATCGACGCAAGCTTACAGGAGCCCACGATGAACGTGTTCGACTTCCAGGCCACTTCCCTCGACGGCAAACCGGCCGACCTGGCCCGGTACCGCGGCAAGGTCCTCCTCGTCGTCAACACCGCCAGCAAATGCGGCTTCACGCCGCAATACCAGGGCCTCGAAACCCTGTACCGCGAACTGCACGCGCGCGGCCTGGAAGTGCTGGGCTTCCCCTGCAACCAGTTCGGCAGCCAGGAACCGGGCAGCGAAGCGGAGATCGGCACGTTCTGCGAGAAGAACTACGGCGTCTCGTTCCCGATGTTCGCCAAGGTCGACGTCAACGGCGACAGCGCCCACCCGCTGTGGAAATACCTGAAGAACGCGGCGCCGGGCGTGCTGGGCACCGAGGGGATCAAGTGGAACTTCACCAAGTTCCTCGTCGCCCGCGACGGCACCGTGCTGCACCGCTATGCGCCGCAGACCAAGCCGGAAGACATCGCGGGCGATATCGAGAAGGCGTTGCAGCAGTAAGCCTTTCCTCGCTCAGCGCCGTTCGAACCACGCCATGATGGCGTCGTATTCCTTTTGCACGTCCGCCATCGAGCCCCCTTCCGCCATCAGGTTATGGCCGGCGCGCGGCACGCGCCGGAACGTGACGTCGCGCCCGAGTGCGCGCAGGCGCGCATACGCGACTTCGGTCGACAAGACCGGCACGCTGTCGTCGCGCATGCCGCTGGCGAGATAGACCCGCGCCTTCGACTGCACCAGGTTCTCGCCGGGCGCCTGCGCGAAGAAGGAGCTCCAGCGCAGATAGGTGTGGCCCCACGCGAATTTGCCGGTGCTGCGCGGGTCCGCGTTGATCGCGTCAACGGTCGCGTCGATGTCGCGCAGGCGCGCCAGGGTATCGTCGTCGTTGGTTCCGGCGCGATACGCATTGGCTGCGAAATCGAACAACTGGCTCGTGCCGGTGCCGCCGATCAGCGCCACGTGCGTCACCTCCGGTAGCGCGCGCGCCAAACCTGAGGCCATCACCGCGCCTTCCGACACGCCGAACACCAGCACGCGGCTGCCGTCGACCCACGGCAGGACCAGCGCATGGCGCAGCGCGCCGCGCAGCGTGTCCAGCCAGGTGTCGTAGGAAAAATATGCGTTGAACGCGGCCGGGCACGCCGTCGCCACACCCGGCTGGCTTGGCGGCGGGGCATCCGGTTGATGTGGCTTGTCGACCACCATCACGGCGTAATCGCCGCGCTGTGCCAGCGGCACGAAGTTGAAGACGGTCGAATAGCGGTTTGGCGTGCCGAGGCCGACGAACGGCGGGGTGCAGCCCGAACCCTGCACGAACAGCACGAGCGGCGCCTTGTGCGCGGGTTGCGAGATGACGTAGCGGATGTCCGGTGCGCCGCCGCGGTGCAGCGTGAAGCGCGTGGCGGCGGCCTTGCCGAGTTCCTGGGGTTCTTGCTGCACGGTCTGCTGCGCGGCGGGCGCCGCATGGGCGCCGGAGCCGGCGAGCAGGATGGCGCAAACGAATGCGAGGGAGCGTTTGTTCATGGATGCGATGATCCCACGAGCAGGCGCCCCGCAGGCTATCGAAAAATCACGGCCGCGGCACGATCCGCACCGCCAGCCCGCCGCCCGGCGCCAGCCGCACGTCCAGCTTGTCCTGCGCCGTCACGGTCCTGGTCTCGGTCACGAGATCGAACCGGTGTTCGTTGCGGTAGTCGGCCTGCTCGCCGTCGCGGTAGATCTCGGCCACGTACTGCCTGCCCTGGTCGAGGAACGCGAGCGGCACGGCCACCGTGCGCGCCGTGCCGTCCGTGACGGCGCCGACGTACCAGGCATCGGACTTCCGGTCCTTGCGCGCGATGGTCGCGTACTCGCCCACGGCGCCGTTCAGCACGCGCGTGTCGGCCCAGTCGGTCGGCACGTCGCGGATGAACTTGAAGGCGGCCGGGTACCTCGCGTAGTTCTCCGGCAGGTCGGCCGCCATCGCGATCGGTGAATAGATCACGACGTAGTTCGCGAGCTGCTTGGCCTGCGTGGAATTGAACGTCTTGCCGCCCGCGCCGACGAGGCTCAGGACGCCCGGCGTGTAATCCATCGGCCCGCTCAGCATGCGCGTGAACACGAGCTTCGCCTCGTGGTCGGCGGTGTTCGGCGGCTCGCCCCACGCGTTGTACTCGACGCCCCGTGCGCCTTCGCGCGCAAGCCAGTTCGGGTACGTGCGGCGCAGGCCCGTGTCC
>CBIHRX010000386.1:0-5855 GCA_966212555.1 uncultured Massilia sp.
ACCGATACTAATTGCCCGTACGGCTTGTCCCTATAACCTTGGCAGTCATTGCCAATGCAAGGGTTCAGCTGTTTGTTGAGACAACAGATTACGAAAACTGCTTCTTCCGGATTCAGGGTAGCGTCGACATGGACGATACCCGTACAAGTTATGCCTGATGACCATAGCAAGTCTGTACCACCCCTTCCCATCCCGAACAGGACCGTGAAAAGACTCTGCGCCGATGATAGTGCTGCAACCAGTGTGAAAGTAGGTTATCGTCAGGCTAGTTATTAAGAAAAGCCCGCTCAGTATGCACTGAGCGGGCTTTTTGCTTTCTAGATCCTTTCGAGCTTCGCCAGCACATCCGAAGGCAATACGAGATTCGCCGCTTTCAGGTTTTCGCGCAGGTGCGCACTGGACGACGTCCCTGGAATCAGCAGGATGTTCGGCGACCGCTGCAATAGCCACGCGATTGCCACCTGCATCGGCGTCGTCCCAAGCTCGGCCGCGACCGCCGACAACGCATCCGACTGCAGCGGCGAAAAGCCACCCAGCGGGAAAAACGGCACGTACGGAATGCCGTCGCGCGCCAACGCATCGATCAGCGCGTCGTCATTGCGGTGCACGAGGTTGTACATGTTTTGCACGCACGCGATCGGCACGATGCGGCGCGCGTCCTCGACCTGCTTCATCGTCACATTGCTCAGGCCGATGTGCTTGATGAGCCCTTCTTCCTTCAACCCGGCAAGGGCCGTCACCTGCGCTTCCAGGGAACCCTCCGCCGGACCGTGCACGTCCAACATGCTGCGAAAATTGACCACCTCGAGCACGTCGAGGCCGAGATTGCGCAGGTTGTCGTGCACGGCCTGGCGCAGTTCCTCCGCCGACGTTGCCGGCAGCCAGGCACCTTGCGCATCGCGCCGCGCGCCGATCTTGGTGACGATGACGAGGTCGTCCGGATAGGGATGCAGCGCTTCCCGGATCAGTTGATTGGTGATGTGGGGACCGTAGAAATCGGACGTGTCGATGTGGTTGACGCCGAGCGCCACCGCATCGCGCAGCACGGCGAGCGCGGCTTCCCGATCCCGCGGCGGGCCGAAGACGCCGGGGCCCGCAAGCTGCATGGCGCCATAGCCGAGGCGCCGGACGGTGCGGTCGCCGAGTTGGTACGTGGTGGACATGGACTTCTCCTTTGATGAACAGTGAACAGTGCGTCCACGATAAGGCCGCGACGATCTCAGGACAATCCGGCATAATCCGCATGGGTTGTACGTCATAACGGACAATGGAAGACACATGAAAGTCGATCTCGGCGACCTGTCCGCCTTCGTCGCCGTCGCGCGCGCCGGTGGCTTCCGCGATGCCGCGCGGGCCACGAGCGGTAGCGCGTCCGGCCTGAGCGATGCGGTCCGGCGTCTCGAAGCGAAACTCGGCGTGCGCCTGCTCAACCGCACCACGCGCAGCGTCGTGCCGACGGAAGCGGGCCGCAGCCTGCTCGCGCGCCTTGACCCGGTGCTCAACGAAGTCGAGAGTGCGCTGGACGTCGTCAACGGTTTCCGTGACACGCCCACCGGCACCCTCAAACTCAATGTACCGATGAGTGTGGCCCGGCTCGTGCTGCCATCGATCGTCCCGCGCTTCCTCGCCGCGTATCCCGAGATCCGCCTGGAAGTGATCGCGGACGAGAACTTCGTCGACGTGCTCGCGGCCGGTTGCGATGCCGGCATCCGCTACGAGGAAAAGCTCGAGCAGGACATGATCGCCGTGCCGATCGGCCCACCGGTCCAGCGCATGGCCGCGGCGGCGGCACCAAGCTACCTCGACCGGCGCGGCCGCCCGCAGCATCCGCGCGATTTGCTGGACCACGCGTGCATGCGCGCGCGTTTCGCCAGCGGCACGGCCATCCGCTGGACATTCGAGCGCGACGGGGAAACCGTGACGATCGATCCGGCTGGACAATTGCTCGTCCAGGTGGGCGGCGCCCTCGACCTCAAGATAGCCGCCGCAGTCGCCGGCACCGGCATCGTCTACCTGTTCGAGGACTGGCTGCGTCCGTACATCGAACGGGGCGAGCTCGAACCCGTGCTGGAACCATGGTGGCCATCCTTTTCCGGCCCGTATCTCTACTATCCGGGACGCAGGCTGGTCCCCGCGCCGCTGCGCGCCTTCGTCGATTTCATCCGCGCGGATCAGCGCCCGCGCTGATACATACCGATCAGTTCCGCCTGGGCCTTCACGTGGCCCTGCATCGCCTTTTCCAGCTGGGCCTTGGTCGGGTGACGCAGGTCGGGCAGCACCGTGTCGAGCGCATACAGTTTGTGGAAATAGCGGTGCCGGCCGATGGGCGGACACGGCCCGCCATAGCGCGTGTTCTTGAAGTCGTTCAGGCCCGTCTGCGTGCCCCGCGGCAGTTCCGCTTCGCGTATCCCGGCGGGCAGGTGGTTTGCCTGCGGCGGCAGGTTGTAGAGGACCCAGTGCACCCAGGTCATTGTCGGTGCCGCGGGATCGGGCGCGTCCGGGTCGTCGATGATGAGAACGAGGCTGCGGGTGTCGGGTGGAACGCCGGACCACGACAGTGCGGGCGAGGAGTTCGCGCCGTCGCACGTGTGGATGGGCGGGATGGGGCCGCCAGGCGTGAAGTCGGCCGAGGTCAGTGTCAGGCTCATGCTTGCCTCCCTGGAATCGAAGCTACAGGCTTCGACATCGGCAAACGCCCGCGGTTGCACCGCTTCCAGCCGTCACAGCCGGCGCGCGATCGTCGCGTCGCCGCTGCGTGAACGGCTGGGCAAACACTCGCCACCGTCTGTGCTCCCCCCGATATCGGAACTTGAAGGTAGGCCAGTGTCGCCCAGTTCGTAAAATCCTTGTCCAAGATGCCGTGGACACAGGAGCATTATCCGGGTGCAAGCGCCCTCATCTGTTCGGCGCCTCACACAACACGGCCGCGGCAGTGCCGGCGTCAGGATTGCGGTTCGCCGACCTGGATCGGGTCGCGGCGCGGAATGAAGTACCAGAGTCCCACAAACAGCAGGAGGGAGGCAACCGCGGCAGCGACGCTGAGCGAGAGCATGTCGGTTGCAAGCGACACGACCGTCAACATGTCGAGCGACAGGCCAACAGCCAGTGGTATCAACGCACCCCGGATGGCTTTGCGCGCTACCCTGACCATGTGCGACGTCGCGTAACCGTGCTGGGCGCGGTAATACACGGCCGGCGTCATCAGCAGCGCCATCGCGATCACCATCAAGGCGAGGCCGACCATGTGGCACGCCTGTGCGTACAGCGCGAGGTCGTTGAACCGTTCGTTGAACACGGCGATCGTCTGGAAACCGAACACCGCCTGCAGGCCAGGGAGAATGCAGCGCGCTTCTTCGATGATGTTGCGCATTTCCTGGTCGTTCTTTTTTTGTTGAGAAGCTTGATCGTCCATGGGATGACAGTAGCGCCAAACACGGCTGTGTTCAACCGGCCGCACGATTGAAGGCCATCTTCACGCGTGGACGATGCCCGCCTGCGATGCCCATTGTTCGAGACTGTGCCGCTGGATCGCCGCCGCCATCAGGTCGGGGAACAGGTCGGGCGTGCAGGCGAAGCAGGGAATGCCCATCGCGGCCAGCTGCGCAGCATTGTTGCGGTCGTACGAAGGGGCGCCGCTGTCGTCCAGCGCGAGCAGCGCGATCACCTGCGCACCGCTGCCGACGAGGCTTGCCGCGCGCCGCAGCATCTCCGCATTGTTGCCGCCCTCGTACAAGTCGCTGATCAGGACGAAGATCGTGTCCTGCGGCCGCGTGACGAGGCCCTGGCAATACGCGAGCGCGCGGTTGATGTCGGTACCGCCGCCCAGCTGCGTGCCGAACAGGACCTCGACCGGATCGTGCAGCAGCGGCGTGAGGTCGACGACGGCCGTGTCGAACACCACCACCGACGTGGTGACCGCCTTGATGCTGGCGAGGACCGCCGCGAACACGCTCGCGTACACGACGGACGGCGCCATCGATCCGCTCTGGTCCACGCACAGCACGATGTCGCGCAGCGAGCGTCCGCGCCGGCCGTAGCCGATGCGCGTCTCGGGGATGATCGTCTGGTAGTCGGGCTGATAATGCCGCAGGTTGGCGCGGATGGTGCGCAGCCAGTCGATGTCCTGGTGGCGCGGCCGCAGGTTGCGCGCGGCCCGGTTCAGGCTTCCGGACACGGCCTGGCGCAGCGGCGTCGCGAGCTTCTGTTCCAGTTCCGCGACGACCTTCGCGACGACGGCGCGGGCCGTCGCGCGCGTCTTGTTCGGCAGGACGCGGTTCAGGCTGAGGAGCGTCGCGACGAGGTGGACGTCCGGCTCGACGGCCGCCAGCATCTCCGGTTCGCACAGCATCTGCTGCAGCCCCAGGCGGTCGAACGCATCCTTCTGCATCACCTGCACGACGCTGGACGGGAAGTACTGGCGGATATCGCCCAGCCAGCGCGCCACGCGCGGCGCCGATCCGCCCAGGCCGCCGCTGCGCGTGTCCGGACCGGCGCCGTACAGCGCGTCGAGTGCCGCGTCGATGGCGGCATCGGCACCGCCCAGCGTGAGCGATTCCGCCGCATCCTGGCCCAGCACGAGGCGCCAGCGGCGCGCCGCTTCCTGTTCATTCGTCATGGAGAGCCTCCTCGGTCCCGAACAGCGTGTGCAGGATCGGCAGCACGCGCCGCGCCCGCACCGGATCGACGGCCGTCGCGGGCAAGGCATGCGCGCGCGTGCCGCCGGCCTGCGCCGCGCGCTGGCCCAGCTCGCGCCGCTCCGGTGCACTGAACGTGGCGACCGTGCGGCGCAGCAGCGGCAGCAGCTCCGTGAATACGTGGTCCGGCTGCGCGAGCAGCCAGCCGTTCACGATGTTCCACAGCGGGTCGCTGTGCGCGAGCAGCGCGCCGCTCCCTTGCAGGAAGCCCTCCAGCCAGTGCGCCGTGACGAGCGGCGCGACTGTCGGCGAACAGCGCAGCGCCAGCTGGCGCGCGGCACGCTCGCTGTCCCAGCGTCCCTGTTCGGTGAGGATGCGTCCGCACCGTCCCGCCAGCAGCGGATGCGACAAATCGCTCGTCGCCCCGGCTTCCAGGGCGTCGAACCAGGTCGCCGCATGCGTCTCGTCCTGCAGCAGGCGCACGGCCTGGTCCGCTGCGATGATCTGGCCCAGCAGCGCGGCCGCCGCATCGTCCGCGACACCGCGCAACCCGTACGGCAGCGCGATGCACGCGCGCGCCACGAGGCCGTCGACGACGCTCCCCAGCGCCTGCGTGTCGACGTTGCGCGCGCTGCCGTAGCGCAGCACGTTGACGAGCGACGGCAGCGCCGCCAGCAGCAGCCCGAGATCGGGCGTCAAGGTGCCCACTTCCTGGATCCGCGCCATCAGCGGCTCGACGGCCGCGCGCAGGTCGGCCAGCAGGATCGTCTCCATCAGGCGCGTGAGCTCGGGCAGCGCGTGCGCCTGCGCCGCGCGGTCGGCCGCCAGCGCCGTCGCCGCGCTTTCCAGGGTGACGCCCCAGCGGCTGGCGGCGATCAGGTCGACGGCGAATTCCGGCTCCCACGCGAGTTGCCATTGCTCGTGGAAGGTGCCCGTCCGGCCGCGCACCGTCAGCTGCCGGCCCCACGGGACGCCCAGCAATGCGAGGCGGTGCAGCAGCACGCTCTTCTCCAGGTGGGCCGGCTGGCGCAGGTCGAGGTCGAGTTCCGTCATGTCGGCCCGCACCGGCATGCGCAGTCGCTTCTGCTGCGCGGCCACGTCCTGCGCGAGCGGCACGGCCGGCACGCCGTCCGGGACCATGCCCAGCGCTTCGTCGACGAGCAGCGCGCGCCGGATCAGGCGCAGCGGCGCGTCGCTGTCGTAGCAGAACACGGCGCGCAC
>CBIHRX010000387.1:0-5846 GCA_966212555.1 uncultured Massilia sp.
CACGACAAGCTGACCGTGTTCGGCGTGGGCGCCGAGCGCGGCGAGCAGGAATGGCGTGCCATCGTGCGCCAGACGATCGCCCTCGGCCTCGTCACCGTCGACCACGACGCGTTCAGTTCACTCAAGTTGACGGAAGCGGCGCGGCCGGTGCTGAAAGGCGAGCAGAAAGTGCAGCTGCGCCAGTACCAGAAACCCGTGAAACCCAAGCGCACGTCGACGCCGCGCGGCAGCTACGAGGAAGTCGAGCTGTCGAAGTCGGAACAGGCGATCTTCGACAAGCTGCGCTGGTGGCGCGTGGAGACGGCGCGCGCGCACGGCGTGCCCGCGTACGTCGTGTTCCAGGACGCCACCCTGCGCGAGATCGCCAAGGTCAAGCCGGTGTCGCTCGACCAGTTGCGCGGCGTCTCGGGCGTCGGCGAGAAGAAGCTGACGTCCTACGGCGACGAGATCGTCGGGATCATCAGCGAGATGGTGTGAACGCATGGTGGGCACGGGGTGCCCACCCTACAGCATCGATCGATGGTGTGAACGCATGGTGGGCACGGGGTGCCCACCCTACAGCATCGATCGCATCGTAGGGTGGGCTCCCCGAGCCCACCAAATGCACGCGTTATCGCTTCGTGAAGACCAGGTCCCATACGCCGTGGCCCAGCTTCAGGCCGCGGTTCTCGAACTTGGTCAGCGGGCGGTACGACGGCTTCTCCGCATAGCCCTCGGCCGTGTTCTGCAGCGCGGGCTCGTTGCCCAGCACTTCCAGCATCTGCACCGCGTAATCTTCCCAGTCCGTCGCGCAATGGATGTAGCCGCCCTGCGCCAGCTTCTGGCACAGCAATTGCACGAACGGCGGCTGGATCAGGCGACGCTTGTTGTGGCGCGCCTTGTGCCACGGGTCCGGGAAGAAGATGTGCACGCCCCCTAGCGTCCCATCGGCGATCATGTTGTTCAGCACCTCGACGGCATCGTGCTGGATGATGCGCAGGTTCCGGATGTCCTGTTCGCCGGCCAGTTTCAACAGGCTGCCCACGCCCGGCGTGTGCACTTCGACGCCGACGAAATCCTTGTCCGGCATCGCCTTGGCGATGTGCGCCGTCGTGTCGCCCATGCCGAAACCGATCTCCAGGATCAGCGGCGCGGTGCGGCCGAACGGGGCGTGGAAATCGAATGGGGCCTTGCGGTACTCGATCAGGTACTGCGGGCCGTATGCTTCCAGCGCGCGCGCCTGGCCGGTCGACAGGCGGCCGGCGCGGGTGACGAAACTGCGGATGCGGCGTTCGGTCGGGTCGTAGAGCATGGGACGGCCCTGCTCGTTGGTAGGCGTATCGGAAGGCATGGGAATCTGGCGAAGAGTGATGAAAAAACGGGCGCCATTATAACCCGGCGCTTTCCGTGCGCGATCTCGGACATAATGCATCTGTTGCAACCAGGAGCCACCCATGCGCCAGCAGACCCACCCCATCGCCACCGAGGACAACGTCGCCGCCTACCGCCTGACGTCCTTCCACTACGGCACGCCCGGCGGCGGGAAGAAGGTCTACCTCCAGGCCTCGCTGCACGCGGACGAGGTGCCCGCGATGCTCGTCGCGCACGTCCTGCGCCGTGAGCTCGACCGGCTGGATGCGGAGAACAAGGTCACCGGCGAGATCATCCTCGTGCCGGCCGCGAATCCGATCGGGCTGTCGCAGGTGATCCACGGCGCGCCGTTCGGGCGCTTCGACCTCGCCACCGGCACCAATTTCAACCGCTCTTACCGGCACGTGGCCGCGGCGTTGAAGACGTCGCTGGAAGGCAAGCTGGGTGCCGACCCCGCCGCCAACGCGGCGCTCGTACGCGAGCACGCGCGCCGCGAGGTGGCCGCGTGGCTGCCGAAGACTGCGACGGAAGAGCTCAAGAAGACGCTGCTGGGCATGGCAATCGACGCCGACATCATGCTCGACCTGCATTGCGACAACGAGGCCGTGCTGCACATGTACACGGGCACGCCGCTGGCCGAACGGGTAAAACCGCTGGCCGCGCTGATGGGCGCGCACGCCGTTCTGCTGGCGACCGAATCCGGCGGCGAGCCGTTCGACGAGGCGTGCAGCCGCGTATGGTGGGAACTGGCGGAACACTTCGGCGACCGCTTCCCGATCCCGTCCGGCTGCGTGGGCGTGACGGTCGAGCTGCGCGGCGAGAACGACGTCCGCTACGACCTGGCCGAACGGGACGCGCACGCGCTGCTGCAATACCTGGCGCGCGAAGGCGTCGTCGACCTGCCTGTCGAGCCGCTGCCGGAACCGCAGTGCGAGCCGACCCCGCTGGAAGGCGTGGAACCGCTGCACGCGCCGCATGCGGGCGTGCTCGTGTTCCTGAAACAGCTGGGCGACCGGGTGCGGGCCGGCGATGCCGTTGCCGACATCGTCGATCCGGTCAGCGGCAGGACGACGACCTTGCGGTGCACGCAGTCCGGCGTGCTGTTCGCGAGCACGGCGCACCGGCACCTGCTGCGCGGGATGCACGTCTGCAAGATCGCGGGGACGGAGGCGTGGCGGACGGGGAGTCTGCTCGGCGCCTGAACCGTCGCCCCTGCGAAGGCAGGGGCCCAAGTTTTACGCGTTGCGACAGCGCTTGCAAAATTGGGTCCCCGCCAAGGCGGACGGCTAGTCCGGGGACGACGTGTCGAGCGTTACGTGTCCTACGCGGCCAGGGCTTCCTTGAACAGGTAACGCTGCTCCAGCAACGGCCCGATCGCCACCGCCGGCAGCGGCCTCGCAACGAAATACCCCTGCACCTCGTTGCACTTCAGCGCGCGCAGGATCTGCAACTGCTCCTCGTTCTCGACACCTTCCGCCACGACTTCCATGCCGAGCGCGTGCGCCATCGACACGATCGCCTGGAAGAATACGGTGCCCTCACGCGAGCGCCCCAGTTCGGCCGTGAACGAGCGGTCGACCTTCAGCACGTCCATCTTCATGCGCTGCAGTTGCGACAGCGACGAGTAGCCGGTACCGAAATCGTCGACGTGCAGCTTGACGCCCAGCGCGCGGATCGCGGCCAGCTCGGCGAGGATCTCGGCCTGGTCGCCCATCATCGCGGACTCCGTGATCTCCACCTCGAGCAGGCCGGCCGGCACGCCGTGGCGGACCAGTGCGTCTTCCAGCTCGCGCTGCACGCTGCCGCGCAGGAACTGCTTGGGCGAGACGTTGATCGACACGGGTACCGGCACGGCGCCGTGCGCGCGCCAGGCGGCCAGCTGGGCGCAGGCCTGGTCGATCACGATGGCACCGATCGGCACGATCAGGCCACTGGATTCGGCCAGCGGGATGAACTCGTCCGGGCGGATCATGCCCAGCTGCGGATGTTCCCAGCGCAGCAGCGCTTCCATGCTCAGCAGCTCGCCCGTGCGCGTGTCCACGCGCGGCTGGTAATGCAGCACGAACTGGCGCTTGTCGATCGCTTCCAGCAGGCGCTGGCGCAGCTGGGTGCGCGTCTTGAGGATGTTCGATTGCGCGGGCTCGAAGAAGCGGTACTGGCCCTTGCCCTCGGCCTTGCCCGCGTACATGGCGATGTCGCCGTGGCGGATCAGCGTGGCCGCATCGAGGCCGTCGCGCGGGTACACGGCGATGCCGACCGAGGCGCCGATCATGTGCTGGTCGTCGGCGATCGGGAACGGCTTGCTGAAGGCGTCGACGACGCGCGCGGCGACGACGCCCACCTGCTGGTCGCTGTCGAAGGGGCTCAGGAGGACGACGAATTCGTCGCCGCCGAAGCGCGCCACGCTGTCGCCCGGACGCAGTTGCGACAGCAGGCGCTCGGCCGCCAGCTGGAGCAGGCGGTCGCCGACGGCGTGGCCGTGCGTGTCGTTGACCTGCTTGAATTCGTCGAGGTCGATGAACAGCAGCGCCGCGCCATGGCCGCCTTCCTCCGCGCGCGCCAGCGCCGCCGGCACGAAGTTCAGGAACCAGTGGCGGTTCGGCAGGCCGGTCAGGCTGTCCTCGTTGGCCAGGCGCGCGAGCTGGGATTCGTGTTCCTTGCGCTCGCTGATGTCCTGCAAGGTGACGGCCAGGTTGTCGCCCACGCGCACGATGCGGCGGTGGCCCCAGCGGATGTTCAGGCGGTTGTTGTCGGGCATGCGCCGGTCTTCCTGGTGGAAGCCGACGGCCAGCGCCGCGCGGTAATTGGCGGCCAGGTCGTCGAAGGACGTGCCGTGGTGGAGCGCCGAAAGCAGGCTGCCGACGAGTTGCGCGCGCGTCGTGCCGTAGAAGAAGGCGCCGCGCTCGTTGCAATCGACGATGCGAAAGTCGGCCGTCTGGCCCTTGCGGTCGCGCACCGGGGCGACCATGTAGAAGCCGTCGTTGCCGCTCTCGGTGGCCGTGCGGTAGGCGCGCTGGATCTCGGCCCGCTCGCGCGCCCGCTTTGCTGCGCGCAGCGACAGCATGCTCGCGCCCAGCGCCAGCAGGGTCAGCACGGCGGTCGCCACCAGGGTGTGGTTGCGGCTGTCGGCCCAGTAGGCGTCGGCCGCTTCCAGCACGGCCGTGTGCGACAGCGCGACGAGGGCCACGAGCGGATACGCGCCGGAGCGGCGCCAGCCCAGCACGCGCGGCTCGCCGTCGGTAAAGCCACCGTGCCCGTCGACCAGTTGCACGCCGCGCGCGACCGGCCAGCGGTCGGCGTTCGCGGGCAGCAGCGAGGCCGCGCCCATCGTCCGCACGATGCCGCTGGCGTCCTGCTCGATGCGCAGGGCGTTGTCGGTGCCGACGAGGGCCAGCAGGCTGCCCGGCCCCAGCGTGGGCGAGCTGACGAACGAGGTGAAATACGCGGCGTCGACGGCCATCAGCAGCACGCCGTCGAACCCGTCGTCCTGCGTGTCGAGCCGGCGGGTGAACAGGATCGTGCCGTGCGCTTCTTCCAGTTCCGGCGGCGGCGTGCCGATCCTGAGCGCGGTCGAGATGGCGTTGCGGTGCTGGACGAAGAAGTCGGCCCGGGACAGGTTCAGCCCGCGCTCGTGGATGCGGCTCGATGAGCGGACCGCGCCGTCGGGACCGACCACGCTCACGTTGACGAAGGCGGCGTCGGTGAACATGCCGTCGCGGCGCATGTTCTCGATCAGGCTGCGGTCGTGCGCATGCTCCCAGCTGTGCTTGAGCTGCATGGTGATCTGGTCGACCTGTGCGACCGAGCGCGTGACGTACTGCTCGTAGGCCTCGGCATACGCGTCGGCTTCCTTGAACGCCTGCTCCTCGGCGCGACGGCGTTCGGCGCCGGCGTGCAGGATGGTGGCGGTCCAGAGGGCGGCACAGGCGAGCAGGGCCAGCGCGGGCCACAGCAGCGCGAGGAATCGGTGGGTGCGCGGGGCGGTGTGCGCACTGGACTTGGACATGCGGGTTCCGTCAGAAGGGCGTGCGCGGATGCACGCTCAGTTACTGTTCAGCAACTCGCAGTGTAAGAAGTGAAAGTGACAGGATGATGACAGGGCCCAGAGTTCAGAGCCCCACCTCAGGCCGGGGTCCCCTTCGCCAGCGCCTGCGCCAGCGCATCGACGTCGGCCGGCTTCACGAAATGGTAATGAAAGCCCGCGGCCTTCGACGCGTCGCGGTCCTGCTGCTGGCCATAGCCCGTGAGCGCGATGAACAGCGCCCCGGCCGCCCGCGGCAGCGCGCGGATCTGGCGCGCCAGTTCGTGGCCGTCCATGCCGGGCAGGCCGATGTCGAGGACGAACGCGTCGAAGGACCGTTCGCGCGCGCAGGCGAGCGCCTGCAGCGGATCGTATTCGACGGACGCCTCGTGGCCCAGCACTTCCAGCAGCATCGCCACCGTCTGGGCGGCGTCGGCATTGTCGTCGACGACGAGCACGCGCAGGTTGCCATTCT
>CBIHRX010000388.1:0-5778 GCA_966212555.1 uncultured Massilia sp.
GAGGGCGTGCTGATCAGTCGCGAGGACAAGCCTGGCTACCGCCCGGTCGAGGCGCACATCATCCAGCCCTATGGCGGCTTCGATATCGTCGATCTCAAGGTCGGCGCGCAGACGCTGCGGGCCCGAACCAGCTCGGGCTATGTCGGCAAGGCCGGCACCCGCGTCTGGGCCCGCATCGATCCGACGCAGGCCCACTTCTTCGATACCAGGTCGGGCGCTTCGCTCGACATCCGGCTGGGCGACTGACATGGCACGCATCCGTCTCGAAAACATCTCCAAGACCTTTGGCACCTTCACCGCCGTCGAGAATCTCGATCTCGACGTCGCCAATGGTGAGTTCTTCGTGCTGCTCGGCCCCACCGGCGCTGGCAAGACCACGACCCTGCGCATGATCGCCGGGCTGGAAAGCCCGACCAGCGGCCAGATCCTGATCGACGGCGTCGACGTGACGACGCTGTCGGCCGCGGAGCGCAACGTCAGCCTGGTTTTCCAGAGCTATGCGCTGTTCCCGCACATGAACATCTTCAACAACGTCGCCTACGGCCTGGCGGTGGCGGGCGTGGACCGCCAGCGCACGAAGGAGCGCGTCGACGCCGCGCTCGAGACGGTGGGGTTGAAAGGCTTCGGCGCGCGCTGGCCGGGCGAGCTGTCCGGCGGGCAGCAGCAGCGCGTGGCGCTGGCGCGCGCCCTCGTCCTCGAGCCGGCCGTGCTGCTTTTCGACGAACCGCTGTCCAACCTGGACGCGCGCCTGCGCCGCCAGATGCGCGACGAGATCCGCGCACTGCAGCAGCGCCTGCAGTTGACGGTCGCCTACGTCACGCACGACCAGAGCGAAGCGCTGGCGGTGTCGGACCAGATCATCGTCATGCGCGACGGGCTGATCGCGCAGGCCGGTTCGCCGTCGGACCTGTACGAACGCCCCAACAGCGAATTCGTGGCCGGCTTCATGGGCGAGGCCCTGCTGTTGCCGGCCAAGGTGACGCATGGCGGCGACGTGCAGCTGGGGCCGCTCTCCTGGCGCGCGCCGGAAGCCGTCCCCTCCGGACGGGCACTCGTGGCGGTGCGGCCCGAGGCGTGGATGGTGGGCGACCCCGGCCAGTACGGCCTGCCGGCCAGGGTGCGCAAGGCCACGTACCTGGGCGGCTTCTACGAGTACACGCTGGACACGGAAATCGGCGAACTGTTCGTCGTCTGCCCCCACGTCGACCGGTCGCGCAACGTGGCCGAGACGGTCAGCCTGGGCATGCACCAACGCGGCGTGTCGGTGCTGCGCGCGTAACGGTCCGCCGACATTCCGCCGGCATCGGGAGGTTCTCATGCGCGCAATCGTCAAACTTCATATCGGCGCCAGGCTGGCGCTGGGTTTCGGTCTCGTCCTGCTGTGTGCGAGCGCCTTGCTCGGCATCGGGCTCGGCAACATGGGCGCACTGCAGAGCGATACCGAGCAGATCGTCGGCAGCCGCCTCGTCAGCCTGAACGGCGCGCTGCGGATGCGGCACGCGGGCGCGGAAATCGCGCTGGCCATGCGCCGCATCGCCGCGCCCACGGACGGGAAAGAGGGCAGCGACGCGGCCGCCGCGCTGGTGCGCCTGCTGGCCGACTACGACCGGGCCGAGGAGGCCTTGCAGCATGGCGCGGTCGACGCGGGCGCGCTGGCCGAGGTGCGCCGGCGCAAGCAGGCGTTGATGCCGGTGCTGCGGACCATCCAGTCCACCGTCGCGTCCGGCAATCTGTTCGATGCCGGCGTGATGCTGAAGACGGATTTCGCACCCGGGTACGCCGGTTGGATCGACGCGCTGGACACGCTGGCCGACGCCGAGCAGGAGGCCATGGCGCGCACCCGCGACCGCTCGCGCACGCGCTACCGGACGGCGCAGATCCACATGCTCGGTGCCGGCCTGGCGATGCTGTGCCTCGGTGCCGTGTGTGCGGCGTACATCACGCGCTCGATCACCACGCCGCTGCGCCGCGCTGCGCGCATCGCGGACACCATCGCCGGCGGCGATCTCGACGTGGCGATCGACACCGGCGGCAGCGACGAGGCCGGCCAACTGATGCGGGCCCTGAAGCTCATGCAGCAGAACCTGTTCACGGCGATCGCCCAGATCACGGAGGGCAGCGAGCACGTGCTCGTGGCGTCGCGCCAGATCGCCGCGGGCAACCTGGACCTGTCGACGCGCACCGAGCAGCAGGCGGGCACGCTGCGCCGGACCACCGTCGCCATGGCGCGCCTGGAGGACACGGTCGGCGGCAACGCCGAGAACGCGCGCCAGGCGCAGGCATTGAGCAAGGCCGCGTACGCGTGCGCGATGCGCGGCAGCGAGGTGGCCGCGCGCGTGTCGGACACGATGGGGGCGATCAAGGCCGGCTCGGACAAGATCGTCGACATCACCACGGTGATCGATTCGATCGCCTTCCAGACCAATATCCTTGCCCTCAACGCGGCGGTCGAGGCGGCCCGCGCGGGCGAGTCCGGCCGCGGTTTCGCCGTGGTCGCGGCGGAGGTCCGCGAACTGGCGCAGCGCTCGGCCGCGGCGGCGCGCCAGATCGGCACGCTGCTGCATGACTCGGCGACCCAGGTCGACGCGGGCCACGTGCTGGTCGGCGAGGCGGCCGAGACGATGGACCAGATCGTCAAGGCGGTGCGGCAGGTCGCCGAACTGGTCAGCCTGATTTCTTCCGCCAGCGTCGAGCAGGGCGCGAGCATCGGCGGGATCAGCGTCGCGATCGGACAGATGAACGGGATGACGGAACAGAACGCGGCGCTCGTCGGCGAGGCGGCCGCGGCCGCAGAAAGTTTGCGCAAACAGTCGGCACGGCTGGCCGAGGCGGTGGCCCGCTTCCACATGAACGGCGTTGGCGAAACGGCACACCGGATTGTGTCGCCGCGACTGGATGTCAATACGGCTGATTATCCCGTCCTGAAATAAAAACCGGACTCGGCGAATGGCATTTGTATTTGCCTATCGACAAAAAAAGATGTCAACATTATCTCGCGGACGATGACGAAGTTATATCCCCTGATATTTGAAAGTATATATAAGAATAAATTGTGGGGAGGGCGGAAGTTATCCAGTCACCTGGGCAAGGACATTTGGCCGGAGACGCGTTGCGGCGAGTCCTGGGAAGTCAGTGGATTGCCGTCGGACGATTCGGTGGTGAAAAATGGCGCATTGGCCGGAGCGTCGCTTTCCTGTGTGCTTAGGGTTTATCAGGAAATCCTTATCGGGAAATCCTTATATGCGCGATTCGGTAATCGTTTTCCACTGCTCGTCAAATTCATCGATGCGCAGGACGATTTATCCATTCAGGTACATCCCGATGATCTACTGGCCGGAATAAAACACGATTCGCCGGGAAAAACGGAAATGTGGTACGTGATCCAGGCCGATGCCGGCGCGACGCTGAGCGCAGGTTTCAACCGGCCGGTCAGCGTGGCCCAGTGCCGGGAGCGATTCGCGACGGGTCGGGTCGACGACATCCTGAACCGGCACGCGGTCGCGGCCGGCGACGTGTTTTTCCTCCCTGCGGGCCGGGTTCACGCCATCGGGAAGGGCGTCCTGATCGCGGAGATCCAGCAGGCGTCCGACGTGACTTACCGGATCCATGACTACGGCCGCGTCGACGCGGACGGCCGCCGGCGCGCGCTCGACACGGACGACGCCATCGCCGCGCTGGACGTCGGCAGCGATCAGGATTGCCGAATTCTCTATCAGGAAATCCTGAATGCGCCGACCCGCCTGGTGCAGTGCGAGCATTTCACGACGAATCTATTGGCGTGTTCCGAAACGGTCGTGCGGAATTACGCGTTCGACACGTTCGTTATCCATGTCTGCGTGCATGGATCCTATGCGATCGATTATAACGGGGAGCGCCTGGACGTGCGTGCCGGCGACTGCGTGTTAATCCCCGCGGCAATTGAGTCCGTCAATTTGGAGACCGAATCCGGATTCAGGTTACTGGAGTGTTTTATCGTTTAGATTCTTCCAGTTTCCCTCCTTTTGGGCCATGTCCTGCTCGGCCCGTTCATATCGCTTTTTACCGGCGAGGCACCCCTGTTTTCCAAGCAGGGCCGGTAATGTGGCTGATAAGCGTCATTCCTTGAAAAGTAATGACCAATATCAAAAGTTCTTGTGAAATTTTTTCTGATCGGGGTAGACTACGCACCGAATTAAATTGTTTCACCGTCGAACTTTCCGCGTTTCCGATATCACGGATATCGGTTGATCGAGGGCCGGCGCGAGCCGATATTCGACTGGTAGAAAATGGTAGGAGATAGACTAATGTATAGCGCTAACATTTTCTGCTCCAGGCTCAGGACGCCATCGAAGGGGGCTGCATGAGAGTTTTGCGACACGGGACGCTGGCGCTGGTCGCGGCCGCGATGGCGACGTCGTTGTGGGCACCGGCCGCGCGTGCCGCGGTGCCGGCGGGCTGGAAGGACCACGGCTTCGTGCTCGATACCGCCGGCATGCAGCTGCAGCAGGTGCTGGAGCGGTTTGCCCGGGAGTACGGCGTGGACGTCGTGTCCGACGTGCCCGACCGGGCGGTGAAACAGGAAACCCTGCGCGCCGGCGGCGGCGCCGAACTGCTGGAGCGGCTGGCGCAGGCGTATCGCTTCCGCTGGTTCGTGTACGGCGACACGCTGCACGTCGTCCCGCGCGAAGACAACGTGTCGGTGCGCCTCGAGCTCGGCGCGAACGCCGTGCGCGATGCCAAGGGCGTGCTGGCCGGGGTGGGCCTGTACGACAGCCGCTTCGGCTGGGTCGAACTGCCGAAGGAAGGGGCGGTCGTCGTCGGCGGGCCGCGCGAGTACGTCCGCCTGGCCCGCGAGATCCTGGTGCCGGCCCGCGCCGCGGACGCCGCGAACGACATGCAGCCGATGGTGTTCCGCCTGAAGTATGCCGGCGCGACCGACCGCGTGATCGCCGCGCGCGGCAGGACGGACACCATCCCGGGCGTGAAGACGATCCTGTCGAACCTGCTGGGCGGGCCGGCGGCGGGCGACGCCGTCCGTCCGCGCATCGACGCCGACCCGTCGCTGAACGCCGTCATCGTCCACGACGCGGCCGGCAAGCGCGCCATGTACCAGGCACTCATCGAGCAGCTCGACGTCCTGCCGCGCCAGGTCGAGATCGACGCGCTGATCGTCGACGTCGACCGGAGCAAGCTGCCCGGCCTGGTCGGCGGCACGGCGCCCGCGGCGCCCGGGGCGACCTTGCTCGTTGACGATGCCGCCGGCCTGGTCGCCCGGCTGAAGGCGCTGGAGGCGGGCGGCGACGCGCGCATCGTGGCCACGCCGGGCGCACTGACCCTGAACAACGTGGCCGCCGTGCTGGACCTGCGCCGGTCGCGCTACATCCCGCTGGTCGGCGAGCGCGTGGCCGACGTGGCCGAGGTGAGCGCCGGGACGCTGCTGCGGGTCGTACCGCGCCTCGTGGAAGACGGCGTCACGAAAATGCGGCTGGACGTCGACATCGAGGACGGCCACCTGGGCGGCGGCGCCGACGCGCAGGTCACGCGCTCGACCCTCAGCGCGCTGGCCATCGTCGCCCCCCGGCAGATGCTGGTGATCGGCGGCTACGGGGCGGACGCGATGTCCGGCGAACGGACGTCCGTGCCGTTGCTGGGCAGCCTGTTCGGCCGCAAGGACGCGCCGGGAACGCAGCGCGAGCGCCTGTACCTGATCACGCCGCGCCTGGCCGGCGGCACGCCCGCGCAGGCCGCCGTCGAGCCGGCCGTTGCGGCGCAGCCGCCTGCCGCCGCGCCTGCCCCTGC
>CBIHRX010000389.1:0-5755 GCA_966212555.1 uncultured Massilia sp.
GGCGCGCGTCACGGCGGAGCTCGAGCGGCGTCACGGTATCCGGTTCAGGACACTGTCTCCGGTCAACGAGCCCAATACACCCTATTGGTTTTCGACCAACAAACAGGAAGGCGCGCATTGGTCGCCGGAAGCGCAGTCGCGCATGTTCATTGCGTTGGCGAGGGTGTTGGCCGACTCCGGAATGAAGACGGAAATAGCCGGGCCGGATGAAACCAATCCCCAGACGTTTTTCGTCGATTGGGCCGGTTTGTCGGCCGATGCGAAAGCTGTCATCGGACAAATCAACGTCCACAGCTACGAATGGATCGGAAAAAGTGGTGTCCGGGATGTTGCGGAAATGTCTGGAAAACGATTGTGGATGTCGGAAGTCGATCTATCGCCCAGCAATGTGCGTGAAGACGTCAACGACATGCGTCCAGCCATTGCACTTGCGCAGCAGATCATTACCGACATCAGCAGCATGAATCCGCGAGCCTGGGTGCTATGGCAAGCCGTGGAAAACAGGTCTTCCGACCCGAAGAACAGCTCGAACTGGGGGTTGATCAAGGCCGATTTTTCCAACCTGGAGCGACCGGAATATGAGCTCACGAAGAAATTCTGGGCATTTGCCAATTTCACGAGATTCATCCGGCCCGGCTATCGGTTCCTGAAATCCGATCACCCGGATGCGCTGGTGGCTGAAAATCCGCAGACGCATGAAGTCGTCGTCGTGGCGGTGAATCCGGGTATCGTGTCGCGGATGCTGGACATCCGGCTGCCGGATGCAAAACGCGGTAAATTGACATGCAAAACTTTTATTACCCAGGCAAACGATAGCCTCGCGACGTCGACACCTGCATCATGCGCCGCCAGGTTGTCCGTGCATTCGCGACCCATGTCGGTGGTGACCGTCGTTGCGACGCCTCAAAAATAGCGTCAGGCCAGCCGCATCGCGACCGCGCCGCACGCGATCAGGGTGACGGCCGCCAGCCGTGCGCGGCCGATCGGTTCGCGCAGGATGAAGGCGGCGATCGCGGTCGCGAACAGGATCGACGTCTCGCGCAGCGCGGCAACGGCCGCGACCGGGGCCCGCGTCATCGCCCACAGCGCGATGCCGTACGCGCCGACGGAGGCGAGGCCCCCCAGCGGCGCCATGAACGGATTCGCCCGTGCGAACGCAAGCAGCGCGCCCATGCGGCCGCGGGCCGTCCAGGCGCACACGCCGGCGCCCGTCAGCAGGAAGATCCACAGCGTGTACGCGGCCGGGGCGCGCGAGCGGCGCACGCCCTGGCCGTCGATCAGCGTGTAGGTCGCGATCACGCAGGCCGTCAGCAGCGCGAACACGGTCGTGCGGCGCGCGCCGGCGGCAGGCGCGGCGAGCCATTGCGCCAGCACCCCGCCGCAGATCAGGAGCATGGCGACCCACTGGCCGGCGCTCATCCGGTCGCCCGTCAGCGGCCCGTTCACCAACGCGACGAGCAGCGGCGCGCAGCCGCGCATCAGGGGATAGGCATGGCTGACCTGGCCGTCGCGGTAAGTCTCGATGAGCAGCAGGTAGTAGATCGTCTGGACGACGCTCGACGCGGCGATGAACGGCCAGCTGTCCCGCGCGGGCGCCGGCAACAACGGCAACAGCACGATGGCGATGCCGGCCGATCCGGCCACGACCAGCACCGTCGCGAGCAGCGGTTCGCCGCGCCGCTTGAGCAGGGCGTTCCAGCTCGCGTGCAGCAGCGCCGCGCCCAGGACTGCCAGCAGGACGGACGGCGTCACGCCTGCTCGGCGGCCGGTGCCGTCTCCGGGATGCCGTGGCTGCGGAAGTAGCGGTGCGCGACGAGCAGTGCGGCCGCCTGCATCGCGGCGCACAGGAAGAACGGCCCGCCCACGCGCCAGTCCTGCGGCGGCAAGTGGCTCGCGGCGCCCAGCAGCAGGGTGCCGACGAGGGGCGAGACGACGAGGCCGATGCTGCTGACCGATTGCAGGGAGCCCATCAGCTCGCCCTGTTCGCGGCTCGACGACGATTTCGACAGGATCCCCTGCAGCGCCGGCCCGGCCGCGAACGACAGCAGGTTGCAGAGGATGAAGACGTACATCATCCAGCCCCGCGTCGCGATCGCATACAGGAAATAGGTGACGGCACCGGACGCGAGGCCGATCAGCGACAGCCGCACCTCGCCGAAGCGCCGGATCAGCGGCGCGAGCAGCCCCGCCTGCACGACGATCGAGCACACGCCCACGCAGAACAGGGCGATGCCGTTGTCGCGCGGCGTCCAGTCGAAGCGGAACGTCGTGAACAGGACCCACGTCGACTGCAGCATCATCTGGGCGAAGGCGACGAGCGTGTAGACGACGATCAGGCCGCGGATGTCGGTGCGGCGCGCGAGGCGCAGCAGCGAGCCGAACGGGTTGATGCGCGACCACTGGAACGGCGCGCGGCGCTCGCGCGGCAGCGATTCCGGCACGGCGAAGTAACCATAGACGAAGTTCGCGGCGGACAGCGCGGCCGCCACGTAGAACGGCAGGTGCAACCCCATGTTGCCCAGCAGGCCGCCGAGGATGGGGCCGCAGATGAAGCCGAAGCCGAACGCGGCGCCGATCTTGCCGAAGCTCTTCGCGCGGTTCTCCGGCGTCGACACGTCCGACGCGTAGGCGGACGCAACCGACATGCTGGCCGACGACGCGCCGCCGATCACGCGCCCGATGAACAGGCACGCGAGGTTCGGCGCCCACGCGGTGGCGAGGAAGTTGATGCACATGCCGCCCATCGAATACAGCAGTACGGGGCGGCGGCCGATGCGGTCGGACAGCGCGCCCACCATCGGCATGAACAGGAATTGCATCAGCCCGAACGTGGCGCCCAGCACGCCGTACCACAGCGCCTGCTGCGCGCGGTCGGGGACGAATTCGCCCACGAGGCTCGGCAGCACGGGCACGATGAGGCCGATGCCGAGCATGTCGACGAACACGCAGATGAGGACGAAATTCAGGTTCGCGCTTTTGGCCATGGGCTTCCCGTGACGATGCGGAAAGCACTAATGGTAGCACCGATTGCCGTGGAGACAACAGGTTGCCCGACGGTCAAGCCTCGACTTGCGCGATGCCAGTCCATTCGGCCGCGAACGCGCTGCGGAACGCCGTCAGCGTGGCCAGCCGGTCCTCGGCCAGCCGGCGGCCGGCGTCCGTCTGCATCATGCCGGGCAGGCGTGCCAGTTTCGCTTCGATGTGGTCGAGCGAGTACGACTTGTCGTTGAGCGGACGGTCGAGCGCGAGCGGATCGCTGCCGTGGGCGAGGGCGCTGCCCATGCGGCCCGCGATGTAGAACATGCGCGCGAGGCCGACGGCGCCCAGGCCGTCCAGGCGGTCGGCGTCCTGCACGATGCGGGCTTCCAGCGTCGTGGCGGGGACGCCGGCGGAAAAGCTGTGGGCCTCGATCGCGTGCGCGACCGCCGCCAGTTTGTCGGCCGGGAAGCCGAGCGCCGCCAGCCGCTCCCGCGCCAGTCCGGCCGACAGGCGCGACGCGCTCGAGCGGCGCGGATCGTCCTTCGGCACGTTGACGAGGTCGTGCAGGTAGCACGCCGCCAGCACGACGAGAGGATCGGCCTCGCGGTACTGCGCCAGCAGCGCCTGCGCATTGCGCCACACGCGTTCGAAGTGGTTCAGGTCATGGGCGCCGTCGGGGCCCTGGTCGGCGACCGCCTGCGCGGCCAGTTGCGCGAGGCGGGGACGCCACGCGTCGAGTTCAGGATGGGATGCTTGCATCGGTGTCCATGGAAATGAGGGCACGCTGCGACAGCGCGTCGGCCCCGGTGTTCTTGTGGCGCGGCACCCAGCGCAGGCGCACGTCGGGCAGCAGCCCGATCAGCGCCAGCGCCCGGGCGCGGTAGCCCGCCAGCGCGGGCGCGGCATACAGGTCGGGGCCGGTCACGTCGTCGATCACGACCCGGCTGTCGCCATGCACGGTCAACGCCTGAGCGCCATGGGCGATCGCCGTCTCCAGCAAGGCGATCAGGGCGCGGTACTCCGCTTCGCTGCTGTTGCCGTGGCCGGCCGGCCGGGCGAGTTCGATGTGCGCGCCATCCGGGCCTTCGATGCGCACGCCGATGCCGCAGCGGCCCGGATTCGGCTTCGCGGAGCCGTCGAACCAGCCGCGCCAGGCGGTCGGTTGCGCGTCGCGCCGGGCGGACGCGGCGGCCTTGGCGGCACCTTTGATCGCGTCGCGGGCAGCATCGCGTGCCGCCTGCGCCGCCAGCATGCCGGTGCGCACCTCGACGAGGGCCGCGAGGCCGGCGGCGCCGGCCGCCCGTTCCAGCGTCCGGCGCAGCGCCTGGTCGGCGGTCAGCCCTTCGGCCTGCGCCAGGCGGCGGCTCGCGGCGCGCTCGGCCTTGTAGGCGATCCGGTCCAGGTCGGGGAAATCGTTCATGCCGAGAGGATACTACAAAGAAAAACAGCGCCGGGTGGCGCTGTCGTCAGAACTAGCGGCGGTACCGGTTGTCCGGCCGGTGATCCCAGCGGTTCGGCACACCGTCGCCGTCGCGGTCGCGGTCGTAGCGGTTCGGCACGCCGTCACGGTCTTCGTCCCAGCGGCGGCTGCCCCGTTCATAGCGGTCGGGGATGCCGTCGCGGTCGCGATCGCGGCCACGGTAATACTCGCGGCCGCCGTAATATGGACGGTCGTACCCGCGGTCATAGCGGCGCTCGTAGCGGTCGGGCACGCCGTCGCGGTCGCGGTCGGGGCCGTACGGCGTCCAGGCGGCGGGTTGCATGTACCAGCCGCCATTCCCCTGGTACCAGGCCGGTGCGCGGTAGGCATAGCCCGGGCGCTCGGCGACCCAGTAACCCGGTGCCCACGCATGGCGGTGGCCGGTCCAGGCCCAGTGGCCGGGCGCCCACACATAACCGTGGCGCGGCGCGGGGACGCGTTCGTACAACGGGGCCGGCGGGGCGGTGCTGATGTACAGGCTGACATTGCTGTAAGCCATGGAAGGAAGCGGGGCGGCGGCGGCGCCGATGGCGATCAAAGCGGCAAGCGTGAGGCGTTTCATGTTGGTCTCCAATCCGGACTTCGGATGTGACCAATATAGCGCGGCGGGCGGAACGATACAGCGACTGAAGCACACTCTTACATCTGAAACAGATTGTGTGCGGGGACTGCAACAGCCATCCCCGCCATGCGCATCATGCGCGGCTCCGCACGCGTTCCAGCGCCAGCATCTGCTGCTTCTCGACCGGGGTCAGGCGTTTCGCCGTGACGTGCACGACCGGGATGCCCGCCGTCGTGGCGAGGACAGGTGCGGTGGCCCGGGCCGGCTTCAGGGTGTCGACGGCCACGCTGCCGGCGGCGGCCAGGCTCAGTGCGACGATGAAGGCGGCTTCCATGTGCTTGATGACGTTCATGATGCTCTCCTCGGGGTTGGATGGTGAAGCGTTTGTCGATGGTTGTACTGTAGTCGCGGGCGTTCCCGGTCTCCAGCGGCGTGCGACGAACCGCACGAAACGGCGGATGAAGCGCTGATATGCAGGACAGGCTTTCACCTACCCCCGGCGAGGCGCGCACGGACACAACGGGGGAGAACACGACAATGATCGGAACGCTCGTCGCGGCCGTCGCGGCCAACCGGACGCGCTTGCGGCGCGCGCGCAACATGCGTGCGGGCACGCGTACGCAAGCGGTCGCCCGGCCACGCGCGGCCGGGCCCGCGCCGCTGCGCCGGCTCACGGCCGGCTGCGTACTGCTGGCCGCGGCGGGCGCCGCGCTCATCGGCGTGCACGCGCGCTG
>CBIHRX010000390.1:0-5727 GCA_966212555.1 uncultured Massilia sp.
GGGCTTCGGCCCGAACCTGTTCGACAGCTGGCGCTACCTCGACCCGGGCGAACCGGGCCAGGACCCGGCCATGCGCCGGCCGAACCCGGACTTCGTGCTGAACCAGCTGCGCTACCGGGATGCGACCATCCTGCTGGCCGGGCGCAATTTCGGCTGCGGCAGCTCGCGCGAGCACGCGCCCTGGGCGCTGCTGCAGTACGGATTCCGCGCGATCGTCGCGGCGGGCTTCGCCGACATCTTCCGCCAGAACTGTACGAAGAACGGCGTGCTGCCGGTCGAGCTGGGCGACGCCGCGCTGGAAGTCCTGTTCGCGGCCGCGGAAAGCGAAGCGGGATGCCGCCTGCGCGTCGATCTCGAACGGCAGCGCGTGACGGGGCCGGATGGCTTCGCTGCATCCTTCGACATCGCACCCGCGGTGCGCCACGCCCTGCTGAACGGCCTGGACGAGATCGGACTGACCCTGCGCCGGCGCGAACGCATCGCCGCGTTCGAGCGCGAACGGCTGGCCCGCCACCCATGGCTGGCCATGCCGATCCGGACCTGATCCGCGCTGCTAGAATGGGCGTTTCGGAATCCGTTGCCGGCAGCGGCCGGCGGTATGCGTCATGAACCTCTCTCTCAGGCAGCTCAAGGTCTTCCTCGGCGTCGCGCAGGCCGCCAGCTTTACCAAGACGGCGCAACGCCTGCACCTGTCGCAGGCGGCGCTGTCGGCCATCATCCGTGAACTCGAAACCCAGCTGCAGTGCCGCCTGCTCGACCGCACGACGCGCTCGGTCGCCCTGACCGAGGCCGGGCGCATGTTCCTGCCGACGGCCGCCCACATCGTCGAGACCATCGAGAACGCGGCGCTCGAACTGCGCAAGATCGGCCGCGAGGAACAGCGCCTGCTGCGCGTGGGCGTGATGCCGCACATTGCCGTGAGCCTGATGCCGGCGGTGCTGAGCCGCTTTGCCAACCTGTGCCCGCTGGTGCGCGTGGAAATCGTCGACAGCACGCCGTCCGAGCTGCTGCGCATGGTCGAGGACGGGGCGCTGGACGCCGCGTTCGGCCCGTTCTTCCGCAAGGAATCCGGCGTCGAACGCCTGCAGATCTTCCCGACCCGGCTGATGCTCGCCACCGGCCTGCAGGAGACCGACTGGCCGGACTTCAGCGCCGAGCAGGAAACCTGGCGCGCGCTGCAGGGCGTCCCGCTGATCTGCTTCCTGGGCGATACGCCGATCCAGCGCATGGTCGAGGAAAACCTCGGCGCGGCCGCCGTCACCACCGGCAAGCGCACCTTCGTCGGCCACCTCGAGACGGCCATCGCGATGGCGGAGGCGGGCTTCGGCGTGGCCGTGGTGCCGTCGATCTCGGCGGCCGCCTGCCAGCGCTACCGCGTGCGCCTGCATCCGATCCGGCCGACCATCGAACTGCCGTTCTACTGCATCACGCGCGCGGGCCGCGCCAGCAACGAAACGCTGTCCCAGCTGTCGGCCGTGTTCGAGCAGGTGGCGCAGGAATTCAGCGGCGGCAACCCCGTGCTGAAGAAGAGCCGCAAGCGCGCCGCCCCGGCGCCCTGACCATTCGATCCAAACTGTTTATATTGTTCGAATTTCCCGATTAAACGATAAATTCTTTTTGCTTCCGCTCGCCTGACCCTTTCTTTATATTGGGTCGCACAAGAACTCAGCGAGACAGCATATGAACATCGTCATCATCGGGGCCGGCCTCGGCGGCCTGACCGCCGCCAATGCCCTGCTCGACCGGGGCTTCCACGTCACCGTCCTCGAACAGGCCGCGCAGCTCAAGGAGATCGGCGCAGGCGTCCAGCTCAGCGCCAACGCCACCGGCGTCCTGTACCGCCTCGGCCTGGGCCCCGAACTGGAACGCATCGCGTCCGAACCGGCGGGCAAGCGCGTGCGCCTGTGGAACACGGGCCAGGCCTGGCCGCTGTTCGACCTGGGCGCCGTATCCCGCGAACGCTATGGCTACCCGTACTTCACGCTGCACCGCGCCGACCTGCACGCCGTGCTGGCCGATGGCGTGCGCCGGCGCAACCCGGACGCGATCCGGCTGGGCGTCAAGGTCGACGGCCACCGCCAGCACGACGATGGCCGCGTCACGGTGCATGCGGCGGACGGCACGACCTGGACTGCCGACCTCGTGATCGGCGCCGACGGCGTCCACTCGCGCACCCGCGAAGCGCTGTTCGGACCGGACGCGCCGCGCTTCTCCGGCATCATGGCCTGGCGCGGCGTGATCCGCGCGTCCGACCTGCCGGCGCACCTGCGCGAACCGTACGGCAGCAACTGGGTCGGACCGGGCGCGCACGTGATCCAGTATCCGCTGCGCGGCGGCGAGCTCGTGAACTTCGTGGGCGCGGTGGAGGGCGGCGGCTGGGAAGTCGAGTCCTGGTCCGAGCGCGGTACGCACGAGGAGTGTTTGCGCGACTTCGCCGGCTGGCACGAGGACGTGCAGACGATGATCCGCGCCATCGACGTCCCGTACAAATGGGCGCTGATGGTGCGCGACCCGATGCCGCAATGGTCGAAGGGCAGCGTGACCCTGCTGGGCGACGCCTGCCACCCGACCCTGCCGTTCCTGGCGCAGGGGGCCGGCATGGCGCTGGAGGACGGCTACGTCCTGGCGCGCGCGCTGGACCAGTACCGCGGCGACCTGCCGCGGGCGCTGCGCAGCTACGAGGCGGCGCGCCACGAACGGACCGCGCGCATCGTGCGCGGCTCGGCGGCGAACGCGGCGCGCTTCCACAACCCGACGCTCGGCCACGCCGGCGGCGCCGCCGCCTACGTCAGTACCGAATGGAGCGAGGACCGCGTCAAGGAACGCTACGAATGGCTGTTCCAGTACGACGTCGACGCCGTTCCCCTGTAAGCCAACCGCACAAGGAGACATCATGACCAAGCCGCCCGCCGTGCGCGGACTGCATCACTTCGCCTGGCGCTGCCGCGACGCCGAGGAAACCCGGGCCTTCTACGAAGACCTGCTCGGCCTGCCGCTGGTGCACGTCATCCGCCTCGACCGCGTGCCCAGCACCGGAGAGTATTGCCCGTACGTGCACCTGTTCTTCGAGATGCACGACGGCTCGAACATCGCGTTCTTCGACCTCGGGGACGGCGTGTGCGCCGCGCCGTCGGCCAACACGCCGGCCTGGGTCAATCATATCGCCCTGCGCGTGGACAGCCTCGCGGACCTGGAAGACATGAAGGGGCGCCTGCAGGCGGCCGGCGTGGAGGTGCTGGGCCCCGTCGACCACCACTTCGTCAAGTCGATCTACTTCTTCGACCCGAACGGCTTCCGCCTCGAGCTCACGACGCCGACCGGCACGCCCGAGCAGCACGCGGACTTCCGCGCCGAGGCACGCGGCCTGCTCGACGCCTGGAGCGCGGAAAAGGCGGCGCACTGACATGGCGCTCCTGAACCCGACCCACGACCCCGCGCGCCGCGCCTGGGTGGCCTCGGCCAACGTGCCCGATGCCGAGTTCCCGATCCAGAACCTGCCGTTCGGCGTGTTCTCGGACGGCCGGCGCGCGCGCGCCGGCGTCGCGATCGGCGACGAGATCGCCGACCTCGACGCGCTGCTCGGCGCCGGCCTGCTCGACGGCGACGCCGGCAAGGCCGCGCGCGCCTGCGCCGAGGGCCGCCTGAACGGCCTGATGGCGCTCGGACCGCACTACGCGTCGGCCCTGCGTGCCGCGCTGTCGGACCTGCTCCGCAGCGACGGCCCGCGCCGCGCCCGCGCCGAAGCCATGCGCGAGCACATCCTCGTGCCGATGGCGCACGCGACGATGCAGCTGCCGTGCGAGATCGGCGACTACAGCGATTTCCTCACGTCGTTGCACCACACGGAGCGCCACGGCCGCTACAAGGGCCTGAAGGACCCGCTGCCGCCCGCGTTCAAGTCGCTGCCGATCGCCTACCACGGCCGCGCCTCGTCGATCCGCGTCAGCGGCACGCCGGTGCGCCGCCCGCTCGGCCAGTACCGCAATCGGGACGGGGAAGTCGAATACGGCCCCGCGCCCATGCTCGACTTCGAACTGGAGCTCGCGGCCTTCGTCGGCCAGGGCAACGTCCTGGGCCAGCCGATCCCGATCGCCGCGGCCGGCCACCACATCTTCGGCTACTGCCTGCTGAACGACTGGTCGGCCAAGAGCATCCAGTGGTGGGAACAAGTGCTCGGCCCGTTCCTCGGCAAGAGCTTCATCTCGTCGATCTCGCCGTGGATCGTGACCCAGGAAGCGCTGGCGCCGTTTCGCCTGCCGGCGCCGCCGCGCCCCGCCGGTGACCCGGCCCCGCTGCCGCACCTGCACGACGCGCAGGACCAGGCCGAGGGCGGCATCGACATCGCGCTGGATGCCTGGCTGTCGACGCCCGGCCGCCGCGCCGCCGGCGCAGGCCCGCTGCGCATCACGAGCACGCATTTGCAGAACCTGTACTGGACGTTCGGCCAGATGCTGGCCCACCACGCGAGCAACGGCTGCAACCTGCGGCCGGGAGACCTGATCGGCAGCGGCACGATCTCCGGCGCCGACGACGCCGCGCGCGCCTGCATCACCGAGCTGACGAACGCCGGCGCCGATCCGTTGAAGGTAGGGCCCGAGGAATTCCGCACGGCGCTCGAGGACGGCGACGAGATCGTGCTGCGCGCCCGCGCGCAGCGGCCGGGCGCCGTGTCCATCGGCTTCGGCGAGTGCCGCGGCCGCATCGAACCGGCGCTGCCCGTCGCCGGCGGGAGGTCGTGATGGCATACCCGACGACCACGCAACTGGCGCAGTTCGGCCACGATTTCGGGCGCGGCCCCCGCAAGGTGATGGTGTTCGGCGGCGCCTTCGGGCACGCCGGCGACTGGCGCGCGTTCTGCGAAGGACTCGATCCCGACGCGGCCACCTGGGTGTTCTTCGACTACCGCGGCTACGGCCGGGCCAGGGCCATCCCCGGCAACTACACCTTCGAGGAAGCCGCCGCGGACGCGCTGGAACTGGCGGCCGCCCTGGGGTGGGGACGCTTCTCGCTCGTCGGCCATTCGATGGGCGGCGTGGCGATCCAGCGCGTGTTGCTGGCGGCGGCGCCGGGCCGCATCGAGCGCATGGTCGCGCTCACGGCGGTACCGGCCTGCGGCTCGCGCATGGACGACCAGCGCCTCGCCATGTTCGACAAGGCCGCGCACGACGTGGCGCAGCGCCGGTTCATCCTCGATTTCTCGACCGGCCGCCGGCTGCCCGCGGTGTGGCTGCGGCGCCAGGCGCTCGACTCGGCGGCCTGCACGGCGCCGCAGGCGTTTTCCGGCTACCTGCGCGACTGGGGCACGGTCGATTTTTCCGAGCGCGTGCGCGGCAACCCCGTGCCCGTCAAGGTGCTGGCCGGCGCCCACGACCCGACGCTGACGCCCGAGCTGATGGAGCGGACCTGGCTTGCCTGGTACCCGAACGCGACGCTGGAGGTGCTGGACGGGTGCGGGCATTACCCCATGCTCGAGACGCCCCTCGCACTCGCGCGCGCCGTCGGCGATTTCCTGCAACAGTCCTGAGAGAGACAACGTGTACGCACTTTCCTATGTCCGGCCGGCCACGCTCGCGCAGGCGCTGGCCTTCCTGGACGAGCATCCCGATGCCAAGGCGCTGTCCGGCGGCATGACGCTCATTCCGACGCTGAAGCAGCGGCTGGCCGCGCCGTCCTACCTGGTCGACCTGGTCCGCCTGCCCGAACTGCGCGGCATCGCGCTGGAGGGCG
>CBIHRX010000391.1:0-5629 GCA_966212555.1 uncultured Massilia sp.
AACCCGAGGTTGCACAGGATGAGGGCGCAGACCGCCGTCGCGCCCGCCTGCGCGGGCGGCAGCCGGCTCAGCGCCCAGCCGTAGCAGGCGGCCAGCAGCAGCGCCGCCCACAGCCCGCGCAGCAGGGCCGCCAGCAAGGCGCGCGGCGCCAGCACGGACTCGTCGTGCGGGCGCGGCGGGCGGCGCATCAGGTCGGGTTCTTCCGGCTCGTTCTCGAACGCGAGCGAACAGGCCGGATCGATCACCAGTTCCAGGAACACGATGTGCGGCGGATACAGCAGTACCGGCCAGCCCAGCAGCGGCGGCAGCAGGGCCAGCACGGCGATCGGCACGTGCGCGGCGGCGACGTAACGCATCGACTTGCGCATGTTGTCGAAGATGCGCCGTCCCGCGCGCAATGCCAGCACGAGGGACGGGAAGCGGTCGTCCAGCAGCGTCAGCTCGGCCGCCTCGCGCGCCACGTCGGTGCCCCGCATCCCCATCGCCACGCCCACGTTCGCCGCGCGCAGGGCCGGCGCGTCGTTGACGCCGTCGCCGGTCATGGCGACGACGGCGCCGTGCCGTTGCAGCGCACGCACGATCGCCAGCTTCTGGCCCGGCATGATGCGCGCGCAGACGCTGACGCCTTCGAGCCGTGCCGCGAGCGCCGCCGCGTCCAGCCGTGCGATCTCCGGCCCCGTGACGGTGGCGCCGGCCGCCAGGCCGGCCTGGCGCGCGATGGCGTATGCGGTCTCGGGATGGTCGCCCGTGATCATCAGCACGCGCACGCCCGCGCGGCGGCATTCCGCCATCGCGTCCGGGATGTCCGAGCGCAGCGGATCGGCCAGCGCCACCAGCCCGAGCAGGCGGTAACGCCACCTCGCCGGGTCGTCCGGCCACGGCGCGGCGACGTCGCGCGCCTCCGCGACGGCAAGCACGCGCAGCCCCGCACGCGCCATCTCCGCCGCGGCCGCCAGCGCCGGCGCCCGGTCTTCCGGCGCGCACAGTCCGGTGATGGTTTCCGGCGCACCCTTGGCCACGGCAACGGCCTGACGATCGTCGCGCCAGATCCTGACCATTGCCGGCCAATGCGGCCGCAAGCCGTACTCGCGCACCATGGACGGCGGGGGATCGGGCGGGGCCCGTGCCGGCTGCGCGGCGTCGGCCTGCCGCAGCGCTTCCTCGATGGGGTCCGGGGACCGGGGACGGCTGGCGCGCACGGCGGCGTCGAGCAGCTCGCGCAGCGCCGGCGGCAACGTTGCGCCCTGTACCACCTCGTGGCCGGCGCCGGCGCGCCACAGGCTGCGCAGCGCCATGCGGTTTTCCGTCAGCGTGCCGGTCTTGTCGACGCACAGTACCGACGTCGACCCGAGGATTTCGATGGCGGCCAGGCGCCGCGTCAGCACGTGGCTGCGCGCGAGCCGCCAGGCGCCGATCGCGGGGAACACGGTGAGGATGACGGGAAACTCGGCCGGCAGCACGGACATCGACAACGCGACGCCGGCCAGCAGCGCATCGAGCCAGTCGCCCGAGCGCCAGCCGAGCAGCAGCACGAGCAACAGGCTGACGGCGACGCCGAGGATGGCCAGCCGGCGCGCCAGCGTGCGCGTTTCGTGCTGCAGGCGCCCGGACGGCGGGCGGATCGTGCCGAGCGCCGCGCCGATGCGTCCCAGCTCGCTGCGCGCACCGGTGGCCGCGACGAGCGCCAGGCCGTCGCCCTGGACGACGAGGGTGCCGGCGAAGACCCAGGGCAGATCCGCGCCGCCGGGGGAAACCCGTGGCTCGTCGGGCAGCCCGGTCCGCTTGCCGACGGGCACGGATTCGCCCGTCAGCAGCGATTCGTCGGCCAGCAGGCCGTTCGTCTCCACCAATACCGCGTCGGCGGGCACGCGGTCGCCTTCGGCCAGCGCGACGAGGTCGCCCCGTACCACGTCCGCCGCCGGCACGCGCTGGAGGCGGCCGTCGCGGATCACCGCCGCGGCCGGGGCGCTGAGGCTGCGCAGGGCCTGCAGCGCGCGTTCCGTCCGCCCCTCCTGGTAGAGCGTCATGCCGAGCATGAGCACGACCATCAGCAGCAGGAAGACGCTCTCGCGCGGCTCGCCCAGCGGCAGGTAGAGCAGGGCGGCGCCGAGCAGCAGCACGAACATCGGTTCGCGCGCCGCCTCGCCGACGATGGTGCGCCAGCCGCGCCGGGCACGGTCCGGCAGCGTGTTGGGCCCATCGGCCGCGAGCCGGCGCGCGGCCTCCGTGCCGGTCAGCCCGCCGCTTCGCGGGCCGGCAACCGTCTCCTGCCGCGCCAGGCTGACGTCGTCGATGTTCATGGCGGCCTCAATGGGCCAGCAGCAGCGGCACCGGCGTGCGCTCCAGCAGCTCGCGGGTCACGCCGCCCAGCACCCATTCGCGGTAGCGGCTGTGGCCATAGGCGCCGGCCACGATCAGCCCGGCACCCGCGGCGCGCGCGAGCGCCATCAGGGCGTCGCCGGCCGTCGCATGCGTGCGCTCGAGCACGACGTCGACCTTCACGCCGTGGCGTGCCAGGTACAGCGCCATGTCGGCGCCCGGCTGTTCGCCATGCGCGTCGGACAACTGGCCGGGATTGACGAGGACGAGCCGCACGCTGTCCGCACGCGCCAGCAACGGCAGGGCGGCGGCGAGGGCGCGCAATGCCTGCGTGCTGCCGTCCCAGCCGGCCACGACCGTGGAAGCGATCGCCTGGTCCGCGTAACCGGGCGGGACGACCAGCACCGGCCGCGGCCCGCGCAACGCCACGTGTTCCGGCAGCCTGCGCACGCGGGGCGGGATGCCGGGCCCGGGATCGACGTCACGGCTGAGCACGACCAGGTCGGCATAGCGCGCCTGCAGCAGCAGCGCGCCGTCGGCGGTGTCCTCGACGAGGCGCGTTTCCACCGAGGCCACGCCCAGCTTGGCGGCCTGGTCCGTGAACCCTTGCAGGTGCAGGGCCGCGGTCTCGCGCAGGCCGTCGAAATCCGCCGGCGGGACCGGCGCGGCCATGGATCCGGTCAGCAGCAGATAGTCCGTCCACGAGATGCCCGTCGCCGCGCTGCCCACCAGGTGCGCGCCGTGCTCGCGGACGAGGCGGGCGGCGGCGGCCATGCGGCTGTCCTGCTGCGGACTGCCGTCGACGTGGACGACGATCGTCTTGTACATCGCAGCTCCTTCCGAAGATGCGCCACGCGGCCGGGATGGCCGTGGTGCAGTCGTTCGACCGGGATTCTTCCGCTTAGTGCCGCGCGTTCCCGCTGACGCGTGCTGTCAAGCACACTGGTCATGCTAGTCCGCTGGCCGACTTGATTCAAGTCGATATGGGTATGCGCCGGTTCACGCGCCGACGAACGCTTCCAGCACGCGGTTGAACTCCGCCGCATGCGTCACGTTCATGCCATGCGATGCGCCCGCGATCGTGCGCGTCCCGGCGCGCGGCATCCATGCCGCCAGCTGCTCGACGTTGCTGCGGTACATCTGCGGGCTCCTTGCGCCCGCGATCAGCAGCGTCGGGCAGGCGACGGCCTGCGCCGCGGCGCGGGTGTAGGCGGGCAGCGGGTCGCGGAACTGCATCGGCAGCGTGGCCGCGTTGTCGATCGCCATCGTGCGGAACGCCGCGGGACTCTTGCGCCAGATGCCCGGCATGCTGACGGAGTCGACGAACAGTTCCAGGCCGGCTTCGATCGCGCCGTCTTCGATCAGCTGCGCGGCCCGTGCGCGCAGCGCTTCGGTGGCCGGCGGCAGCGGGGCGTCGGGCGTGCCGTCCACGTGCAGCGGGCCGCCCGGATCGGCGAGCGTCAGCGATTGCACCAGGTGCGGATAGTCGCGCGCCAGGTGGAATGCGACGCAGCCGCCGCGCGAGTGGCCGACCAGGTGCACGGGGCCCAGGTCCATGGCGGTGATGAATTCGGCGAGTTCCGCGACGTGCGTCCACCAGTTGAACGCACCCTGCAGCGCGAGGTCGTCGGCCGGCCAATAATGGCTGAGGCTCACGGAGACGCACCGGAAGCGCTGCGACAGGACGGCCATCTGCCCGTTCCAGTAGCGGTAGTCGCACAGCGAGCCGTGGACGAACAGCAGCGGTGCGCCGGTGCCGCGCGTCACGTACGGCATGCGCACGCCGGACGGCAGGGTGGCGAAATAGATCTCGGGTACGGACAGGGCGTGCTGGTCGGTGCGTGCGTTCATCGTTGACTCCTTTTGCGCTACTATGCCGCACACGAAGTCCCAAGAAAATCGCATAATACTGAATCAACCAATCAGTTTTTCTGATACCTATGAAGGCACTCGATCTCGACGTCCTGGCCATGATCGTGGCCGTGGCGGACACCGGCAACATCAGCCGCGCGGCGGAAGTCGTGCACCGCTCGCAATCGGCCGTGAGCATGCAGATCAAGACGCTCGAGGGCGCGCTCGGCAAGCCGCTGTTCGTGCGCGGTCCGCGCAGCGTGACGCCGACGCAGGACGGCGAAGTCCTGCTGACCTACGCCCGGCGCATGCTGGCGCTGCGCGACGAGGCGTGGGCCGCGGTCGTGCGGCCGGACATCACGGGCCGCGTCGTCATCGGCGTGCCGGACGATTACGCGTCGTCGCTGTTCCCGCCCATCCTCAAGAAATTTTCCGCCACGTATCCCAAGGTGCAGATCCAGGTGGTGGGCCTGCCGAGCGTGGCGCTGGCGCCGATGGTCAAGGACGGTTCCGTCGACCTCGTGTGCGCGACGCGCGTAAAAGGGCTGTCCGGCGAGTTCGTCCGGTTCGAACCGATGGTGTGGGCCGCGACACCCGGCGCCCGCGACCTGTCGCGCGAGCGCCCGCTGCCCATTGCCGTGTTCCTGCCCGGCAGCGTGGCCCGCGAAAATGCGATCCGCAGCCTGGAAAAGGCGCGGATTCCCTACCGGACGTCGTACGAGAGCCCCAGCCTGATGGGCCTGCTCAGCATGGTGGAGGCGGGCCTCGCCGTGGCACCCCTCGCGCGCTGCGCCGTGCCCGCGCATCTGAGCCTGCTCGGTCAGGCGCAGGGGCTGCCGGAAATCGATCCGCTCGAAGTCATCCTCGCGCGCAGCACCAAGTCGAAGCGGCCGCCGTGCGACTTCCTCGCCGAAAAGATCATGTCGGAGCTGAGGCGCTGACCGGCCGTCAGCGGGCCGCCACCTGTTCCGTGCCGTGCGCCGGGTCCCACCCGCCCCCGAGCGCCTTGTAGGCCGCCACGGCGGCCCGCGCCACGTCCGCCTGCGCCTGGGCGCGCGCATCGGCCGTGCGCAGCAGCGTGTCGTCCGCGCGCAGTACCTCGACCAGGCTGCCGGCGCCGCGCCGGTAGGCCGCGAACGACGCCGTGCGCGCGCGGGCCAGCGCATCCTCGCCGCGCACGAGCACGGCTGTCTGCCGCGTGCGGTTGGCCAGCGCCGAGAAGGCGTTCTCGACGTCTTCCGTCGCGTGCAGCACGGCGAGGCGGTAGGCGGCGAGCGATTCCGCCTCGCGGCCCCTGGCCTGGGCGATCTGCGCGTCGATGCGGCCGAAGTCGAACAGGCGCCAGCGCACGCCGAGCAGGGCGGCGCCCTCGTTGGCACCGCTGCCGAACAGGTGGCCGGCGGACAAGGTCGTCGCGCTGCCGAGCAGGGCGCCCAGCGATACGTGCGGATAGTATTCT
>CBIHRX010000392.1:0-5619 GCA_966212555.1 uncultured Massilia sp.
CTGAACCGACTGGCCGGCGAACAGCGCCAGGTGCAGGCGCAACTGGCCGGCAGCGAACATGAACTGGCGCGCGCCCTCGACGCCCAGCAACAGGCGGCACGCGGCCTGATGGAGGCCGAACGCAAGCTGGAAGCGGCCGAGGACGCACAGCGCGCCGCCGCCCCGCAACTGGACCGCGCGAAAGCCCTCGACGCCACGCTGGACACGCTCGCGCCCGCCCACGCGAAGGCGCGCGCCGCGCTCGACGGCGTGCGCATGGAATCCACGCAGGCGCAAGCCGCCCTGCAGGCCAAGGCGGCGGAACTGGAAGGGAGCCGGCGCGCCCTGCACGACACGACGGGCTGGCTCGCCGCGCACGCCACCCGCGAACTGCTCGCCACGCAATGGACGCGCTGGGACCAGCGCCTGACCCAGGCCGGGCAGGCGGCGCGCCAGGACGTCTCCAGCGCCCAGGCCCTGGACGGCGCCCGCGCCGGTGCCGAACAGGCCGCCGCGATGGCGCAGCGCACGGCGCACGCGCTGTCGTCGTCGGTCGAACTGCTGGCCGTGCGCGAAGCCGCGCGCAAGCACGCGGTGGCGGCGCTGGACGGCATCGACGCCGACGCCCTGCGCGCCGAACGCCGCACGCTCGACAAGCGGCGCGAACACCTCGCTTCGCTCGACCACACATGGCAGGCGCTGCGCACGCAGCGCGGCCGCCTGGCCGACCTCGATACGCAGACCGCGCAAGCCACCCGGGCGCAAGCCAGCGCCCAGGACGGACTCGACGCCGCGCGCACCGCGGGCATCGCGCTGGACGCCGCCGCCACGCAAGCCGAACGCATGCTGAAGACGGCCCAGCTGGCCTGCGCCGACGGCGTCGAAAAGCTCCGCGCCACGCTCGTCGACGGCGAGGCCTGCCCCGTGTGCGGCGGCACGGCACACCCGTACCGCCACCAGGACGACCGGCTGCACGCCGTGCTGGAAGAGCTGTCCGCCGAACTGGCCGCGCGCCGCGCCGAACAGCGCGCCAACGTCGACCAGCAGGCCGGCCAGCGCGCCGCCATCGACGCGGCGGGCGAACGGCTGGCGGCGCTGGCGCGCGAGCGCGACGGGCTCGCGGCCGCGCTCGCCCAGCTCGACGCGGAATGGGCCGACAATCCGCTCGCGGCGGACGCGCCCGACGTCGACGCCGGCACGGACGCCCGCGGCCGCTGGCTGGCCGCCGAACAGGCCGCGCTGCGCAAGGCCTACGAAGAACTCGAGACGCGCGACGGCGACCTGCGCCGCGCCGAACTCGCGCGCGACGCCGCCCAGCAAGCCTGGGACCAGGCCAACCGCGAACACGCGCGCCTGCTCGACGCGGCGCAGACGGCGCAGGGCACGCTGGCGCGCCTGGATGCCGACATCGCCGCGCTGGCCGCCCGGCGCGAGGCGGCCGCGGCCACGCTGGCCGAATTGCTCGCCGAACTGGACCCGGTGCTGGCGGAAGCATGCGGCGACGGCTGGCAGGTGCAATGGCAACGCGACCCGGCCGGCTGGCGCCAGGCCCGCGCCGACGAGGCGCGCGCATGGAACGACCAGGCGGCGCGCCTGGCGCGGCTGCAGGGCGCCATCGGCACCCTCGACGCCGAACACGCCGCGCTGGCCACGCGCGTGGAGCATGCCGACCGGCGCCTCGTCGACGCGGAATCCGAGTACGCCCGCCTCGACACGGACCTGGCCGCGCGCCGCGCCGAGCGTGCGGAACTGTTCGAAGGCCGCGCCGCGCGCGACGTCGAGCAGGGGCTGGCCGGCGCCGTGAACACGGCACGCGAAGCCGTGAACGGCTGCCAGGCCGCGAGCCTGCAGGCCGCGCAGGCGGAAGCGCGGGTGCGCGAGGCGCAGTCGCTGGCGGCGCGCCGCATCACCGGCCTGCAGGGCGAGCTGGCCGACGCCGGCGAGCGCCTCGCGCAGTGGATCCACGATTTCGACGGCAGCGACCCGGCGCTGGAAAGCGTGGCCAACGAACAGCAGCTGGCCGCCCTGCTCCAGGTGGGTGCCGGCTGGATCGCGCAGGAACGCGCGGCCCTGCAGGAACTGGACGCGGCGCTGCGCCAGGCGACGGCCGTGCTGGCCGAGCGCCGCGCGCAGCGCGAGCAGCACGAGCGGTTGCGCGAAGAGGTGGCGCCGGCCGACGTCGGTGCGGACGCCGCACAACCGGATGCGCTGGCCGAGGACGGCTCATCCGCAAGCGCGGCAGCCGAGCAGACGGCCGCGCAGACGACCACGCAGACAAGCGCACCGGCCCAGGGCGCCGATTCGGTCGCCGCCGCGCTGCGCCGTGCCCAGACCGAACGGGATGCCGCGCACGAAAGCGCGGCCAGCCTCGCCATGCGCATCCGCGAAGACGAGCAGCGGCGCGAGCGCGCCCGCTCGATGATGGCCGAGATCGAGCGCCAGCGCGCCATCGAGGACCGGTGGGCCAGGCTGGCGGAACTGATCGGCTCGGCCGACGGGAAGAAATTCCGCAACTACGCCCAGCAATTCACGCTCGACGTACTGCTCGGCTATGCCAACACGCACCTGGCCCAGCTGGCGCGGCGCTACCGGCTGGAGCGCGTCGTCAGCACGGCCGGCCCGTCGCTGGCGCTGATGGTGCGCGACCAGGACATGGGCGGCGAAGTGCGCTCCGTGAACTCGCTGTCCGGCGGCGAATCGTTCCTCGTATCGCTGGCGCTCGCGCTGGGTCTCGCCTCGCTGTCGTCGAACCGGGTCAAGGTGGAATCGCTGTTCATCGACGAAGGATTCGGCAGCCTGGACAGCGATACGCTGGGCGTCGCGATGGATGCGCTGGACGCATTGCAGTCGCTGGGCCGCAAGGTCGGCGTCATCTCGCACGTGCAGGAGATGACGGAACGCATTGCCACCAAGGTGCTCGTGCGGCCGGCCGGCGGGGGCAGCAGCGCGGTGACCGTGCAGTGCTAAAATGCGCCCCTTTCATTGATCCGTCATTCGTCTTCATCATGACCAAACCCGCCCGTTTCCTGACCTTCAAGTGCGCCAAATGCGGCAAGCCGGTCAAGGTCACCCTGCAGAAAGTGTCCGCCTGCTCGCACATCCAGCCCTACCAGGGCATTTGCGAATGCGGCGAAATCAAGCGCCACGCGACCGGCAATCCGGATGCCGTGAAGTCCTTCGTCGAGTCGAACGAACTCCACTGGCACCACCACCACTGATCGGACGCGGCGATGACGACTCCCGACGGCGCGGCGCGCATCCACTGGATCGAACACGGCGAGGAACGCTCGGCGCGCTGGCGCTCGGAAAGCGGCTGGCCGGCGCCGAAGAAGGTCGTGCTCGCGGACGACACGATGGCCGCCGACACGGCCTGGCGTCTTGCGCTGGACGGTACGGCCCTGCTGTGGCGCGGTGACTTCCAGAACGCGCGCCAGCTGCTGCAGGCGCTCGTGCGCCGCGTCGACCATCAAGGTTCGCGGGCCAGGCGCGCCAAGGCCGGCAAGGCGGCGGCGACGCTGACCGAACAATTCCACCGCCACCGCCTCGCGCAACTGCAGCGCGCGCGCACGCTGGCCATGCTCCTGATCCCGTTCGACGCGGACCACGGCATCCCGCTGCGCCGCGCGCCTGACGTGCGCGACGCGTGCACGGAAGCCTACGGCCCTGCGACGGAACCGTACGTCGCCTCGCTGCGCGAACTGCTGGGCGTCATCGGCGCGCACGAATGGCGCCGCAAGGGCGTGTTCATTCCCGCCCTCGACGAGCGCATCCACCCGTGGTACGGCGTGTTCTCGCCCGTGCGCGGCGAATATGTCGAACTCGTCGCGCAAGCCCCGTTGCCGGCCGGCGCGAAGCTCGCGTTCGACATCGGCGCCGGTACGGGCGTGCTGTCGGCCGTGCTGGCGCATCGCGGCCTGCAGGGCGTGCTCGCCACCGACGTGGACGAGCGCGCGCTCGGCTGCGCCCGCGCCAACGTCGAGCGCCTGGGTCTCACCGGGCAGGTGGAGATCGTGCGCGCCGACCTGTATCCGGAGGGCCGGGCCGACCTCGTCGTCTGCAACCCGCCCTGGCTGCCGGGCAAGCCGAGTTCCGCCATCGAGTACGCGGTCTACGATCCCGACAGCCGCATGTTGAAAGGTTTCCTTTCGGGATTGAACGCGCACCTGCGCGACGGCGGCGAAGGCTGGCTGATCCTGTCCGACCTGGCCGAGCACCTGGGCCTGCGGTCGCGTGATCAATTGCTCGGCTGGATCAGCGGTGCCGGGCTGGAGGTCGCGGGCCGCCACGATATCCGCCCCACGCACCCGAAGGCCAGCGATCCCGACGACCCGCTGGCGGCGGCACGCATGGCCGAAGTGACGTCGCTGTGGCGCCTGCGGGTCGCTTGAAGTTGACCCGGCCGATGAGCGGTTTGGAAACCCGATTTGCGCTCCGGCGCCGATCGGGTTAAAATAGCGTTCTCAGACGCGGGGTGGAGCAGTCTGGCAGCTCGTCGGGCTCATAACCCGAAGGTCACAGGTTCAAATCCTGTCCCCGCAACCAAATACCGTAACAACAAGCCCGACTCTTGCAGCCGGGCTTTTGTTTTCTGGGCCAGTGCAGCGCATGAGAGACAAGAAAGACAACGCGACCTTCGACCTGCCCGGCTTCGAGCCGGCGCCGCACGACGATGCCGCCGCGGCTCTTTCTCCGTCCCCGTCCGCAGATCCGGCGACCGCCAGGCGTTCCCGGGCCCGCCGCGCGGCACAGAAGCAGGAACAGCTGATGCTGCTGGACCTGGCAGACACCGATGCGACCGGCCTGCCGGTCTGGAAACACGATCCCGATCTGGACCTCACCGGCTTGCCTGTCTGGAAGCCGGCATCCTGAAGCACGCGACATGAACGCCGGTTCGTCGCGCCAACGAAACGCCGCCACCATGTCCGACACCGCCTTTTCCTCCCTGCCGCTGGCAGCCCCCTTCCTCGCCAACCTCGACCAGCTCGGCTACAAGACCATGACGCCCGTGCAGGCGGCCACGCTGCCGCCGGCACTGGAGGGCCGCGACCTCATCGCGCAGGCCAAGACCGGCAGCGGCAAGACGGCCGCGTTCGGCATCGGCATGCTGCTGAAGCTGAATCCGACCCTGTTCGCCGTACAAGGCCTCGTCATGTGCCCCACGCGCGAACTGGCCGACCAGGTCGCGAACGAGTTGCGCCGCCTCGCGCGCGGCATCGGCAACGTCAAGGTCGTCGTGCTGACGGGCGGCATCTCGATGCGTCCGCAGATCGCGACGCTGGAATTCGGCGCGCACATCGTCGTCGGCACGCCCGGCCGCATCCGCGACCACCTGCAGCGCCGCACGCTCGACCTCGCGCGCCTGCGCACCCTCGTGCTGGACGAGGCCGACCGCATGACGGACATGGGGTTCTACGACGAAATCGCGGCCATCGTGCACGCATGCCCGACCCATCGCCAGACCCTGCTGTTCTCGGCGACGTATCCGGACGACATCCGCGCCGCCACCGCCCGCTTCCTGCGCGATCCGCTCGAGGTCGCCGTCGACACGGCGCACGCACCGGCCCGCATCGAGCAGCGCTTCTACGAGATCGGCTTCGACGGCCGCGTGGACGCCGTCGCGCGGCTGCTGCGCCATCACCG
>CBIHRX010000393.1:0-5618 GCA_966212555.1 uncultured Massilia sp.
CGCTTAACGCCAACAAGCCGCAGGCGTCACGCGTGGCCACGGGGTGCCCACCCTCCGGCGTCGATCCGTAGGGTGGGCACCCCGGGCCCACCATGAGGCGCCGGATTAATGGGAATGCTTGGGCACGGCCGAACCGCGGCAGCCGACGAGGAAGTCGAAGTCGCAGCCCTCGTCCGCCTGCAGCACGTGATCCAGGTACAGGCCGGCGTAACCGGTACGCGGCGGCTCCTTCTGGTTCTCGGCGCGGTCGGCGAGACGGGTCTTGATCTCCTCTTCCGGCACGTCCAGGTGCAGGCGGCCGGCCTTGCAATCGAGTTCGATGAAGTCGCCGTCCTTGACGATGCCCAGCGGGCCGCCGGCCATCGCTTCCGGCGCCACGTGCAGCACGACGGTGCCGTAGGCGGTGCCGCTCATGCGCGCGTCCGAGATGCGGACCATGTCGGTGATGCCCTTGGCCAGCAGCTTCGGCGGCAGGCCCATGTTGCCCACTTCGGCCATGCCCGGGTAGCCCTTCGGACCGCAGTTCTTCATCACGAGGATCGAGTTCTCGTCGACGTCCAGGTCCGGATCGACGATGCGCTGCTTGTAGTGGTCGAAGTCTTCGAACACGACGGCCTTGCCGCGGTGCTTCATCAGGTGCGGCGACGCGGCCGACGGCTTCAGCACGGCGCCGCGCGGGGCCAGGTTGCCGCGCAGGATGCAGATGCCGCCGTCGTCGATCAGCGGGTTGTCGATCTTGCGGATCACTTCGTCGTTGTAGATCGGCGCGTCCTGGACGTTTTCCCAGATCGTCTTGCCGTTCACGGTCAGCGCGTCCTTGTGCGGCAGCAGGTTCGCTTCGCCCAGGCGGCGCAGCACGCCCGGCAGGCCGCCGGCGTAATAGAACTCTTCCATCAGGTAGCGGCCGGACGGCAGCAGGTCGACGATGGTCGGGGTGCCCTTGCCGATGTTGGTCCAGTCTTCCAGCTCCAGCGGCACGCCCATGCGGCCGGCGATGGCTTTCAGGTGGATCACGGCGTTGGTCGAGCCGCCGATCGCGGCGTTCGTGCGGATCGCGTTCTCGAAGTTCTCGCGCTTGAGGATCTTCGACAGCTTGAGGTCTTCGTTGACCATCTCGACGATGCGGATGCCGGACATGTGCGCCAGCACGTAGCGGCGCGCGTCGACGGCTGGGATCGCGGCGTTGTGCGGCAGCGAGACGCCCAGCGATTCCGCCATGCAGGCCATCGTGGACGCGGTGCCCATGGTGTTGCAGGTACCGGCCGAGCGCGAGTGGCCGGCTTCGGCGGCGAGGAAGTCGTGCATCGTGATCTGGCCGCCCTTGGCCTGCTCGTGCAGCTGCCAGACGGCGGTGCCGGAACCGATGTCCTTGCCGTTCAGCTTACCGTTGAGCATCGGGCCGCCGGTGACGACGATGGCCGGGATGTCGACGCTGGCCGCGCCCATCAGCAGGGCCGGCGTGGTCTTGTCGCAGCCGACCAGCAGGACGACGCCGTCCATCGGGTTGCCGCGGATGGATTCTTCGACGTCCATGCTGGCCAGGTTACGGGTCAGCATGGCGGTCGGGCGCAGGTTCGATTCGCCGTTCGAGAACACGGGGAATTCGACCGGGAAGCCGCCCGCCTCCAGGATGCCGCGCTTGACGTGCTCGGCCAGCTTGCGGAAGTGGGCGTTGCAGGGGGTGAGTTCGGACCAGGTATTGCAGATGCCGATGATCGGCTTGCCCTGGAATTCATGATCGGGGATACCCTGGTTCTTCATCCAGCTCCGGTACATGAAGCCGTTCTTGTCCTGGGTACCGAACCACGCTGCGGACCGCAGGGTGGGCTTCTTCTTTGTCTCGGACATTCTTCCTCCGTCGTTTTTGTAATCTGAGCGACCCTTTGTCGTCGTCCAGCTCAGCGATGGAGAAAGTCTAAAGGCCGATAAGATAACTTTCCAATCAATTTTTAACCGCAATCGATATCGTTATCGGCATCGATGTTACCGCAATCAGGGCTTTGTGCCGAATCTGACCTCAGCCAAGCCCTTGATTGGTAGCAATTTTGCAAATACACCGCCCGATTTTGGTGCATCCGCGCGCTGGCTGGCCTGCAACCCGACTGTTGCGGAAGTGACATACAACACGTCCAGGCCGGGGCCGCCGAACGCCGGGCACGTCGGCTGCGGCGCCGGCAAGGTCAATACGCGGTCGACGGTGCCGTCCGGGGCGAAGCGCACGACTTGCCCCGCGCCCCAGCGCGTGCTCCACAGATAGCCGTCCGCATCGATGGTGGAGCCGTCCGGATCGCCCGGGGCCGCGTCGGCCGCCGCGAATTCGCGCAGGTTGGCAATCGCGCCCGTGTCCGGGTCATAGTCGCAGCAGCGGATTTCTCGCGTGCCGGAATCCGCGTAATACATCGTGCGGCCGTCCGGACTGAAGCAGATGCTGTTGGCGATGGCGACGTCGCCCAGCGGCAGGCGCTCCAGCGACAGGTCGTGATCGAGCCGGTAGAAACCGCCGATGGGATCCTTCGGGTTCTCGGCCTGGTTGAACACGCCGAACACGAAGCGGCCCTGGCGGTCCGTGCGGCCGTCGTTCAAGCGGGTGGTGGGCAGGTGCGCCTCGACGTCGCAGATGCGGTCGATGTCGCCGCTGGCCAGGTCGAAGAACGCCAGGCCGGAGGCGAGGCCCAGCAGCAGGCGGCCGTCGTCGTGCGTCAGCGCCAGCGAGCACAGGCGCTCGGGCAGCGGCCAGCGCTGCAGCGCGCCCGTCGCGGGGACGTGCGACCACAGTTCGCTGCCTTCGATGTCGGTCCAGAACAGGCGTGCGCCCTTGTCGTCCCAGACGATTCCCTCGCCGAGTATGTTGCGACCATCTACCACCAGTTCCATCATGTCAGCCTTCTCCATTCACTTGCTACACCAGGTAGGGTGGGCGGCCCTCCGCCCACGCGTGACGCCAACAGGCCGCGAACGTCACGCGTGACGCCAACAGGCCGCGAACGTCACGCGTGGGCACAGGGTGCCCACCCTACGCCACCGAGAAGCGGAAGCGCGATTCCGTTTCATAGACCTCGCCCGGACGCAGGATCGTGTTCGGGTACGCCGGCTGGTTGGGCGAATCCGGATAATGCTCCGGCTCGATGCAGAAGCCGCTGCGGAAGATCCACGGGTGGCCCTTGCCGGTCAGCGAACCGTCGAGGAAGTTACCGCTGTAGAACTGCACGCCGGGTTCCTGCGTGAACAATTCCAGCACGCGGCCCGTCGTCGGTTCGGACACGTGGACTACGCGCTTCAGGCCCTTTTCGCCGAGGCGCTTGTTCAGCACCCAGCAATGGTCGTAGCCGGTGCCGTGGCGCAGCTGCTTGTCCGGTTGGCCGATGCGCTCGCCGATCGTGCGCGGCTTGCGGAAGTCGAACGGCGTGCCCGTCACCGGGGCCAGTTCGCCGAACGGGATCGATTCCGCGTCGATGGGCACGAATTTATCCGCGTCGATCGTCATCTCGTGGCCGAGGACGTCGCCCTGCCCCGCCCCGGCCAGGTTGAAGTAGCTGTGCTGGGTCAGGTTGACGGGGGTCGGCTGGTCGGTGACGGCGTGGAAGCGCACGACGATCTCGTTGTCGTCGTTCAGCAGATAGGTCGCGGTGGCGTCGAAGTTGCCGGGATAGCCCTGCTCGCCGTCCGGGCTGTGATAGCGCAGGACGAGGCTGTCGCCTTCGGCGGTGGCCGTCCACAACACCTTGTCATAGCCCGGATCGCCGCCGTGCAGGTGGTTGTTCCCGTTGTTGGTCGTCAGCTGGTAGTCCTTGCCATCGAGCGTGAAGCGGCCCTTGCCGATGCGGTTGCCGTAGCGGCCGATCAGGGCGCCGAAATACGGGCTGTCCTTGATGTAGGGCTCGAGCGTCTCGAAGCCGAGGGCGACGTCGGCAAAGACGCCGTCGCGGTCCGGGACGTGGATCTCGGTGATGATGCCGCCGAAATCCAGCACCTTGACGACCATGCCGTTCTTGTTCTTGAGCGTGTACTGCGACACTTGCCTGCCGTCGGGCAAGGTCCCGAACGGCGCCTGGGTAATTCCGTTTTGCACGTTGTTATATCCTCAGAGGGTGGATGGCCGCCCGAATACCGGCATGCCGTTTTCGTCCCAGCGCAGCGGTTTGACGAAAGTGTGGCGGTCCGGGTTCCACAGCGGATCGCCGACGATTTCGGTATAGGTGCGCGCGTGGTAGACGAGCATGACGGTGTCGCCATCTTCAGCATACGTAAAGCTGTTGTGGCCGGGTCCATAGATGCCGTGATCGTAGCATGTACGGAACACGGGCTCGCGCGACTTTGTCCATGCGGCCGGATCGAGCAGGTCCGCATTCTCGTCGGCCCACAGCAGGCCCATCGCGTAATTCTCGTCGGTGGCGCTGGCGGAATACGAGATGAAGATCTTGCCGTTGCGACGCAGGACGGACGGGCCTTCGTTGACCCAGAAGCCGCGGATTTCCCAGTCGTGCTCCGGTTTCGACAGCAGCACGGGCTTGCCTTCGATCTGCCACGGCGTCTTCATCTTCGCGATGTACAGGTTCGAATTGCCTTCGATCTCGTTGTCCTTCTGCGCCCACAGGTAGTACAGGACGCCGTTGTGGTTGAACGTGGTCGCGTCCAGGCAGAACGTGTCGATGCCCGTGTCGACCTGGCCCATGAATTCCCACGTGCCTTCGAGCGGATTCGCGTTCGTGTTACGGATCGCATACATGCGGTGCTGGAACAGCTTGTACTTGATCTCGCGGCTCGGCGCGGCGGCGAAATAGACGTACCACGCGCCCATGTTGAAGTGCAGCTCGGGCGCCCAGATCAGCTCGCTGTAAGGGCCCGTGTCCGGCTTCACCCAAGCGTCGACGGTGGATGCCGTAGCCAGCTCGGCGATGGTCTTCGCGCGGCGCAGTTCGATGCGGTCGTAGAGCGGGACCGAGGCGGTGAAATAGTAATAGCCGTCCGTGTGTTTATAGATGTACGGGTCGGCGCGTTGTTCGATGAGGGGTTTCAGTACGGTGTCTTGCATGATGTTATTCACATATCGATTGATTCGTTATCGTGTAGGGTGGGCGGCCTCCGCCCACGCGGATGTATGCGGTCCATCGACGTTCGCGTGGGCACGGGGTGCCCACCCTACGCGTTCGCCCGCAAATCTTCCTTGACGGTCGAGTAATACTCATCGCTGATGCGGTACTTGAACATCAGCGCCCCCATCAGGAAATGGAAGAAACCGGGAATCACGGACAGCATCAGCGCGATGCCCTGCAGCGCCAGCGCGCTCTGTTCCTGGTTCGGCTGGTAGTGGAAATAATTCAGCAGCAGGCCCACCATGCCGCCCGCGAGGCCCATGCCGGCCTTTTGCGCGACCGAGATGCCGCCGAACGCGAAGCCCGACACGCGCTTGCCCGTTTTAACTTGTCCGTAGTCGATGGTCTCGGCGATGGCGGACCAGAACACCGGTGCGTGCAGGTCGACGACGAGCGACAGCAGGAAGTACAGGAAGAAGGCCAGTGCCGTGTCGCCCGGCTTGACCAGGAAATAAATCATCACGGACAGCACCGCCACCATCAGTTGCGTGTAGCGGAACAGTTTGACTTTGCAATAGAACTTGG
>CBIHRX010000394.1:0-5550 GCA_966212555.1 uncultured Massilia sp.
CACCGGCGTCTGCTTCCTCGCGGGTTGCGCGATGTCCGTCGTGAACGGCATGCTGTACCGGATCGTGCCGTTCCTCGTGTGGCACCACCTGCGCGCGCGCCTGCCGCCGGACGTGGCGGTGCCGAAGTTCGCGGAGCTGATCGCCCCGGACCGCCTGCGCACGCAATGCCGCTGGCACGGGGCCGCCGTCGCGGTGCTGCTGGCCGCGTGCGTGGTGCCGCCGCTGGCGTCAGGCGCCGGCCTGTTGCTGGCCGTCGCCAGCTTGCGGCTCGGCATCGACCTGGCGGCGCCCGTCGTCCGGCACCGCCGGGCGCTTCGGACGGCGTGACCAGCCCAGCATGCCGAGGCCCAGCGCGAACACCGCCGCCATGCCGGGCTCCGGCACGTCGGTCACGGGCGGCGCCTGCAGGACGAAGGACAGGTTGTCCGCATACCCATCGTTGTCGCCGGAGACGAGGCGCTCCATCGACAGCCAGAACGACAGCTTGCGGGTGCCCGTCGGCACGAAGCCGTCGGTTTCGCGGTACATCAGGCCGGTCTGGCCGTTGCGGTCCTGCGGCGTCACCGGGCCGAGCATCGAGCTGCCGATCTCGCTGCCGGATTCGTCGAGGAACTGCACGTAGAACAGGGCGTTGTCGCCCTGGTCCCGCCAGCCGCCGAGCCAGCCGGTCAGCGCGTAGGACGTGGCCCGGGTCGTCGCCGCGCCGAAGTCCAGCGTCTGCCAGCCGACGGCATACTGGCCGAATCCGGCGAACATCTTGCCGCCGCGCTCGAGCGGTCCCGGTTGCGTGGGCAGCACCCAGTTGCTGCCGTAGTCCACGGACTGGAACAGGTCGTAGCCCCCGTACCCGGTCCAGCCGGCGGTACCGGCTTCGGCGTCGCCGTTGACGACGAGGTTGCTGCCGTAGACCACCGCGGCCCGGCCGTTGCATGCCGCGGCGAGCAGCGCGGCGGCAATGAGGAATCGAACATGCATGAAGGTCTCCTGGTCAAACGATACGGTACTGGTCGAGCTGCGCCGCGCCCTGCATGGCCGGGTCGCTGATCGACGGCAGCCCGTTCTCCAGGTGGCCGGCGAAGCGCCGCAGCCAGCCGGGCATGCCGTGTACGCGCGCGCTGAAGTCGTACCAGTTGGCGGTCTGCGCGAGCGGCAGGCGCAGGGTGCTGCGCGAGCGCGCGAGCACGCGCACGTCGGGAATGCGGTTCGCCGTGTACTTGTTGGCGACGAGCTGGAACATGCACGGCTGGCCGCCGTTGTTCACGAAGTCGACGACCAGTTCCCCGGCCCCGCGGTCGGCGCGCACGGCCAGTTCGGGCAACGCGGCGTCGGGAGCGCGGCGCACGTCGCCCGCGACGTGGCGGTGGAAGCCGTTCGGTCCCAGCACCCACAAGTCGTAGGCGGCGCCCGTGGTCCAGCGTCCCGTCAGCCGCTTGCCCGCTTCGACGGTGTAGCGGCGCGGGATCTGGTCCAGCGCCAGCCGGTCGTACACGTGGAACACGGCCCCCGCCACGCCGGCGTTCTCGAACGTCAGGTCGACCAGGCTTCCCGCCACGGCCGCCTGGACCTGCAGTTCGTACGGCAGCGCGCGTGCAGGACGGACGCCGGCCGCCTGCACGGGGGCCGCCAGCGTCGTCGGGATCGCCGGTACCTTGGTGCCGCCCAGGCTCAGCGCCAGCGCGCGCCGGGCGGCCGTGCCGGGCAAGGCGACCGCGCTGTCGTTCGGATTGACGAAGTCGAAGCAGGACAGCAGGTTGCCGCTCACCGCGCGCCGCCACGGGCTGATGAGCGGCTCGCGCACGCCGAAGCGCGCCTCGATGAAGCGCACGATCGACGAGTGGTCGAAGACCTGAGAATTGACCCAGCCGCCCTTGGTCCACGGCGAGATGACGTACAGCGGCACGCGCGGGCCGAGGCCGTACGGACGGTGCAACGTGCGCGCATCGGCGCCGTTCAGGATGTGGTGGTATTCGCCGGTCGTGTCGACGGTCGATGCGCCCGCGAGCCGGGCCTGTGCCGGATCGGGGCTGTACGTCGTGTACGACGGCACGGCCGGCGGCGGCATGTGGTCGAAGAAGCCGTCGTTCTCGTCGAAGTTGATGATGAAGACCGTCTTGCTCCAGCTCTCCGGATTGGCCGTCAGCGCATCGAGCACGCGCGCGATGTAGTCGGCGCCCGACGCGGGGCTCGACGGCCCCGGGTGCTCGGAGCCTTCCGCGGTGGCGACCACCCAGCTCACCTGGGGCAGGCGGTTGGCCAGCACGTCCGCCTTGAGCAGGTCGAGATCGCGCGTGCTCACGCCGCGGCTGCGCAGCGAGGGCGAATAGCCCGGGCGCTGGTACCACGCGTCGCGGAACGTCCGGAAGCCGGCCAGCGAATTGTCCGTGAAGTTGTCCGCCATGTTCTGGTAGACCTGCCAGCTGATCCCGGCCGCTTCCAGGCGCTCGGGATACGTGGTCCAGCGGTAGTCGGTGTTCGGGTCCGGATTGAAGTCGTCGTGGCTGTTGTCGGTCGACGGGCCGCCCGCGGCGCCCAGCGGGTCGTTGTGGCCGGTGAACAGGAACAGGCGGTTGGTGTTGGTGCCGGTCTGGGTCGCGCAGTGGTAGTGGTCGCAGATCGTGAAGGCGCGGGCGAGCGCGAACTGGAACGGGACGTCGGCCTCGGCGTAATAACCCAGCGCATGGTTCTGCTTGACCGTGCACCAGTCGTTCATCCGGCCGTGGTCCCACGCCAGTTGCGCATCCAGCCACGCATGCGGCGTCCCGGCCACGCGCATGACCGGGAAATCCTGCACGGTATTCAGGCGGAACGGTGCGATGGCGCGGCTCTGCGGCCAGTTCGGACGGCCCGGCACCGGCGCGCCGCCGACCGTCTGCTGCACGAACACGGTCTTGCGGTTGAAGAGGTTCTGGCGGTCCATCACGGGAACCGGGAACGGATCGCCGAACCCCCGCACGCCTTCCAGCGTGCCGAAGTAATGGTCGAAGCTGCGGTTCTCCTGCGTCAGCACGACAATGTGCTCGACATCCTGCAGGCTGCGGGTGCGCTGGTTGGCCGGCAGGGCCAGCGCGCGCTGGATGGCGGGCGGGAAGGACGCGAGCACGGCGCTGGCGCCGCCGGCCTGGGCCAGCGTGCGGAGGAAGCCGCGGCGGCTCATGCGCGCACCATCGGGGCGGGCGACGCGAGATCGATATATTGCATTTGATTCATCCAGGTTGATTATCGGAAATGACGACTTTGATGCCCAGCGAGGCTTTAGCGTAGGCAACGATAATGAAATGTTGATGACAAATTAAGTTTGTTAAGAAGAACTGCCGGATTCGTCAAAAGCAGTGCCCGCACCGCCGGTTTGACCTGCATCAATGACGGTGGACCGGCCCGCCGACTATCGTGCACCCATGACCGTCATCGCCTCCCGCTGGATCAGCTGCCTCCTGTTCGCCCTCGTTTCCGTATTTGCCGCCGCCCAGGGCGCGCCGCACGGCCCCGTCGACGCCCGCATGCTCGCGGCACGGCTGCAGGCCGGCGATGCGCCGCCGCCCACCTGGCTGGGCGATGGCGGCGCGCGCGCGCGCGAGGCCGTACGCCTGCTGCGCGCAGCGCCCGCGCACGGCCTCGATCCGGCCCGCTACGACACCGAGGGACTGGCGTCCCGGCTCGACGCCGCCACGGACGACGGCACCGCCCTCGCGCTCGAGCGCGACCTCGGCGCCGCCATGCTCCAGTACCTGGCCGACCTGCACTTCGGCCGGATCGCATCCGGCTACCGCCTGCCGTCCGACGCCGCCGCCCCGTTCGACCCCGTCGAGCACCTGCGCGAGGCGCTGCGCACCGGGCGCCTGGCCGAAGCGGTCGACACGGCCGCGCCGCCGATCCCGATGGTGCGCCGGGTCGAGGCCACGCTGGCCCGCTACCGCACCCTCGCCGCCGCCCACCCGCACTGGGCCGACCTGCCGCCGCTGCCGGCCAGGCGGCTCGCACCGGGCGCTCGCTATGCGGGCACCGCACTCGTGCGCGAGCGGCTGCGCCTGTTCGGCGACCTGGATGACGACACGCCCGCCGGCGACGTCTACACGCCCGAACTCGCGGCCGCCGTGCGCCGCTTCCAGGCGCGCCACGGCCTCGCGCAGGACGGCGTCCTGGGACCGGGCACGCTGGCCGCGCTGGCGGTGCCGCCGGCCCGCCGCGTCGCCCAGCTGGAACTGACGCTGGAGCGGCTGCGCTGGCTGCCGCGTCCGCCGCAAGGCCGCGTCGTCGTCGTGAACGTGCCCGCGTACCGGCTGTGGGCGTTCGACGGACGCGATCCGGCCGGGCAACTCCTGGAAATGCGCGTGATCGTGGGCGCGGCCGCGCGCACGCCGACCCCGCTGTTCATCGGCCAGATGCGCTACCTGGAGTTCAATCCCTACTGGAACGTCCCGCGCAGCATCGAGACGTCCGAGATCATCCCGCAGCTGGCGCGCGACCCCGGCTACCTGGCACGCAACGACATGGAAGCCGTGTCCGCCTCCGGCCAGGTCCTGCCCGACGCCGGCGCCCTCGCGGCCCTGCGCGCCGGCACGGCACGGGTCCGCCAGCGGCCGGGGCCGAAGAACGCGCTCGGCGCCGTCAAGTTCGCCATGCCGAATCCAATGAACATCTACCTGCATTCGACGTCCGCGCAGGCATTGTTCGCACGGTCGCGGCGCGACCTGAGCCATGGCTGCATCCGCGTCGAGCACCCGGCCGCGCTCGCGCAATTCGTGCTGGGGGATGCGGTGCGCTGGGATGCGGACGCCGTGGCCGCCGCGCTGCGGCCGGGCCGCACCGTCACGGTGCCCCTGCGGGAGGCGGTCCCGGTCGTGCTGTTCTACGCGACGGCCCTCACGGACCGCGACGGCCGCGCCCTGTTCAGCGAAGACATCTACGGCCTCGACGAGCAATTGGCGCAGGCACTGCGCGCCGATTAGCGATATTTCAAGATTTTGATTTGGATCAACGATCCGACATCGATCGAACCGGTAACGTGGACCCATGGACAAATTCAACCCGCCGCCACCCCTCGACCCCTGGGCCGACATCGAACCACCCACCGTGACCGACCGCATGCTGCACGCGGCGCTCGGCCGCATGACGTCCGGCATCTCGCCCGCCGCGCTGGCGCTCGCATGGATGGACTGGAGCCTGCACCTGGCCCAGTCGCCGGGCAAATGGGCCCGGCTGTGCGACAAGGCCTGGCGCAAGGCCGGCCGCTTCGGCCACTACGCCGCGCGCGCCGCGGCCGGACACGCGGAACCCTGCATCCAGCCGCTGCCGCAGGACCGCCGGTTCGACGGCGCCGCCTGGCAGCAGTGGCCGTTCAACGTGGTCCAGCAGGGCTTCCTCCTCAACCAGCAGTGGTGGCACAACGTCACGACCGGCATCGGCGGCGTCGCGCCGCACCACGAGCAGGTGGTCGCGTTCGTAGCGCGCCAGCTGCTCGACATGATGTCGCCCGTGAACTTCGTCGCGACCAATCCGGAAGTGCTGCAGGCCGCGGCACGGCAGGGTGGCATGAATTTCGCGAAGGGAAT
>CBIHRX010000395.1:0-5497 GCA_966212555.1 uncultured Massilia sp.
CCCCCTGAGCCCCTTGTGCCCCCCCGAGCGGGCTCGGCGGCCCCCGGACCCGCCGGGAGGGGGGTACGTGTACGTCGTCGGCGGGGGCGTGACGGCAATGGTCGTGTTGGCGGCGGCGCCGGCCGCGGCCAACGAAGCGTTGACGGACGCACAAGTCACGATCGAGCGGCGTGATATTTCCAACATTGCCGATCCGATCAGTAATCCGGCCGACGCGGTTGGACAAATGTCTCGCCGCATGTTGCGTCCAGGAGACATTTTGCGCAGCGGCCAGCTCAGCAGTCCCGTTCTGGTGAAGCGCGGCGATGCCGTCATGATGATCGCGCGGCGCGAAGGCATCGAAGTGAGCATGGCCGGAGAAGCCCTGGATGCGGGCGGGAAGGGGGCCGTCGTGCGCGTGCGCAACGCCGGCAGCGGGCAGGTCGTGCGCATGCGCGTCGCCGGACCCGGTACGGTTGAGCCGATCGACATGGCGATCAGCCGCTGATGCCCTGGAGTTTGCCGGCCAGGCGCGACAGCTTGGCCGCATAAGCGGGATCGGTGGCGTAACCGCCTTTGGCGAGGCCGGCGGCGAAGGCCTGGGCGTCGTTGCCGGCGCCGAGTGCGCCACGGAAGCGCGGGTTGTCGATCAGCATCTGCGCATAATCGCGGAAGGCGCTGGCCTGGTCTGGGTAGGCGCGGAATTTCGCGCTCGTCTTGATCGCGGCCCCGCCGACGTATTCGGTGGTGGCGGAGTGTGCGACGTCGCCTTTCCAGCTGGCGCCGGCCTTGATGCCGAACAGGTTATAGGATGAACTGCCGTCCGCATTGCGCAGCGGACGCTGGCCCCAACCGGACTCCAGTGCGGCGTGCGCGGAAACGAGTTCCGGCGCCACGCCCAGCTTGTCGGCCGCTTCCCTGGCCCAGGGAGCGATGCTTTCCAGGAAAGCCTGCTGGTCGGGCGACGCGTCGGTATCGCCACCCATCAGGGCCGCCGTCGCGCCCTGGCTGCGCGCAGCCCACATGCGGCCTTCGGCGCTCAGCGTCGCGCTCGTGGCGAAGTCGCCGCCGCCGTTCTGGATGAAATCGGATACGTCGCCCTGCACCTCGTTGAAGAGGCCGCCGAACTTCCCGCCGCCATTGCCGATGGGCGCGGTCGGCGCGGTGGCCGCGGTCGGGGTCAGCGAGGGAATCGACGTCGTGAATTCAGCGTGGCGCATAGGTATCGTCTTCGCCGTGCAGCAGGCGTTGCATGATCGTAAATTGTTCGGCCATCAGGTTGCCGTTGCGTGTCGTCGCAGCCTTGCAGTCGCGCACGAGCGTCTCGAGCTGTTCCCAGTCGGCTTGGCCGCGTGTGCGCTGCGGCGCCGGCAGGCTGCCGAACAGGTCGTCCATCGTCGCTTGCGGGCCCAGCAGGGCGCGCACGAGCTGCACGCGCTGCTGGCGGCGCTGTTCCATCGCGTCCAGCTCGGGCGTGAGTTCGTCGGCCAGCAGCGTCAGCTCGGCGCCGCGGTGGCGCATTGCGGCCTGGAACTGGCGCTCCAGCAGATCGCGGATCGTGCCGCAGGCGGCCATGTCGGCGGCGATGCCGTCCAGCAGGCGCGCGACGGCCTGGTCGCGGGTCATGCGGCTCATGGAATCAAGCCTTGCTGCCGTGGAAACGCTGGATCAGGCCGGCCAGGCGACCCGCGTCGAACGGCAGTTCGCCCTTGGCCAGCGCGTCGCGCAGCTCGGCCACGCGGGCGGCGTCGAAGTCGGGCAGGGCCTTGAGCGCGTTCTGTGCCGGCTGCAGCACGGCGGATTCGAGGGCGTCGGTGCCCGCCGGGGCGGCAACCGGGGCGGCCGCCGGCGCGGGGGCGGCGCCGCCCACCTGCGGGGCGATCGAGACGGCGGGCGTGGAGGCACTGGAAATCTTCATGCGTGGTCCTCGGGTTTTCGATTGAATCGTCATGGTTTCTTTACCATCTGGCTGCGCAGTTCCTTGAGCGCCGCGTCGTCCGTCCTGGACGTCGATGCGTCCGAGGTCAGGGTGTCGGTGTCCGCCGGGGTGCCGAACATGGTCTTGACGGCAGCGGCTTGCTTGCTGGTCAGGATGAGCAGTTCGATACGACGGTTGGCCGAAGCATCCGGATGGGCCGCGTCGATCGGTGCGCGGTCGGCCATGCCGACCAGCTGCAGGATGCTTTCGCTCCGCATGCCGCCGATGAGCAGTTCGGACCGCGCAGCCAGGGCGCGGTTGACCGACAGGCTCCAGTTCGAATAGCTGGTCGGTCCGGCCCTAGTGTACTGCAAGGAATCCGTGTGGCCCACAATCAACATCTGATTTTCCATTTTTTCGAACAGCGGGGCCATCGCACGCAACAGTTTTGCGAATTTGGCGGTCGGCAGCGGGCTGCCGCGCACGAACATGCCCTGGCGGTCGGTGTCGTGCAACATCACGCGCAGGCCGTCCGGCGTGATCACGGTGGCAAGGTTCGAGGCGAGGCCGGCGTCCGCGCTCATCTGCTGGAGCTGGTGCGCCAGCGCGGCCAGTTCGGACGGCGATTCGTACTTCGTGCGCACGGTCTGCGTATTGGCCTTGGCGCCGGCCGCCGGGCCTTCGGCGCCGCCGTTGCTCTTCGGGAGCTGGAAGCGTTCGATCAGGCTGCCGGCGGGGCTCGACTTGACTTCCGGCTTGCCGCCCGTGCCTTCGAGCAGGCCGCTGGCCGTGTTGTCGCGCACGATGTTCTTGGTTTGCTGGGCTTCGCGCGCGGCGATCAGCCACAGCACGAGGAACAGCGCCATCAGCGCCATGCAGAAGTCGGCGAACGCGACCTTCCACGCGCCGCCGTGTTCGTCGTCGTGATGCTTGCCGCCGCCACGCTTGACGATGGTCGCTTCGTGGTGCTTGTCGGCGCCGCCTTTTTTGGTAGCTTGCACTTATGACTCCGGATCAGGCCTTGCGCTTGGCGCCGGCATCCTCGCCGTCGGCCATCGCGTTGATCCATGCTTCGAGCTGGGCGAAGCTGGGCTTGGTGTTCAGCTGGATCAGGCGGCGGCCCGCGTCGATCGCCAGCAGGGGCGGCTTGCCGGCCACGTGGGTGCACAGCACGACCTTCACGGTTTCCATCGTCGACGCTTCGGAATTGACCAGCTGCTTCATCATGCCGGAGATCGGGTCGAGCACGCCGTAGCAGAAGAAGATACCGATGAACGTACCGACCATCGCTGCGCCGATGTGTTCCGCGATCTCGGCCGTGTCGGCGCCTTCGCCGACGGAGTTCATCGTGATCACGATGCCCAGCACGGCGGCCAGGATGCCGAAGCCCGGCATCGCCTCGGCCACCTTGTGCAGCGACTTGGACGGCTGGGTCAGTTCTTCGTGGATGGCTTCGAGTTCCTGCTCGAGCACGCCTTCCAGCTCGTGGGCGTTGATCTTGCCCATCGCCATCAGGCGGAAGTTGTCGACGATGAATGCCAGCAGCTTCGGCTCTTCCAGGATCAGCGGATAGCGCTGGAACATCGGGCTGTCCTTCGGCGCCTCGACGTGGGCGTCGAGCGCCTTCAGGCCGCCGGCCGCCGTCTGCAGCAGTTCGTACATCAGCAGCAGGAGCTGGCGCTGGAACTCGGAGTCGTGCTTGTGCTTGCCCGCGATCTTCTTCATCTGGCCGACCAGCTCGACCAGCACGTGTTTCGGATTGGCGAGCACGAGCGCGCCGAGGGCGGCGCCGCAGATGACGATCAGTTCGTTGGGCTGCCAGATGGCGCCGGCGCTGCCGCCCATCATCATGTAGCCGCCGAATACCGCGCCGAGCACGATGAGGATGCCAAGGATTTGCATGATTATTATTACCTTTCTTGTCTGGTCGTTCAGGCCTGGGCCAGCGCCGCTTTCATCTTGGCCAGCGCACTCTTGTTGAGCTGGCAGACGCGGGCGTCGGACAGGTCGAGCACGGCCGCGATTTCCTTGTAGCTGAGCTCGAATTCATAAATCATCTGGACCACGCGCTGCTCGCGTTCGTTCAGGGCGGACAACGCCTGCTCCAGGCTGCGGCGCACCATGAACTGTTCTTCCGGACCGGGGGCGTTGTGGGCGCGCTCGGTCGCTTCCTGCAGCACGTCGTCGAAGCTGAGCAGCTCCTCGGCGACGTCGTCCAGCAGGAACTGGCGCCAGTCTTCCTGGCTGATGCCGAGCGCGTCCGCCGCTTCCTTGTCGTTCGGCTCGCGGCCGAGCTTGCGGGTGAGGGCGCGCACGGCGTCGCGCATCTTGTGGCTGTCCTGGCGCACGGCGCGCGGACGCCAGTCCTGGCGGCGCAGTTCGTCGAGGATCGCGCCGCGCACGCGCAGCGACGCGTAGCTGGCGAAGCCGGTGTCCGGGGTGCCGTAGCGGCGCAGCGCCTCGAGCAGGCCCATCAGTCCGATCTGCTCCATGTCCTCGCGCCCCATCGCGCCCGACACCTGCGACGTGAGCTGGCGCGCGATGCGCTTGACGAGCGGCGCATAGGCGACGAGGTGCTTCTGCTCTTCGGCCGCGCTCATGGCCGCGTGGATGGCGGCGTCGGCATATTCGCTGCTGGCGTAGCTGTCGGCGTAGTCGGTCATGTAACCCACGTTGTCCCCGATGGTTATTCGATGATCAGCTTGCCGATCATGACTTGCACGAACGGCTTTTCCGTGTGCTCGTGCTCATAATTGGCGTCGAAGGATTTGTTCAGCGCTTCCGCGTACTGTTCCACCGTCATGCCGGCCGCTTCCTTCATCGTGTAGGCCGACAGGGTACGCACCGCCAGGCTGCGCAGCAGCGGCAGGTTTTCCTTCGTTTCCTTTTCCTTCGACGCTTCCGTCGACAGCACGAGGTCGGTCGACAGGTAGTGGGTGTCGGCGTCGTCCGGGCCGCGGCGCAGCATCACGATGACCTTGTCCAGCGTCACGTACTTGACCGGCTTGCCTTCCTTCGCCTTTTCCGCTTCCGCTTTCTTGTCCGCGCCGGCCGCCGCCGCGGGCTTGGGCATGAACCACCAGACCGCGCCACCCGCACCGGCCGCGCTCACGATCACGGCGCCGGCGATGGCAATCATCATTTTCATTTTGCTCATGTTGGTACTCGCGCCAAAAGGCGCTCTCGATTCGTCCGTTGCTTACGAGTCGCGGCCGAGGTTGAACACGGACGCGGGGTTGCCGGCCTCGGCCAGACCACGGCCGGGCTCGTTGTCCTGGTCGCGGCCCTGCTGGCGGCCGCGGCCCTGCTGCTGCGGGTCGCCGAAGGGCGCCGCATTGTTCCTGGGTGCCGGGGTCACCGTCACGGCGACCTCCGTGTACTGGCGCTGCGACAAATCGTTGCGCAGGTTGTCGCTGACGGTCTGCAGCTGGCGCAGCACGTCGCCGTTGGTGGCCGAGATGTTCACTTCCAGCGTGCCGGCGCTGTGGCGGATCGCGATGTCGATGCGGCCCAGCTGGGGCGGCTCGATGCTGATCGTGGCCTGCTGCACGTTGCCCGCGACATGGACGTTCAGGCGGTCGCCCAGCGTTTCTTGCAGGG
>CBIHRX010000396.1:0-5482 GCA_966212555.1 uncultured Massilia sp.
TGCTGGGCCCGTCCGGCTGCGGCAAGACCACGCTGCTGCGCATCATCGCCGGCCTCGAGTTTCCCGATGCGGGCCGCGTGCTGCTCGACGGCGACGATGCCTCGAACCGCCACGTGCGCGAGCGCCAGGTCGGCTTCGTGTTCCAGCATTACGCGTTGTTCAAGCACATGACCGTGTTCGAGAACGTCGCCTTCGGCCTGCGCGTAAAGCCGCGCAAGGAACGCCCGTCGGAAGCGCAGATCCGCGAGAAGGTGAAAAAGCTGCTGGAGCTCGTGCAGCTGGACTGGATCGCCGACCGCTATCCGCCGCAACTGTCGGGCGGCCAGCGCCAGCGCATCGCCCTCGCGCGCGCCCTCGCCGTGGAGCCGCGCGTGCTGCTGCTGGACGAACCGTTCGGCGCGCTCGACGCCAAGGTGCGCAAGGAATTGCGCCGCTGGCTGCGCCAGCTGCACGACGAACTGCACGTGACGTCGATCTTCGTGACCCACGACCAGGAAGAGGCGCTCGAAGTGGCGGACCAGGTCGTCCTGATGAACAAGGGCCACATCGAGCAGCTGGGCACGCCGGGCGACGTGTACAACCACCCGGCCTCGCCGTTCGTCTACGGCTTCCTGGGCAACGTCAACCTGTTCCACGGCCGCGTCAACGACGGCGTGCTGGCCAGCGGCGACGCCACGTTCCACGCGCCGCAGTACGCGGACGTCAAGAATGGCGAAGGCATCGCCTACGTCCGTCCGCACGACCTCGACGTCGAGCGCTACGTCGCGGGCGGCGAGGGCGTCGCGGTGAAACTGCGCCGCGCGCATGCGATCGGCCCGCTGGCCCAGCTGGACCTGGAGCGCGCCGACAATGCCCAGATCATCGAAGCCGTCATCCCCAACGAGCGCTACCGCGAACTGGGTTTGCGCGACGGCGAGACGCTGCTGGTGAAACCCAGGCGCATGCACGTATTCGTCGACCAGGGAGAAGGCATTTGAATTTCCAACAGCTGCGTTCGGTGCGCGAAGCCGCGCGCCGCAACTTTAATTTGACCGACGTGGCCAACGCCTTGTTCACGTCGCAGCCGGGCGTGTCGCGCCAGATCCGCGAACTGGAGGACGAGCTGGGCGTCGTCATCTTCGAGCGCAACGGCAAGCGCCTGACCGGGCTCACGGATCCGGGCAAGGGCATCCTGAAGATCATCGAGCGCCTGCTCGTCGAGGCGGAAAACCTGCAGCAGGCCAGCAGCGAATACGCCGCGCAGGACAGCGGCACGCTGACGGTCGCCGTCACCCACACGCAGGCGCGCTATGCGCTGCCGCAGGTGGTGCAGGCGTTCCGCACGGCGTTCCCGGGCGTGCGCATCGCCCTGCAGCAGAGCGCGCCGGAACACATCGCGGAATGGGTGCTGTCGGGCCGCGCCGACATCGGCATCGCGACGGAAGGCCTGTCGACGTTCCCCGACCTCGTGTCGTTCCCGTGCTACCGCTGGAGCCACCTCGTCGTCGTGCCGGATGGCCACCCGCTGCTGCAGCAATCGCCCATCAAACTGTCCGACCTGGCCGAATTCCCGCTGATCACGTACGACGTGGGCTTCACCGGCCGCAGCCACATCGACGCGGCGTTCGCCGCCGCCGGCGTGAGCCCGGACATCATGCTGACGGCGATGGATTCGGACGTCATCAAGCAATACGTGTCGCTGGGGATGGGTGTCGGCATCGTCGCCTCGATGGCGTTCGACCACGGCCGCGACCGCGGGCTGCGCGCGATCGAGTCGTCGCATTTGTTCGCGCCGAACGTGACGCGTCTCGCGGTGCGCCGCGGGGCCTACCTGCGTGCGTATGCCTATGATTTCATCGAGCGCTTCGCGCAGGGATTTACCAAGACGGACATCGAGAAGGCGCTGCATCCGGTTGTGGCGGATTAAAAACAGCCGCGCCATAAAACAACGTCATTCCCGCGGAAGCGGGAATCCATACAGGGCCGGCAAATCAGGCTCAGCTTGGATTCCCGCCTGCGCGGGAATGACGTTCATGGGCAGGCGGTTGTCTGGTCAGTCTCAGCGCTGCCCACGCAGCGCGTCCGCGCACTCGCGCACGAGCGCGGGCCCGCGGTAGATCAGGCCGCTGTACAACTGCACGAGCTGGGCGCCCGCGTCGATCTTGGCCTTCGCATCGCGCCCGCTCAGGATGCCGCCCACGCCGATGATCGGCACGGCGTCGCCGACCTCCGCTTTCAATGCACGGATCACGATGTTCGACTGTTCGAACACGGGCGCGCCCGACAGGCCGCCCTGTTCGGCCGCATGGCGCATGCCTTCCACGTCGCGGCGGGCCAGCGTGGTATTGGTGGCGATCACGCCGTCGATGCGATGACGGACGAGGGCGCCGCCGATGTTGCGGATCTGGTCGCCGTCCACGTCCGGCGCGATCTTCAGCGCCAGCGGCACGTAGTGGCCGTACTTGTCGGCCAGGCGCGACTGTTCTTCCTTCAGCTGCGACAGCAGGGCATCCAGTTCGGACGCGCCCTGCAGCTGGCGCAGGTTCTTCGTGTTCGGCGACGAAATGTTGACGGTGACGTAGCTGGCGTACGGATACACCTTCTGCAGGCAGGCCACGTAGTCGTCCGCGGCGCGCTCGATGGGCGTGTCGGCGTTCTTGCCGATGTTCAGGCCCAGCACGCCCTGGCGATCCTGGTAGAAGCGCGACGCCTGGACGTTGGCGACGAACGCGTCGACGCCGCCGTTGTTGAAGCCCATGCGGTTGATGATGCCGCGCGCGGCCGGCAGGCGGAACATGCGCGGGCGCGGGTTGCCCGGCTGGGCGCGCGGCGTCACGGTGCCGATCTCGATGGAACCGAAGCCGAGCGCGGCCAGGCCGTCGATGTAGGCGCCGTCCTTGTCCAGGCCGGCGGCGAGGCCGACCGGGTTCGGGAACGTGATGCCCATGACCGTGCGCGGGTCGGGCTTCGGTTTGCGGACGACGCCCGTCAGGCCCAGCGCGGCGGCGCGGCGCAGGGCGGGGAGCGTGACGTTGTGGGCCGTTTCGGGGTCGAGGGAGAACAGCAGCGGGCGGGCGAGGGCGTACAGGAGTTTGTCGGACATGATCGGCTAATCGAGAATTCGCGACATTTTACCTTGTGTGGCAGCAATACCGCATATCCGTCGGCCTTCAACGGTCCAGCACACCCCATACGCCGTCAATACGGGCTTCCAGCGGCTTGAAATTGATCTTGTACGCCATCTTCGGGCTCTGTTCGATCCAGTAGCCGAGGTAGACGTAAGGCAGGTCCAGCTCGCGCGCCTGGCCGATCTGCCACATCACGTTGTACGTGCCGAACGAGGCGCCGGGCACGTCCGGGTCGAAGAATGTGTAGACGGACGACAGGCCGTCCGACAGCACATCGATGATCGACACCATGCGGAGCAGCCCGTCCGGCTCGCGGAATTCCACGAGGCGCGTGTTGACGCGGCTCTGCAGCAGGAATTGCGCGTACTGGTCGCGGCTGTCCTGGTCCATGCCGCCGCCCACGTGGCGCGTGGTCTGGTAGCGCAGGTACAGCGCATAGTGCTCGTCGGAGAACGACAGGTTGGCCACCATCGCCGTCAGGTCCTCATGGCGCTTCCACGCGCGCCGCTGGCTGCGGTTGGGCGTGAAGCGCTCGGCGGCCACGCGCACGGGGATGCAGGCCCGGCAGCCGTCGCAATAGGGACGGTAGGTGAAGATGCCGCTGCGGCGGAAACCGTTGCGCACGAGTTCCGAGTACACGTCGGCATTGATCAGGTGCGACGGCGTGGCGACCTGCGAGCGGGCCTGGCGTGCGTCGAGGTAGCTGCAGGGATACGGTGCCGTCGTATAGAACTGCAGCGTGGAAAATGGCAGATCATTCAGGTGCGTCATGCAAAGCTCTCGGAACGACGTGTGTTGGACCCATTGTAGCCAAAGACGGCGCCGCGCACCGTTAGGTGGTCAACGGTGGCGCGACTTCCCAGCGTTCGATCGGCGGTTCCTGGATCGCCTGGCGCAGGTGCCGCAGGAAATCCCGGCGCGGGATCGGCACGGCGCCCAGCGAGGCCAGGTGGCCCGTCTCCTGCTGGCAGTCGACCATCGTGACGCCGTGGCCGCGCAGGAAGGCGACCAGGTAGGCCAGCGCGACCTTCGACGCGTCCGACACGCGCGCGAACATCGATTCGCCGTAGAACATGCGGCCGATGCAGACGCCGTACGCGCCGCCGACCAGTTCGCCGTCCAGCCATACCTCGGACGAGTGCGCATAGCCCATGCGGTGCAGGCCCGTGTAGCCGGCGATGATGTCTTCCGAGATCCACGTGCCCGGCCCGTCCTTGCGGGGCGCGGCGCAGGCGCGCATCACGGCTTCGAAGGCGCCGTCGAAGCGCACGACCCACGGCCCGCCGGCCTGGCGGCTGCGCTCGATCCTGCGCAGGGTCTTCTGGAGACTGGCGCTCACCTTGAAGCGGTCCGTGTACAGCACCATGCGCGGATCGGTGCTCCACCAGAGGATCGGCTGGCCTTCGGAAAACCACGGGAAGATGCCGTTCCGGTACGCCTGCAGCAGGCGTTGCGGCGAGAGGTCCGCGCCGGCCGCGAGCAGGCCCGGGGCATCCGTCGTCAACGCTTCGGACACGTCGGGAAACGGCGTATGGGCCTCGAGCCAGGGGATCATCGTCGTGCGCGTTTCAGTCGGGTTGGACGGGCGCCCGCATCGGACCCGCGATGTCGCGGGTATGGAATCCATAGGTGCCGCCGCTTTCGCGCATCTGCGCGCGGTCGGCGAAGAACAGTTCGAGCGTCGTGCGGATCGTGGGGAAGGCCAGGTCGCTCCACGGGATCTCCGCTTCGCTGAACAATTGCACGTCCAGGCTTTCGATGCCCGGGGCAAAGTCCAGGTCGACGAGGCGCGCCAGGTAGAACATATGGACCTGGTGCACGTGTACGACGTTCAGCAGGGTGAACAGATTGCCCAGTTCGATGTTGGCGCCCGCTTCCTCTTCCGTCTCGCGCGCGGCGGCCGCGCTGGTGGTCTCGCCGTTCTCCATGAAACCGGCCGGCAAGGTCCAGTAGCCGTAGCGCGGCTCGATGGCACGCTTGCACAGCAGGACCTTCAGTTCGCCGTCCTGTTCCCACACGGGGATCGAGCCGATCACCATCTTCGGGTTCTGGTAGTGGATCGTGCCGCAATGGGTGCACACGAAACGCGGACGGTTGTCGCCTTCGGGGATGGCCACCGTGACCGGGTGGGCGCACTCGGAACAGAATTTCATAGGAAGCGGTTAAATTAAGTTGCCCTTACTTTACCACTGTATTGGGAGCGACTGGGCCGCAATCCGCCGCTGCGGCGCCCCCTGGCGGAGGCAGCTTATGCTGCGATCCGGGGGCGTCGGAGAACCGGGATTGCCTAAAGTGCCGAAGGTGCGTATAATGCGAAGCATCAGACGCGGGGTGGAGCAGTCTGGCAGCTCGTCGGGCTCATAACCCGAAGGTCA
>CBIHRX010000397.1:0-5480 GCA_966212555.1 uncultured Massilia sp.
GCCACACGTGCAGCGGGAACTGCGCCGACTTACCCATCGCGCCGATGAACAGGCAGATGCAGGCGGCCGTCAGCAGCGGCCAGGTCGTGCCCGGCACGAACATGGCCGACAGCGCGTCCGCCTTGGCGAACGTCTCGTCGTAGTTCATCGTGCCGGTGGCGGCCAGCAGCAGGCCGATGCCGAGGATGAAGCCGAAGTCGCCGACGCGGTTCACGAGGAACGCCTTCATGTTCGCGAAGATCGCGGTCGGACGCGTGTACCAGAAGCCGATCAGCAGGTACGAGACCAGGCCCACCGCTTCCCAGCCGAAGAACAGCTGCAGGAAGTTGTTGGACATGACCAGCATCAGCATCGAGAACGTGAACAGCGAGATGTACGAGAAGAAGCGGTTGTAGCCGTCGTCTTCCGCCATGTAGCCGATCGTGTAGATGTGGACCATCAGCGAGACGGACGTGACGACGCACATCATCATCGCGGACAGCGCGTCGATCTTGAAGCCGACCGACATCTTCATGGTGCCGATCGTCATCCAGGTGTAGACGTCGCCGTTGAACGTGGCGCCGTCGATGACCTGGTTCAGCGTCATGATCGAGATGACCATGGCGATGAACACGCCCAGGATGGTCGCGGAGTGCGACACGACCCGGCCGACCACGTTGCCGAAGAACTTGGTGCCGAGCAGGCCGGCGATCGCCGAGCCCGCGAGCGGCGCCAGTGGCACCGCCAGCAAGAGATTAGGGTTAATAATTTGCCCCGCCATGTTGAACCTTTTGTGTATTTATCAGGAGGTTGACAAGCAAACCGCTCAGCCCTTCAGGCTGTCGAGGTCTTCCACGTTGATCGTGTCCAGGTTACGGAACAGGACCACCAGGATCGCCAGGCCGATCGCCGATTCGGCGGCCGCGACAGTCAGGATGAAGAACACGAAGATCTGCCCTGCCGCGTCGCCCAGATAATGCGAGAACGCCACAAAGTTCAGGTTCACCGCCAGCAGCATCAGTTCGATGGCCATCAGCAGGATGATGATGTTCTTCCGGTTCAGGAAAATGCCGATCACGGAGATCGCGAACAGGATCGCGCCCAGGATCAGGTAATGAGCGAGCGACAGGGTCATTGCGCCTCCTTGTTTGCAGCATTGGCGGCAGCAGCGGCGGCGATAGCCGCGTCGTCGATCGCCTTCTGGTTCACCGTCTGCATCTTGACGATCTTCAGACGGTCGTTACGCTTGACGCGGACGGCGAGGCCCGGGTCGATGGCTTTGGTGTCCTTGCGCTTGCGCAGGGTCAGCGCCACGGCGGCGATGATCGCGACCAGCAGGATCAGGCCGGCGATCTCGAAACCGTAGATGTACTGGGTGTAGATCAGGCGGCCCAGTTCATGCGTGCCGCCGATATGGCCCACGGTCGCCTCGGCCGGCGCGTCGCCCTGGCCCAGGAAGCCGCGCCACAGGACGGCGGCCATCTCCAGCACGATCAGCGCGCCGACGCCCGACGCCACCGGCAGGTAGCCCCAGAAGCCTTCGCGCATGCGGTCGATGTTAATGTCGAGCATCATCACGACGAACAGGAACAGCACCATGACGGCGCCGACGTAGACCAGTACCAGCACGATGGCCAGGAACTCGGCCTTGAGCAGCATCCAGATACCGGCAGCGTTGAAGAACGCGAGCACCAGGAACAGCGCGGCGTGGACCGGGTTCTTGGCGGTAATGACGCGCAGCCCGGCCAGCACCATCACGGCCGAGAACACGTAGAACAGAACAGTTGTGAAATCCATGACTTTACGCAGGAGCCCTTTTGTTATTAGCGGTACTTGGCGTCAGCTTCGCGCGCCGCGGCGATATCGTTCTCGTAGCGGTCGCCCACGGCCAGCAGCATTTCCTTGGTGTAGTACAGGTCGCCGCGTTTTTCGCCGTGGTATTCCAGCACTTGCGTCTCGACGATCGAATCGACCGGGCACGACTCTTCGCAGAAGCCGCAGAAGATGCACTTGGTCAGGTCGATGTCGTAGCGCGTCGTGCGGCGGGTGCCGTCTTCGCGCTGCGCCGATTCGATCGTGATGGCCATCGCCGGGCACACGGCTTCGCACAGCTTGCACGCGATGCAGCGCTCTTCCCCGTTCGGGTAGCGGCGCAGCGCATGCAGGCCGCGGAAGCGCGGCGAGATGGGGGTCTTTTCTTCCGGGTACTGGACCGTGATCTTGCGCGAGAACGCGTACTTGCCGGTCAGGGCCAGACCTTTAATCAGCTCGGACAGCATCAGGCTGCCGAGGATCTCTTTAACTCGTGTCATTTTGTGTGCTTCCTTACTTCCAGATGTTCCACGGCGTCTGCATCCAGCCAGCCACCAGCACCAGCCAGATCAGGGTCAGCGGAATGAACACTTTCCAGCCGAGACGCATGATCTGGTCATAGCGGTAGCGCGGGAACGTGCCGCGGACCCAGATGAACAGCGAGACGATCAGGAACATCTTCGCGAACAGCCAGAAGAAGCCGCCGATGGCGCCGAATTCCAGGAACGAGAACGGTGCGGACCAGCCGCCCAGGAACATGATCGATGCCAGCGTGCCGACGAGGATCATGTTGGCGTATTCGGCCAGCATGAACATCGCGTACGACATGCCCGAGTATTCGACCATGTGGCCGGCCACGATTTCCGATTCGCCTTCCACCACGTCGAACGGGTGGCGGTTGCACTCGGCCAGGCCGGACGTGATGTAGATGATGAACAGCGGCAGCAGCGGCAGCCAGTTCCACGACAGGAAGTTCACGCCGTGCTCGGCGAACATGCCGCGGGTCTGCGAACCGACGATGTCGGAGAAGTTCAGCGAACCCGACACCATCAGCACGACGACCATCACGAAGCCCATCGGGATTTCGTACGAGATCATCTGCGCCGATGCGCGCATCGCGCCCATGAACGAGTACTTCGAGTTGGCCGACCAGCCGGCGATGATGATGCCGTACACCTCCATCGACGTGATCGCCAGCAGCAGCAGCAGGCCGGCGTTCACGTTGGCGAGGGCCGCTTCCGGACCGAACGGAATGACCGACCATGCGGCCAGTGCCGGCATGATGGTCATCAGCGGGCCGATCACGAACAGGCTCGGCGTGGCTTTCGCCGGGATCACGATTTCCTTCAGCAGCAGCTTCAGAGCGTCCGAGATCGGCTGCAGCAGGCCGGCGGGGCCGACGCGGTTCGGGCCGATACGGATGTGGATCCAGCCGATCAGCTTGCGCTCCCACAGCACGAGATAGGCCACGAGGCCCATCAGCGGCAGCAGGACGACGACGATTTTCAGCAGCGTCCACACGAGCGGCCAGGCCGTCGTGCCGAGCAGGCTCGCGCCGCTGCTGTTCAGGTTGTTGATCATGTCAGGTACCGACATTTTGCTTGGGCTCCCCTGCTTTTATGCTTTAGCTACGTTGATCGGACCGAACATGTCGCCCAGTACCGAAGTCGATTCGTGGGCGGCCGCGACGCGCACGACGTTCGCCGGCAGGCGTGCGTCGATGTTTGCGCTCAAGACGACACTGCCCTGCCCTTGCGATACCGTGACCCGGTCACCGGCGACGACGCCCAGCTTGTCAGCGAGCGCGGCCGAGATGGTCGCCAGCGGCGCCTGGCCGTCGGCCGTGCGCAGCAGCGGTTCGGAACGGCGCGCGACGGCGTCGGCGAAGTGGATCGGCACGTCGGCCAGGCGCTCCAGTTGCTCGCCATTGCCGAAGAAGGCGCCGGCCGGTTCCAGCTTGGCCACGTTGTTCAGCTTTGCGGACAGGTCCGTGGTGCCTTTACCGAGGGCTTCGTCGCGGATCGATTCCGAGTTCTCGTAGTCGAAGCCTTGCAGGCCCAGCAGGTTGCCCAGCACGCGCAGCACTTTCCAGGCCGGACGGGTCTCGCCCAGCGGCTTGACGGTGCCGTTGAAGCTCTGTGCGCGGCCTTCGCAGTTGACGAACGTACCGGCGGTCTCGCTGAACGGCGAGATCGGCAGCAGCACGTCGGCGTACTCGGTGCCGTGCTTGAACGCGGACATCGCGACGACCATCTCGGCACCTTTCAGCGCCTTGAGTGCTTGCGCCGGGTTGGCGGCATCCAGTTCCGGTTCCGCGTTCAGCAGGACGTACGCTTTCTTCGGCTGCGCGAACAGGTTCGCAGCGTTCTTCGACGTGGCGTTGACCAGGTAACCGCCGACCGTGTTGGCGGCGTCGACGAAGTAACCGAACTTGGCGCCCGTCTCGGCGGCGATCCATTCGGCGACGGCGTGCAGCTTCGATGCCTGCGGGTGGTACATCGCGGCATTGCCCAGCAGTACAGCGCCCGGCAGGTCGGCGGCATTCTCGACGACCAGCGTGGCGGCGACGGCCTTGGCGGCGTCGCCGGCGGTCACGCCCTCGAAGCCGGCCGGCGCGGCGATGCCCTTGGCGGCAGCGACGGCGACGGCGATTTCCGTCAGCGCGGCCAGCCAATCGCTCGGCGCGGCGATGATGCGGTTCGCGGTCGGGATCAGGTTGTCGTCGGCGGAGCCGTGGACGATAGCCAGCTTGGCGCCCGACTTGACGGCGGCGCGCAGGCGGGTCGCGGCCAGCGGGTGGTCCTTGCGCAGGAACGAGCCGACGACCAGCACGCGCGACAGGGTCGACAGCTCGGCGATCGGCATGCCCAGGTGCGGGACAACCTTGCCGTCCAGCGCGAAGTCGGTCTGGCGCAGGCGGAAGTCGACGTTCTCGATGCCGAAGCCACGCATGGCTTTCTGCAGCAGGAACAGTTCCTCGACCGTCGAGTGCGCGGTGCCGATGGCGGCGATGCTGTCGGCGCCGTGTTCGTGGCGGATGTTGCGCAGGCCGTGGGCGACGTATTCCAGCGCGGTCTGCCAGTCGGTCTCGATCCACTTGCCGTCCTGCTTGAGCATCGGCTGCGTGAGGCGCGACGCGTTGTCGAGGGCTTCGTACGAGAAGCGGTCCTTGTCGGACAGCCAGCACTCGTTGATGTTCTCGTTTTCCAGCGGCAGCACGCGCATGACCTTGCCGCCCTTGACCTGGACGATCAGGTTCGAGCCGAGCGAATCGTGCGGCGACACCGAACGGCGGCGCTGCAGTTCCCACGGACGTGCGGAGTAGCGGAACGGCTTCGACGTGAGTGCGCCGACCGGGCACAGGTCGATCATGTTGCCCGACACTTCCGAGTCGACCGACTTGCCGACGAACGTCGTGATTTCCGAGTGCTCGCCGCGGCCCAGCATGCCGAATTCCATCACGCCGGCCACTTCCTGGCCGAAGCGCACGCAGCGGGTGCACTGGATGCAGCGGCTCATCTCTTCCATCGAGATCAGCGGGCCCGCTTCCTTCGGCGCCACCACGCGCTTTTCTTCCTGGTAGCGCGATTCGCCCTTGCCGTAGCCGACGGCCAGATCCTGCAGCTGGCATTCGCCGCCCTGGTCGCAGATCGGGCAATCCAGCGGGTGGTTAATCAGCAGGAATTCCA
>CBIHRX010000398.1:0-5444 GCA_966212555.1 uncultured Massilia sp.
CGACTAAAAAATTTACTCGGCACCCCTGTGCGCGCATGCGGCACCGCCGGACAACCCGCTAACTCAAAACAAACGGCCCGGAACCGCTTGCGCGGTCCGGGCCGTTCGGCTTCCAGGAGGGGAAGCAGCGCGGTGTGACTATGACAGCTTAGGCAGCGGCAGCCGAGTTGGCGGCAGCGCCAGCCTTGCGGGTGGCTTGCGTGAACTGCGACACGGCGGCGTTCAGGTTCGATTCGATCGCCTCGACGGCCTGCTTGGTCGTCTTGGTGAACTGCTCGTAGCCGGCGTTGGCGTTGCTGATGGCGGTCTTCAGGGCCGACACATAGGTCTCGGAACCGGCCGGGGCGTTCTTGGTCACTTCGTCGACCAGCGAGATCACCTTGCGGTTGACTTCGGCGAACTGGCTTTCGGCGGCTTTCGAGAATTCGGCGCCGGTGTCGGCGGCGATCGATGCCACCTGACGGCTATAGGCCAGGGCTTTTTCAGCGGCCGGTTGGGCTTGCGAAGCCGACACGGCGAAGAATTCCTGGGCATCCTTGACAGCCAGCAGCTGACGCGTGGTCGCCGACGAGTCCTCGATGGCGGCCTTGACGGTGTTGATGTTCAGGTCCACCAGCTTTTCCACGCCTTCGAAAGTCTTGGAGGTCAGGGCCGAAAACAGGGCGAACTGGGATTCGAGGTTGGCTTTGGTCGCGTTCGAAAACTGCTCAGGGAATGCAAACATATGGTTCTCCAGTAATGGATCGTTGTGAACTTTTGCTTTGAGGTGCCTTGGGACACCTGCTTGAGACCAGTGAAGCGGTGAAACAAGAAAAACTCGGGACAACTCGATAAGCTTGGCGATTGTGCGCCGCAACATGAAGTCATTTTTCCCGGTTTTCGATTATGCGTCAAGCACTTTTGATGCGTCGCACAATTCAACCGTGCTCTCTTGAGTAAGATCAATAGATGCAAACGTTTGCGCCGTTTTTGTTTGCGTCGTTACAACACTTTAGTGCTTTGCAGCAAGGGTAAAGAGGTAAGGTCAGCCATGCTAAACTTGCTGAATGATCATTCGACCGATGCCGCTGTTTTTCGTTGTCCTCTGGAGCACCGGTTTCATCGCCGCGAAATACGGGTTGCCGTACGCACCGCCGATGTCCTTCCTGATCCTGCGCTGCCTGGGTGCGATCCTGATCCTGCTGCCCGTCGTGCTGTTGACGGGCGCCACGTGGCCGCGCGGACGCATCCGCCACGTGGCATTCGCCGGGCTGCTGCTGCAGGCGGGCTACCTGGGAGGCGTGTGGGGCGCGATCAAGCTCGGCATGCCGGCCGGACTGTCCGCGCTGATCGTGGGCATGCAGCCGATCCTGACGGCCATTGCGGCGCCGCTGATCGGCGAAACGGTCCGGCCGCGCCAATGGCTGGGGCTGGGACTGGGGCTGTGCGGCGTGGGCCTCGTCGTGGCCGCGAAGATCCACCTGAACGGCTTGGCGCCGGCCGCGATCGCGCTGTGCGTGCTGGCCCTGCTGTCGATCACGGCGGGCACGATGTACCAGAAGCGCTTCTGTCCGCAGTTCGACCTGCGCACCGGCACCGTGATCCAGTACGCGACGTCCGCGCTGGCGCTGCTGCCGTTCGCCGTGCTGCTGGAAGGCTTCGGCCCGCGCATGGAAAACATCCAGTGGACGCCGCAATTCCTGGGGGCGCTGCTGTGGGCGGTCCTGGCGCTGTCGATCGGCGCCATCTTCCTGCTGTTCCGCCTCATCAGCCGCAACGACGCGACCCGCGTGACGAGCTTGCTGTACCTGACCCCGCCCACCACCGCGCTGATGGCCTGGCTGATGTTCGGCGAGAAGCTGGGCGTGCTCGGCCTGGCCGGCATGGTCGTCGCGGTCCTGGGCGTTGCCTTCGTCGTCAAAAAATAAAGGAGACTGCAATGATCACGAGCGAACAACAACGCGCGGTGGACGCCGCCATCACGTCGCGGCGTTCCATCCGCGCCTTTTTGCCGGCCCCGGTTGCGCGCGCGGATATCGAAGCCATCCTGGAAGTGGCGGCGCGGGCGCCGTCCGGCACGAACACGCAGCCGTGGAAGGTGCACGTGTTGACGGGCGCCGCGAAGGAACGGCTGTCCGACCGCATCCTGGCCGCGTACATGGACCCGGCGCAGCACGGCGAACACGTCGAGGAATACGATTACTATCCGCGCGAGTGGGTGGCGCCGTTCGTCGACCGGCGCCGCAAGGTCGGCTGGGACCTGTATGCGCTGCTGGGCCTCACGCGCGACAACAAGGCCGGCATGGCGGCCCAGCACGGCCGCAACTACCGTTTCTTCGACGCGCCCGTCGGCATGATCTTCACCATCGACCGCATCATGGAGCAGGGCTCCTGGCTCGACTATGGCATGTTCCTGCAGAACATCATGGTCGCCGCGCGCGGCCGCGGCCTCGACACGTGTCCGCAGGCCGCGTTCACGCAATTCCACCGCATTATTTCCGACGAGCTCGGTCTGCCCGAAAACGAGATGGTGGTGTGCGGCATGGCGCTGGGGTTTGCCGATCCCGGCAAGGTCGAGAACACGCTCGTCACGGAACGGGAACCGGTGTCATCGTTTGCCCGTTTTATCGACTAGCACGCTATACTCGCCTTCGCAAGCTATTGAAAAACCAAGAGATTTCTACAACGCATCGCATTTTGCGTTGTAGAAAAAAGTGGGCGTAGATGGTACAGTCGTCGGGTGCGCACTTGCGCTCCATTCGTCTTCCGCTACACTGCAGTAGTGCTCTTCAGTTCGCGTTCAAGGATTTTCAGATGCTCAAGCTCGCGTTGGCAGCCGCCATTTCCATGATGTTCGTGCTCGAACCCGCCGCAGCCGCGACCAAGCACAAGGGACACGCGGCCGCGACCAAGCGGGTCAAGGCCAAGCGCACCAACCTGGCCAAGGTCATCGCGGACGACAACCGCCAGCGCATGGTGCGCCGGATCGAGATGGTGCATGGCAAGCGCCGCGTCGTTTACCAGCGCGTCCGCCGTGCCGCGCCCGTCGTCGCCATGCTCAGCGCCGGCGACATCGCCGGCCTGAACCGAGTCCACGATCCGCTCGACCTCCGCTCGAACGTCGCGTACGTGATGGACCAGACGAGCTCGGAAGTGCTGTTCGAAAAGAATGCCGCCGTCGCGCTGCCGATCGCCTCGATCACCAAGCTGATGACGGGCTTGCTGGTCGTCCAGGCCCAGCAAGACCTGGACGAGGTGTTGACGATCACCGACGCCGACGTCGACCGCCACAAGTACACCAGCTCGCGCCTGCCCGTCGGCGCCCGCATGACGCGCGGTAACCTGCTGCACATCGCGCTGATGAGCTCGGAAAACCGCGCCGCCGCCGCGCTGGGCCGCAATTATCCGGGCGGGATCGCGGCCTTCGTCGACGCGATGAATGCGAAGGCGCGCGAGCTCGGCATGAACGATACGCATTATGTGGATTCGAGCGGCCTGTCGAGCCAGAACGTATCGAGCGCGCGCGATCTGGCCAAGCTCGTCAAGGTGGCGCACGAGGAACCGCTGCTGCGCCAGTACACGACGGATCCGAACTACGTCGTCCAGGCCAGCGGCCGGGCGCTGCAGTACCACAACACCAACTACCTTGTCGCGTCGCCCGACTGGAACATCGGCCTGCAGAAGACGGGGTTCATCAACGAAGCGGGGCGCTGCCTCGTGATGCAGGCCATGATCCAGGGCCGCAACGTGATCATGGTGTTCCTCGATTCGAAGGGCAAGCAGTCGCGTACGGCGGATGCCGGCCGCATGCGCCGCTGGCTCGAGGCGCTCAAGCCGGCCGCCATGCCGGCCACGGCCGCCGCCGGTGTGCCCGTGACCGTGTCGGCGGCGGTGCCGGCGGCCGTTTCCGGCGCCGCGACGGCGCCGGTGGTGCAGTAAGCCTAAACCGTCATTCCCGCGCACGCGGGATCGACGTAGCTTTTCTTAGCTCGTCCCACCCACCCGGTGCCCCAGCGTCGCGGAAATCTGCGCCGCCGTGTTCACCAGGTCTTCCAGCCATTCGTCCTGCAGGCGGTCCGCCGGCGCCGAGATCGACAGGCCCGCGACCAGCTTGCCGCTGTCGTCGTGGATGCCGGCCGCCATGCAGCGCACGCCCAGTTCCAGTTCCTCGTTGTCGCGCGCATACCCGCGGGCGCGCACGAGCGACAGTTCGCGCTCCAGGCGTGTCAGGTCCGTGATCGAATTCTTGTTGTGGCCCGCGAGGCCCGTGCGCGTGGCATAGGCGCGGATCGCCTTCGGCTCGTCGATCGACAGGAACAGTTTGCCGGTCGACGTCAGGTGCAGCGGACCGCGGCCGCCGATCGCGCGCACGACCTGCATGCCGGAACGCTCGGAGAAGGCGCGGTCGATGTAGACGATCTCGTCGCCCTGGCGCACCGACAGGTTGACGGTCTGCTTGGTCTTGTTGTGCAGCGCCCGCATCAGGTCGACGGCCGCTTCGCGCACGGACAGCCTGCTCTTGACCACGTTGCCCAGTTCGAGCAGGCGCATGCCGAGGCGGTAGGTGCCCGGCTCCACGCGGTCGACGAAACGCGTCACGACCATGTCGTTCAGGATGCGGTGCGCCGTCGATGGGTGCAGGCCCGAGATCTTCGAGAGTTCCTTGAGGCTGACAGGGTCGGGATAACTGGCCAGCACGTCGAGCAGGGCCACCATGCGCTCGATCACCTGGATGGAAGTCTTTGCCGGTTCAGGGGTTTCCATTTTCATGATGTGGTTGGTGCAGTGCGGTATATTTCTCTACTTTATACCATAATGTGAAAATATTAGGTAATGATGTTGCGTAGGGGCCGAGCTGTGTGGGCATAATGGCGTTTCTGTACAGATTGCCGAACATACATGGATCAACCGAGCAGCGAGTTCAAAAGTAAAGGCGGCCTGGGCCGTATCGCGGGCGCGTTCCGCTATTCGATGCAGGGCTTCCAGGCTGCCTGGAAGAACGAGCACGCATTCCGGCAGGAGGTGATGGTCGCGGTGCCGCTCACCGTCGTCGCGCTGCTGCTGAAGATCTCCGCGTTCCAGAAGCTGGCGCTGATCGCCGTGCTGGGACTCGTGCTGCTCGTCGAGCTGATCAATGCGGCCATCGAGGCCGTCGTCGACCGCGTGTCGCTGGAGCGCCATCCGTTGTCCAAGGCCGCCAAGGACCTGGGCAGCGCGGCGGTGGCGCTGGCGATCACGATGGCGGGCGCGACCTGGGCCGTCGTCCTGTACAACCGCTTTTTTTGAAGCACCGCTCTCAACCAAAGGAGAAGATTATGACTTTACGCCTGGGCGACACGGCTCCGGATTTCGAACAGGATTCCACCATCGGCCGCATCCGTTTCCATGAGTGGGCGGGCGATTCGTGGGTGGTGCTGTTCTCGCACCCGGCCGACTTCACGCCGGTGTGCACCACCGAGCTGGGC
>CBIHRX010000399.1:0-5440 GCA_966212555.1 uncultured Massilia sp.
ATCGACATTTCGACACCCGTGCCGCGGGCCGTGCAGCCGGCCGAGGACGCGGCGCGTGCCGTGCGGCGCGCGCTGGCCGAAGCGGCACGCCACGACATTCCGCTGCGCATGTACATGGACAGCGTGCGCCAGAAAATCGAGCGCAACGCCGTCCTGAGCGACGCCCAGCTGTCGGTCGATATCGTGCGCACGGATCCCATCGTCAGCGTGGCGATCCGCAGTGACGGCAGCGTCGAGGACGTGACCATCCTGCGTTCCAGCGGGCGAACCGACATCGACGACTTCGTGCGGCGCATCGTACGCATGAACGCGCGCTACTCGGCGTTTCCGCCGAATGTCGCAGCGAACTACGACGTGATCGAACTGCGGCGCGTCTGGCGCTTTGCCGGTGTCCTGCGGCTGATGGAAGAGATGCGCTGACGGCGCCCTACGCCCAAGCTCGACCCGTATGTGGCGCCTGACGTGCGCCCGCGTCCTGCCGATCGGTACGATCCCGAACCCGCCCCAGACGCCAAAGCACACGATGTGCTTTGGCGTTCTTTCCGCTCGTGAATAAATCCTCATCCTCCTGCCTGGCGCCAAGGCTGCCGTAGTCGCCGCGTTCATCCCAATTAATAGCAAACAACAAACAGTTCTCCTCTTAAGAAACCTTTCTAAGAGGGAATTTGTTTGTATTGTTCATTACTCCTAAAAAATTTTTCTGCAAATTCATTGAACTTAGGAAGTTTCCACCGCTCAAAGCTACTCCTTTCACTTGTTGAGGCAGTTAAATGCAAAACGCAGTCAAGTTTGTTTCGAACGTCCGTATCAACCTCTTGTCGTGCTTTGGCGCTGTCGCGCTGCTGGCAGCTGGCGGGAGCGCAGTGGCCGCCACTAACATCTACGTCTCGCCCACGGGCTCCGATTACAACTCGGGTACCCAGTCAGCGCCGGTGAAGACGATCGGGCGTGCGGACGCGCTGGCAAGCGCTGGATCGACGATCCACGTGGCCTCCGGAACGTATTATGTGTCGGCACCTGGCCTGAATAATGCCGGCATCATCACGAGGAAGAGCGGCACCGCTTCCGCGCGTATCCGCTTCGTGTCGGATGTGAAATGGGGCGCCAAGATTGTCGTGTCCGGTACCGGCATCACCTGGGATTCCCGCGGCAGCTATGTCGATATCGACGGTTTCCAGATCACCGGCTCGGGCCGCCACGGCCTCCTGGCTTCCGGTGCGTACCTGACGTTCAAGAACAACTACGTTCACGATCTGACGGTGAGCGGCGGCTGCAATGGCAGCGGCGGTGCGGCAATCGACACGTACGGTCCTGTCGGGAATGTCGTCATCGACCGCAACGTCGTCCGTAATATCGGTTATCGCTATATCGGCGCCTGCAACACGATCCAGGGCATCTATATCGCCAATGCAAACAACGTCGTCACGAACAATATTGTCTCGGGCGTCGCAATGGCCGGTATTCAGCAATGGCACGGCGCCACCGCGTCGACGATCGTCAACAACACGTCGTTCCATAACAAGATCGGTATCCTGCTGGGCCAGGGCGATGCCGGCACCACGAGCGGATCGGCGAACAACTATGTCGCGAACAATATTGCCTACGACAACGTCGCGTACGGCGTGATCGAAGCGGGTTTGATGGGTGGTAACAACCGTTATGTCAACAACCTGGTCGCGCGCAGCGGTACCAGCTGGAAAGTGAAGGGCTATGTGACCGGCTCGATTTCGTCGGATCCGCTGTTCAGGAATTACCTGGCGAACGGCACCGGCGACTACCGTGTCTACAGCAGCTCGCCCGCAATCGACCGCGGCACGTCGACCAAGGCCCCGACGATCGACTTCGCAGGCGTGGCACGTCCGCGTGGCGCGGCAGTCGACATCGGCGCGTACGAATACTGATAGCACCGCCTCACCCGTCGGTCCGATCATCCCGCAGTAGCGGGAACGCAGCCCGCATCGCAATGTCGATGCGGGCTTTTTCATTTCTGCGCCGCATGAGCGCACTTTTCTATGTGAAATGATCGCCGCCGGAGTCAATGCTGACCTGAGCCTGCCGTTTGACGTGCGCCAAAGCCATTCCGGGTAGCGGGCTTACGCTGATTCGGATCGCCAGGGGTTGGCAGCACATTCCGACAGGCAAATCATGAAAGCTTCCTCTAAGCAGTTTTTGGCGGCCGCATCGCTGGCGCTTGCCCTTGTGGGGTGCGCCCCCGCCATCCAGTTTCGCTCACAGGACAAGGCAGGGGGCGACACATCCCCGCCGCCGACGGAAATGATCACGGAACAGCTGATCACCGCGGAGCGCCAGCAGCATCAGGACGTGGCCAACCAGGGCCTGGACGAGCTCCTCGTGCCGAACCCGCCCCCGTACAAGATCGGCAGCGGCGACGTGCTGTCCATCGTGGTCTGGGACCACCCGGAACTGGCCGGAACCGCCGTCACCCCGCCCCCTGGCCCGCCCGACCCGAGCGGGGCGAACGCTTCGCAGCCGGGTTTCGTGGTCGACCATCTCGGACGCATTCAGTATCCCCTGATCGGCCTCGTGCCTGTCGACGGCCTGACCGAGGAGGAGGCCCGAGCCGTTCTGACGAAGAAGCTCGCCAAGTATCTCGCGGGCCCCAATGTGACATTGCGGGTCCAGTCCTTCCGCAGCAAGCGCGTGTACATCGACGGCGAGGTCAAGGCGCCCGGCTTGCAGGCCATCAACGACATCCCGATGACCCTGGTCGAGGCGCTCAACCGGGCCGGCGGTCTGCTGCCCACCGCCGACCAGAGCCGGATCGTCCTCGAGCGCGGCCAGCAGCGCTACCGCGTCAACCTGCGCGACCTCGTGCAGAAGGGCATCAATCCCGGCCTGGTCATGCTCAGGCCGGGCGACGTCGTCCGCGTGCAATCGCGCGACGAAAGCAAGGTCTTCGTGTCCGGCGAGGTGATCACGCCGAAGGCGCTGACGATGCACGATGGGCGCCTCACCCTGAACGAGGCGCTGGGCGAGAGCGGGGGCATCAGTCCACTGAGCGGCGATGCGCGCCAGGTCTACGTGGTGCGCAAGACATCCGAACGGACCCGCGTGTTCCGGCTCGACGCCCGTGAAGCCAGTTCACTGGCCCTGGCCGAAGCGTTCGAATTGCGGCCGAAAGACATCGTCTACGTGGCGGCGACGCCGCTGGCCAACTGGAACCGGAACCTGAGCCTCCTGTTTCCCGGCGCATTGACGTCGGCCGTCAGCGCCACCACCCGGCCCTGAGGCACACGCAAACACATGCACGCTTCATCCCGCACACCGAACCCTGCAGGAGCATGACCATGAGTACCCTCGGCGAGTCGCATTCCCTGACACCAGTGGTCCATACGCCGCCCATCATCAGCGTCCCGTTCGACCCGCGCGCGACCGCGGGTGGGGCAGACGACGCGCCTTTCGACCTCAAGGGGCACTTGCACACCCTCTATGACAGCCGCTGGCTGATCGGCGGCATCACGGCCCTCATCACGCTCGCGGCCGTGCTGTACGCGCTGCTTGCGATGCCGGTGTTCGAAGCCGACCTGTTGATCCACGTCGAGGAGGAAAGCCCGAACGCCTCGAAGAACATCCTGAGCGAGGCGTCGTCGCTGTTCGAGACGAAGAAGGCAGCCATCGCGGAGATGGAACTGCTGCGCTCGCGCATGGTGGTGTCACGCGCGGTCGACAACCTGCAGCTGTACATCGACACGCAGCCGAAGTACTTCCCGGTCGCCGGGTTCTGGTTCGCCAAACAGAACAGTGGCGCACTGTCCGAGCCGGGAATGTTCGGCTACGGCGGCTATGTCTGGGGCGGCGAAAAGGCCGAGGTCTCGTTGTTCGAGGTGCCCGAGGCCTGGCTGGGGCGCGAATTCGCCCTGACGGCATTGGGTGGAGGGCGCTTCCGGTTTTCGGGCGGTGGGCAGGGCACCTTTTTCGACGGCAACGTCGGCCAGCGCTACCGCGTGCCGACACCGGAGGGGACCATCGAACTGAAGGTCGAGCGCATCCAGGCGAAGCCGGGCGCACGTTTCCGCCTGCGCCGCATCTCGAGGGTGGCCATGATCCAGGCGATCCAGAGCGCACTCGTGATCTCGGAACAGGGCAAGCAGTCCGGCGTCATCGAGGTCAAGCTGCAGGGCGAAAATGCCCAGCGCACTTATGCGGTGCTCAGAGAGATCGGGCGCGAGTACATGCGCCAGAATCTGGCGCGCAAGACCGAGGAAGCAGAAAAGTCGCTGGCCTTCCTGAACCAGCAGCTGCCGATCCTCAAGCGCCAGCTCGAACAGGCCGAGGACCGCTACAACCAGTTCCGCAACACCCATGGCACCGTGGACCTGCAGGAAGAGGCAAAGGAAATGCTCGCACAGGCGGCAGCCACGCGCACGCGCAGCGTCGACCTGATCCAGAAAAAGACCGAACTGCTGGGACGCTTCACGGAAGACCACCCGATCATCGCCGCCATCAATCGCCAGCGCAAAGAAGCCCAGGCGGAAATCGATGAAGTCAACGCGCGCATCAAAGCGTTGCCGGCACTGGAGCAGGAAGAAGCGCGGCTGACCCGGGAGATCAAGGTCAGTACGGACTTGTACACGGCACTGTCGAACACGGCGGAGCAGTTGCGGCTAATTTCGGTGGGCCGGGTGAGCAACGTGCGCATGGTCGATGAGCCCGTGCCGCCTGAAAAGCCGCTCAAGCCGAACCGTCCCCTGATTGTCGCGCTCGCGGTGGTCACAGGGCTCTTGCTGGGCACTATGATCGCGTTTACGCGCAATGCGCTGAAGGGCGGTATCGACGATCCGCAGAAGATCGAGCGCTTGTTGCACGCCCGCGTGGTCTATGCCTCGATCCCGCACAGCAGCAACCAGGACAAGCTGATGCACAAGGCACGGGGCGGAATGGAAACCCTGCCACTGCTGGCCCATGTCATTCCGGGTGACGCCGCCGTGGAAAGCCTGCGCAGTTTCCGCGCGGCCCTGCAGTACGCGATGCCTCACTTCAGGAACAACATCGTCATGTTCGCCGGACCGACCCACGGCCTGGGGAGATCGTTCGTGCTGGTGAATTTCGCAGCCGTGATGGCGGCCAGCGGCAAGCGGGTTCTGCTGATCGATGCGGACTTCCGCAGCGGCCATCTGCACCGCTACTTCGGCGTCAGCCGCGAGCAAGGATTGTCCAAGGCGATCAATGGATCGATGCGGGTCGAAGACGTCGTGCATCACGAGGTCTACGAGAACCTCGACTTCATTCCGACGGGCCCGTTGCCGCCGAATCGCTCGGACTTCTTGCTGCATGTGAACTTCACGACGTTGCTCGAAGCTGCCGGCGCGAACTACGACCTGGTACTGATCGACACGCCGCCGATCCTGCTGGCCTCCGACGCACTCATCATCGGCAATCACGCCGGTGCCATATTCCTCCTTGCGCGCGCGCGCGTCAC
>CBIHRX010000400.1:0-5382 GCA_966212555.1 uncultured Massilia sp.
TTGTCCTCTAATTGGGATGTCCACGAAACCCGGTACACCTCAGAGCACATTTTCGCGCGGCGCGTCGCGGGAAGTCCTTGTTTTATCGAAGATTTAACCCGACCAATAGCCAAAAACCGGGGTCTGACCCCGAATTTGGGCAAATGTGTTTGCGACCTTGCATGTCGGATAGATATGGAGTCGCGCGGACGATACGTTTTGCCTTACGTAAAGTCATTCTCTAGGTTAATTTTTCGTTCCTCTCGCTTACAATGCAGGACTAGTCCTACATTGAGCGAAGAGGTGGTATGGCGCGGCCCGAAAAAGTCCGACTCGGCGAAATCCTGGTGCAACAAAAGCTGCTGTCGGAAGACCAGCTGAACCAGGCACTTGCCGACCAGAAGCGCACTGGCCGCAAGCTCGGCCGCGTGTTCGTCGAGAGCGGCTTCGTCACGGAAGAGCAGATCTCCGGCGCGCTCGCGCGCCAGCTGGGCATCCCTTACCTCAACCTCAAGTTCTACAACATCAACCAGGACGTCGTGCGCCAGCTGCCGGAAACGCAGGCGCGCCGCTTCCGTGCGCTCGCGCTGGAAGACCGCGGCGACACGATGCTCGTCGGCGTCTCCGACCCGACCGACCTGTTCGCCTACGACGAGATCGCGCGCCTGCTGAAGAAGGGCGTCGAGCTGGCCGTCGTCAACGAGACGGAAGTGCTGCAGGCGATCGACCGCATCTACCGCCGCACGGGCGAGATCACGGGCCTCGCGCGCGAGCTCGAACAGGATCTCGGCGACACGACCTCCGTCGACTTCAATGCGCTGTCCGCGAACTCCGGCCTGGAAGAAGCGCCCGTCGTGAAACTGCTGCAGTCGGTGTTCGACGACGCGGCCCAGGTGCGCGCATCCGACATCCATATCGAGCCGCAGGACGGCCGCCTGCAGATCCGCTTCCGCATCGACGGCGTGCTGCACCTGCAGACGGAAGCCGACATCAAGATCGCGACGCCGCTGGCGCTGCGCCTGAAACTGATGGCCGACCTGGACATCTCGGAAAAGCGCCTGCCGCAGGACGGCCGCTTCGCGGTGAAGGTGCGCGGCCAGCGCATCGACGTCCGTATCTCGACGATGCCCACGCAGTACGGCGAGTCCGTCGTCATGCGTCTGCTGAGCCAGGTGGGCATGAACTTGCGCCTGGACGCGATCGGCATGCCGGCCGCGCTGGTGGAACGTTTCCGTGCCATCGTCCAGCGCCCGAACGGCCTCGTGCTCGTGACGGGGCCGACGGGTTCCGGCAAGACGACCACGCTGTACAGCGCGCTGGCCGAGCTGAACTCCGTCGAGAAGAAGCTCATCACGGTCGAGGACCCGATCGAATACCGGCTGTCCGGCATCAACCAGGTGCAGGTCAACGACAAGATCGACCTGAATTTCGCGCGCGTGCTGCGTTCCGCGCTGCGCCAGGACCCGGACATCGTGCTCGTCGGCGAGATGCGCGACCAGGAGACGGCGCAGATCGGCCTGCGTGCCGCCATGACGGGCCACCTGGTGTTGTCCACGCTGCACACGAACGACGCGGCGTCGACCCCGCTGCGCCTGATGGACATGGGCGTGCCGCGCTACATGGTGAGCGGTTCGCTGCAGGCCGTGCTGGCGCAGCGTCTCGTGCGCGTGATCTGCGAAAGCTGCTCCGAGCCGTACCAGCTGCCGGCGCCGGAACGCGCCTGGCTGCGCGCCGAACTGGGCGACCGCGCGGAAACCGTGCCGTTCTTCCACGGGCGCGGCTGCTCGCACTGCAACGGCACGGGCTACCGCGGCCGCACCGGCGTCTATGAACTGCTGGAGATGACGCGCGCCGTGAACGAGGCCGCCAACCACCCGGACCCGTCGCACTTCCTGAAGGCGGCGCATGCCGAGATGCGCGGCGAGACCTTGCGCCGCAGCGGCGTGCGCCTCGCGATCCAGGGCCGCACGACGGTGGCGGAAGCCATGCGGATCAGCAACCAGATGGAAGACTGATAAACGCCCATGCCGTTCTTTGCCTACAAAGGCCGCAACGCGCGCGGCGAATTGATGCAGGGGGTGCTGGAAGGCGCCGACAGCGCCGCCGTGGCCGACCAGCTGTTCGGCACCGGCGTCACGCCGCTCGACATCACCCCGACCACCCGCAAGGCGACGACGCCGGGCAACGCGGCCGGCGTGGACGAGAACCTGTGGCAGCGCCTGACGCGCAAGAAGGTGACGTCGATCGACGTGCAGCTGTTCAGCCGCCAGATCTACACGCTGCTGAAATCCGGCGTGCCGATCATGCGCGGCCTGGCCGGATTGCAGGAATCGGCGACCAACAAGAGCTTCGCGCGCGTGATCCAGGACCTGCGCGAATCGCTGGACGCGGGCCGCGAACTGTCGACCGCGATGCGCCGTCACACGGAATGCTTCACGCCGTTCTACCTGTCGATGGTGCGCGTGGGCGAAATGACGGGCCGCCTGGAAGACGTCTTCCTGCGCCTGTTCGACCACCTCGAATTCGACCGCGACATGCGCGAGCGCGTGAAGACGGCCATGCGCTACCCGACGTTCGTCATCATCGCGATGATCGCGGCGATGGCTGTCGTGAACATCTTCGTGATCCCGCAGTTCGAAAAGGTCTTCAAGAGCTTCCACGCCGAGCTGCCGCTGATGACGCGCATCCTGATCGCGACGTCGCGCTTCACGGTCGAGTACTGGCCCGTGATGCTCGGCGCGGCGGTGGCGGCTTTCTTCGGCTTCCGCGCCTGGACGCGCACCGTGTCCGGCCGCCTGACGTGGGACCGGTACAAGCTGCGCTTCCCCATCGCCGGCAAGATCATCCACAAGGCCACGATGGCCCGTTTCGCGCGCAGCTTCGCGCTGTCGATCCGCAGCGGCGTGCCGATCGTGCAAGCCCTGTCGGTCGTCGCGCAGACGGCCGACAATGCGTATCTGACCATGCGCCTGGACCAGATGCGCGACGGCGTGGAGCGGGGCGAGAGCATCCTGCGCACGGCGACGAACGCCCAGGTGTTCACGCCGATCGTGCTGCAGATGGTCGCGGTGGGCGAAGAATCGGGCTCGCTCGACGACCTGATGGACGAGATCGCGCAGATGTACGAGCGCGAGGTCGACTACGAACTCAAGACGCTGTCCAGCCAGATCGAGCCGATCCTGATCACCTTCCTCGGTGCGATGGTGCTCGTGCTGGCGCTCGGCATCTTCCTGCCGATCTGGGACCTGGGCAAGGCAGCCCTCCATCATTGACGAGGCATCCGATGATTCGTGTCAAGACAACACGCGGCTTCACGCTGTACGAGTTCGCGATCGTCGTCGCCATCACGGCGGCGCTTTCGACGATCCTGCTGCACCGCCTGGATGACTACCGCCGCGCGGCGGAAGAAGCGGCCGCACGCCAGACCGTGGCCGCGCTGCGCACGGCACTGCAGGTCGAGGCGGCACGCCATCCCGACATGGCCGCTGCGCTCGCCGGGCAGAATCCGATGCGCCTGCTGGCGCGTCCGCCGGCCGATTATCTTGGCGAATTTGCACTCTCCGAGCAGGGCCGGGTGGCACGAAACGGGTGGGTGTTTGACCCACGCGACAAAATCCTTGTTTATTTGAGATCAGAACGCGAATCTTTTGCCTCCGGCAAATCGAAATTGCCTACGTTCAAGGTAGAATTCACGCATACGCCTGCTGACGCAGGGAAACAAATGATGAGCCTTGCATTGAATGAAATCGATACGCAAGGCGGTCGTTAAACAATAACCCACGCGGCCGGGAACGCCGCACCTAAATCGGAGAGAGCATGAAAGTAAGTATCAAGAACAATGCGCAGGGCGGCTTCACCTTGATCGAATTGATCGTCGTGATCGTGATCCTGGGCATTCTGGCGGCGACGGCGTTGCCGAAGTTTGCCAGCCTGGGCGGCGATGCGCGCCTGGCCAGCTTGCAGGCTGCGAAAGGTGCATTGAGCGCCACCGCGGCGATGGCACATGGTAAGTATCTCGTTGACCCGTCCGTCGCCAAGAATTTGACCCTGACGGTCGAAGGTACGGCGATGAATCTGTACACCGGTGGCTATCCGAAAGCGGAGGCGGCGACTGCAGAGGCTGCTGGCATGAAGGACAGTGTCGACTATAAAGTCACCGCGACGGCGGCCACGACGGGTTCATCGGCGGCAGGGGCTTCGATCAAGCTCGTCCCGATGAGCCTCGTTGGCACGACCAATGAGACGAACTGCTACGTCCAGTACACCGAGTCGACGACTGGCGGTGCACCGACGATCGCCTTGGCCTCGACCGCTACGGCAGCCAACTGCAACTAAGCGTTGTAACGTCGAATCGATCGGGACCGCGCGCGGTCCCGATTGTCGTTTACGGCCCCCGATGCGGCGTATTGACCACACCCCATTAGTAGTTCCACACGGAAAACCAAATATATTCTCCCAGAGTAAAAATTTGGTATCGGAATTTCCTAGCGCTTGAATATAATCAAGCCTCTATCGCACCTATCTCGACCAAGTCACGGATAACCATCGCCACGCATGGGTTTTTTCAGTAAAGCACAGAACAATGCAGCCTGGCTGGCCATGGTGCCGCAGCGCGACGGGATCGCGGCGGCCAGCGTGCGCCGTGGCGCGGCGGACGGCGCCAAGCCCGTCGTGACCCAGGCCGTCTTCTTTCCCGGCACCCCGTCCGCCGACGCACTCGAGAAGGCCAGCAAGGAATTGCACGGCGCAAGCTACCGCTGCACCACGGTGCTGGCCGGCGGCGACTACCAGTTCATGTCCGTCGAATCCCCGAACGTCCCGCGCGAAGAACTCAAAAGCGCCATGCGCTGGCGCCTCAAGGACATCCTCGATTTCCCCATCGACGACGCCACGTTCGACGTCCTCGACGTCCCGCTCGACGCGAACGCCGTCGTGCGTCCGCAGCAGAGCGTGTTCGCGATCGCGGCGCGCAACAGTGTCGTATCCGCGCGCCAGAAGATGTTCAATGCGGCCAAGGTGAAACTGCGCGCGATCGACATTCCCGAGATGGCCCAGCGTAACGTGTCCGCCCTGCTGGAACCGGAGGGTCGCGGCGTCGCCATGCTGTCGTTCGGCGAGGATGGCGGCCTGCTGACCGTGTCGTGGCGTGGCGAACTGTATCTTTCGCGCCGCATCGACGTCACGCTGGCCCTGCTCCTCGACGACGACCACGACCGCAAGCACCAGGCGTTCGACAAGATCACGCTGGAGCTGCAGCGCTCCCTCGACAACTTCGAGCGCCAGTTCTCGTTCATCAGCGTGGCCAAGCTCGTGCTGGCGCCGACCGGCGCCACCGGCCTGGACGAATACCTGTCGAGCAACCTGTACACGCGCGTCGAAACGCTCGACCTGGCCGACGTGCTC
>CBIHRX010000401.1:0-5378 GCA_966212555.1 uncultured Massilia sp.
CACGTGCGTATCGCCTAGTCGTCATCCCCGCGGAAGCGGGGATCCATGCTGAGCCAATTCCTGATGCTCAGTACGGGTTCCCGCTTTCGCGGGAACGACGTATTTTATTGCAGCGATTGAACGCTCAGCGCACGACCTGCCGCTTCTCGACCCCGTCCGTCTCGGCGAGATCCGCCGGCACGCCCTGCAGGATCGTGGCGACGACGTAGCGCGGCCGTGCGCGCACCTGCTGGTAGATGCGGCCCACGTACTCGCCCACGAGGCCGATGCCGAACAGGATCACGCCCATGAAGAAGAACGCGATGGCGAACAGCGTGAACACGCCCTCGGCTTCGGCGCCCAGCAGGAAGCGGCGGAAGATGAGCACGACCACCAGCAGCGCCGACAGCAGCGACAAGGTCATGCCCAGCAGCGAGAACATCTGCAGCGGCACGAGCGAGAAGCCCGTCATCAGGTCGAAGTTCAGGCGAATGAGGCTGTACAGCGAATACTTCGATTCGCCGGCCGCGCGTTCCTCGTGCTCGACGACGATCTCCGTCGGCTTGCGCGCGAATTTATAGGCCAGCGCCGGCACGAAGGTGTTCACTTCGCCGCACTGGTTGACGAGGTCGATCACGTTGCGGCCGTAGGCGCGCAGCATGTTGCCCTGGTCCGTGATGTGGATGTTCGTGATGCGCTCGCGCAGCCGGTTCATCGCCTTCGACGCCACGGTGCGCCACGCGGAATCCTGGCGCTTGCGGCGGATCGAGCCCACGTAGTCGTAGCCCTCGCGCATCTTGGCGATCAGCTTGTGGATTTCTTCCGGCGGGTTCTGCAGGTCGGCGTCGAGCGTGATGACGATCTGGCCGTGCGTCTGCTCGAAGCCCGCGAGGATCGCCATGTGCTGGCCGTAGTTGCCGTTGAAGAGGACGACGCGCGTGACGTCCGGGCGCTTGCGGTACTGCTCCGCGAGGATCGCCACCGAGTTGTCGCGGCTGCCGTCGTTGACGAAGACGACTTCGTACGGCAGGCCCAGCGCGTCCATCGCCGGATACAGGCGCGCGAACAGGTTCGCCAGGCCCGCTTCCTCGTTATAGACCGGAATGACGACCGAGACTTCCGGCTTCATGGCCACCGTCGTCATTTGGCGAGCACCGCTTTGACTGCGTTGACGGCGCGTTCCACGTCCGCCTTAATCATCGCATTGAACATCGGCAGCGTGACGGTCAGGCGGCCGATCTTCTCGGCGACGGGGAACATCCCTTCCTTGAAGCCGCGCTCGCGGTACAAGGTGAACAGGTGGATCGGCGCGTAGTGGTAGCCGGTGCCGATGTTGTGTTCCTTCTGCATGCGGGTCATGAAGTCCGCGCGCGTGCCCGGGCCGTTGTCCGGCAGGATGATCTGGAACAGGTGCCAGTTGCTGGTGCCGAAGGCCTGGATCGGGAGCTGGGCGCCGGTCTGCGCTTCGAAATCGGGGCCGAAGCAGTCGAAGTAGTGGCGCGCCAGCGCGGCGCGGTGCGCCGTCAGCTTGTCCACGTTCTTCATCTGGCCCAGGCCGATGGTGGCCATGATGTCGCTCATGTTGTACTTGCCGCCCAGGACGTCGACGTCGATGCCGTCCACGCCGCTGCGCGTCACGCCCTGCAGGCGGTACTTCTCGGCCAGGCGCGCCTCTTCGAGGTTGTTCAGGACGAGGCAGCCGCCTTCGCCCGTCGTGATGTTCTTGTTGGCCTGGAAGCTGAACGACGCGAAGTCGCCGAACGAGCCGATGCGCTTGCCGTTCCACAGCGAGCCGATGGCCTGTGCGGCATCCTCGACGACGCGCAGGTTGTGCTTGTTCGCGATCGCGTACAGGCGGTCCATGTCCAGCGGCAGGCCGGAGAGGTAGACGGGGATGATCGCGCGCGTAGCGGGAGTGATCGCGGCTTCCAGCTTGTCCAGGTCCATGTTGCGCGTGACCGGGTCGATGTCGGCGAAGACCGGCGTCGCGCCCACTTCGATGATCACGTTGGCGGTGGCCGGCCACGAGATCGGCGTCGTGATCACTTCGTCGCCCGGCCCCACGCCGGCGATGCGCAGCGCGATCTCCATCGTGCAGGTGCCGGAATTGAACGTGCGGACCGGACGGCCGCCGAAGTATTCCGACAGCAGGGCCTCGAATGCCTGGTTTTTCGGGCCGGTCGTGATCCAGCCGGAGCGCAGCACTTCGCCGACGGCGGCGATGGTTTCTTCGTCGATGGTGGGCCGGGAAAAGGGCAGGAAGGGCAGCTCGGCAGTCATGGGAAGCTCGTTATTCTCTCGGTAAAGATATGCAGACAAAGCGGGCATTGTAACAGCGCACTGTTTGGCGCCAAATCACGTTCTCGCCAGCAACACCACGCCCACCACGATGACGCCGATGGCCACCAGGCGCTGCGGCGACACCGCCTCGCCAAGGAACATCCACGCGCCGAACGCCGACACGACATAGCCCAGCGACAGCATCGGATACGCGATCGTCACGTCCGTGCGCGACAGGCCGATGATCCACACGACCAGCGAGATGCCGTAGCACGCCAGGCCGCCCAGGATCGGCAGCTGGGTCACGACCTTGATGAAGGTCTGGAACCAGTTGCTCATGGTGAGGTGGATGGCGCCGCCGAGGGCGTTGGTGCCCGCTTTCAGCAGCAGCTGGGCACAGGCGTTCAGGATCACGCCGGAGATGATGAAGGCAAAGGTGGTGAGGTTCATGAAGGATGTTTAAAAATTCGCGATGACGGTGCGGCGCGCGTCCGCCGCCACGATGCGCAGGGGGACGCCCTGGCGCTGCAGGTCGGCGGCGATTTCCGGACGGGTGATCGCCACGTCGCGCACGCCCGCCGCGGCATCCGCGCGCCAGACGGCGAGGAATGCGGGAATCGTCGGGATCGCGAGTTCCGGCTGCTGCTGGAGGCCGAAGTCGAACTCGTCGCGGTAATCGACGAGGGTCACCGGACGGCCGAGATAGAAGGTCAGCGACTGTTCGTAGATGCCGACCGAATAGACTTTCACGGCCGGATTGGCGGCGCCGGCGGCTTTCAAGGCGGGCAGCAGGTTGACGCCCGCGCGCGCCTGGCCGATCGGTTCGAAGCCGACGAGCAGCAGCTGCGTGCCGGCGAAACCGGCGACGGCCAGCACGACGACGAACAGGTCGCGCAGCATCTGGCGCGCGTACAGCAGGGCGAGGCAGCCGCCGATCAGCAGCACGAGGCCGCCCGCCAGCACCCACGGTTGATACGCCGCGTACAGCACGTCCTCGCCCGCATGCTTGGCGAACTTCAGCATGAACGGGACGGTGACGAGGAAGCCCACGCCCAGCAGCGCCGTCAGGGCGGCCGTCACCATGCGGCCGCGGCGCGTGCCGGCGTCCAGGTAGACCGCCACCAGCAGCGCGACGGCGGGGAACACGGGCAGGATGTAGCCGGGCAGCTTGGAATTCGACTTGGTGAAGAACAGCGTGATGAACGCCACCCACACGAGCAGCATCAGGCGCGGACGGAACCTGGTCGTTTCGCCGTCGCGGCGGGCGGCGCCCACCAGGCTTTGGACCAGCACGCCGACCCACGGCACGCTGCCGGCGGCCAGCAGCACGAAGAAGATGTACCACGCGGCCTCGCGGTGGTGTTCCTTCTTGAGGAAGCGGTCGAAGTGTTCGTGGACGAAGAAGAAGTGCGGCTGCTCCGGGTTCTTCAGGCCCACCAGCACGAACCACGGCGTGGCGATCAGGAAGAACAGGATCAGGCCTTTCACGATGTGCAGGCGCTTCCAGATGGCCCAGTCGCGCGAGAAGATCGTGTAGAACACGAGCACGCCGCCCGGCAGCACGAGGCCGATCAGGCCCTTGGACAGCACGGACAGCGCCATCCCGGCCCAGCATGCGAGCATCCAGTTGCGCCGCTCGGACTCGCCGGCGTCGTCGCGCTGGGCGATGAGGAGGGCGCACAGGGCCACCGTCATCATGCCGGACAGGCCCATGTCGAGCGAGTCGATCTGGCTGCATGCGACCCAGTAGAACGAGGAGCCCAGCACCAGCGCGGCGTAGAAGCCGATGCGCGCGCCGAACACGCGTGTGCCCGCCACGCCGGTCAGCACGACGCCGAGCAGGCCGCACAGGCCCGTCCACAGGCGCGCCTGCCAGTCGCCCAGGCCGAACAGGGTGAACGACAGGGCGTTCATCCACGTCTGCAGCGGGGGTTTTTCGAAATACTTGATGCCGTTCAGGCGCGTCGTGATCCAGTCGCCGCTGGCAAACATCTCGCGCGCCATCTCGGCGTAGCGGCCTTCGTCCGGCGGCACGAGCGTGCGCGCGCCCAGTACGTACAGCAGGACGGCGGCAAAGGCGATCAGCAGGGTCCAGGTGAGGGTCTTGTTCCGGTGCAGGTCGTTCATACGGCCTTCGCGTCCCCTTCGATGATCAGCGCCAGCGTCACTTTGCGGCCTTCGCCCATCAGGATGTTGTAGGTGCGGCAGGCGGCGTGGCTGTCCATGCTCTCGACGCCGATGCGCTGGCCGGACAGGCTGGTGACGAGGCGCGGATGCACGAAGCGCTGGCGCTCGCCCGTGCCGAGGATGACGACGTCGGGCTTGTCGGCGGCAATCGCCTCGAAATGTTCCGCTTTCAGGTCCTCGAAGCGCGTCACGGGCCACGGGCGCGGTGCCACCTCGGGCATCACGAGCACGCTGTAGTCGAAGCGCTGGGCGTTGATCTCGACGCCGGCCTGGTCGTAGCCGGTGACCGTCTGGTATTTTTCGGTGCTGCTGGAATGGAGCTTCATGATGGCAAGCCGGGGAATGACAGGCACAGGGCGCGTATTGTAACTGGTTTCCACTACGTCCCAGCAATGGGCGGTTGCTTAATCCCCGCCAATTGGGCAGAATGGAATTTTTCGCATTGCAACAACGCGCTCCAGATCAGGCTGCTTAACAGGCACTTTTCCGCAGCTATTATTTCCAAGGTGATATTTTGCGACCGATTCTGAAATCCAACAAGCTCGACGACGTCTGCTACGAGATCCGTGGCCCGGCGCTGCAGATCGCGCGCCAGATGGAAGAAGACGGCCACAAGATCATCAAGCTGAACATCGGCAACCTGGCCGTGTTCGGTTTCGATCCGCCGGACGAGATCGTCCAGGACATGATCCGCAATATGCACGGCTCGGCCGGCTACACGGATTCCAAGGGCATGTTTGCACCGCGCAAGGCGATCATGCACTACACCCAGGAAAAGAACATCCGTGGCGTCGGCATCGACGACATCTACCTGGGCAATGGCGCCTCCGAACTGATTGTGATGGGCATGCAGGGCCTGCTGAACAGCGGCGACGAAGTCCTCGTGCCCGCGCCCGACTATCCGCTGTGGACGGCGGCCGTCAGCCTGGCCG
>CBIHRX010000402.1:0-5364 GCA_966212555.1 uncultured Massilia sp.
GAGGATGTTGGTCTGGAAGGCGATGCCGTCGATCACGCCGATGATGTCGACGATCCGGTTCGCCGACGCGTTGATCGATTCCATCCTGTCCACCACGCCGGCCACGACCTCGCCGCCCCGTTGCGCGGTCGCGGCGGCCGACGCCACCAGCCGGTCGGCGTCGCGCGCGCTGTCGGCGTTCTGCTTCACGGCCCTGGCCACCTGGTCCATGGACGCCGCCGTCTGCCGCAGGGCGTCGGCCTGCTGCTCGATCTGGCCGCGCAGATCCGCGCTGCCGCCGGCGACCTGCGTCGACGCGGCGCCGATCGTCAGCGCCGTGGCGTCGATCCGGCCGATGGTCCGGGCCAGGTCGCGCTGCATGGCACCCATGGCGGCCAGCAGGCTGCGCCCGTCGCCTGCGCGCAGGGCCACCCCGCCGCTCAAGTCCCCTGCCGCGATGCGGCGCACGATGGCGGCCGCGTAGGCCGGCTCGCCGCCGAGGTCGCGATAGATGTGGCGGATCAGATAGCCGCCGAACAGCGCGGCGGCAAGCGTCCCCAGCGCAATGGCCGCCGCCGCGCTGTTGCGCAATACCGTGTAGCGCGCGGCCGCCCGCTCATACTCGCGCCGGGCCGCGTCCACCTGCAGCCGGCGCAAGCCGTGCATGTCCTCCACGACCTCCACCGCCAGCGGGCGCATGTGCTCCTGCGCGGCCTTGGCCGCTTCCACGTCGCCACCCCGCAGGGCCGCCATGGCCGGCCGCAGCCCCTCGGCCTGCATCCGCGTCCACGCGGCGCCGAAGCGGTTGGCCCTGCGCCGCTCCTCCGGCAGGACGACGGCAGGCAGACTGGCCCGCCAGGCCTCGTTGATCTCGGCGGCGTTGCGCTCGATGCGCGCCGACTCGGCCTTGATGTCGACCATCGGATCGTTGATGGCCTGCGCCAGCGACAGGCGGTTTTGCAGCAGCAGCGCGTCGATGCGCGAGATCCGCTCCAGCATCAGCGCGCGGTTCTCGTACACCTCCTTGAGGCCCTGGTTGGCCAGCTGCATGCCGTGCAGGCCGAGCACGCCGATGCCGGCCGCGAGGAGCGACAGGAAGGCGATCACGATGCCGAGGCGGGTCCTGATGGTGAGGGTCAAGGGAGTCTCCTGGTGGGTTGCGGGCTGGGTCGGGCAGGCAGTATGGCACCGGGTGCGCAGCAGGAAATCCCGAATCCTTCGCAAATACGCAATGCCCGCCACGTTTTCCACCGCGCCGGCGGCAGCTATCGCTGCGTGCCCGTGACTACCATGTCGCTGTCTTCCCCTTTCATCTGGAGCCCGACATGCCTACCCATTCCCTCGTCGCGCTGGACCGCGACCACCTGATCCACCCCCTCGTCAATTACCAGGCCCATGAACAAAGAGGCGTCACGATCCTCGAATCGGGCCACGGCGCCTACCTGCGCGACGCGCAGGGCACCGAACTGCTGGACGCGTTTTCCGGCCTGTGGTGCGTCAACGTCGGCTATGGCCAGGAGAGCGTGGTCCGGGCCGCCGCCGAGCAGATGCGCAAGCTGCCTTATGCGACCGGCTATTTCCATTTCGGTTCCGAACCCGCCATCCGCCTGGCCGCACGCCTGGTGGAACTGGCGCCGGCCTCGCTGCGCCACGTGTATTTCACGCTGGGCGGCTCGGACGCGGACGATTCCGCCATCCGCTTCGTCACGCACTACTACAACTCGACCGGCCGCCCCGCCAAGAAGCACTTCATCTCGCTCGAGCGCGGTTACCACGGCTCGTCCACGATGGGTGCCGGACTGACCGCGCTGGCCGTGTTCCACCACAATTTCGACGTGCCCCTGCCCCAGCAGCACAAGATTCCCTCGCCCTACCCGTACCGCAATCCGGCCGGCTCCGATCCGGACACCATCATCCGCACCTCGGTCGAGGCGCTGCGCGCCAGGGTGCGCGAGCTGGGCCAGGACAACGTGGCCGCGTTCTTCTGCGAACCGATCCAGGGCTCCGGCGGCGTGCTCGTGCCGCCCAGGGGCTGGCTCAAGGCAATGCGCGACGCCTGCCGCGAACTGGACATCCTGTTCGTGGTCGACGAAGTCATCACGGGCTTCGGCCGGACGGGCCCGATGTTCGCGTGCGAGGCGGAAGGCGTGGAGCCGGACCTGATGGTCGTGGCCAAGGGTCTCACTGCAGGTTATGCGCCGATGGGTGCCGTGCTGATGTCAGACGCGGTGTACCGCGGCATCGCCGACCACATGCCGGCCGGCGTGCCGGTGGGCCATGGCCATACGTATTCCGCCCACCCGGTGAGCGCCGCGGTCGGCCTCGAAGTGCTGCGCCTGTACACCGAAGGCGGGTTGCTGGCCAACGGCCAGGCCCAGGCGCCGCGCTTCGAGCAGGGCCTGCGCGACCTGCTCTCCCACCCCCTCGTCGGCGACGCGCGCAGCCGCGGGCTGCTCGGGGCGCTCGAACTGGTCGCCGACAAGGCCGGCAAGACCCGCTTCGACCCCGCGCTGAAGCTGCACGAACGTATCGCCGTCGCGGCCTACCGCAACCGCCTCGTGTTCCGCGCCTTCGGCGACAACGTGCTCGGCTTCGCGCCTGCGCTGTGCTATACGGCGGATGACTTCGACCTGATGTTCGAGCGCCTGACCCGGACCCTCGACGAGGTACTCGACCAGGCCGAGGTGCGCCGCGCGCTCAAGACAATTTGATGTGGCCTCAGGGAAAAATCATCATATGCATAACAGAGGTGCTGATAGTATGATGATTAGCATCAACGGCGAGACAGAAATGGCAGACCACGATGATCCCTGATACCCTCAAGCTGGACCGGATCGACATCCGCATCCTCAGCCATCTGCAGCGTAACGGCCGGGTCACGAACGTGGACCTGGCCGATGCCGTGGGCCTGTCTCCCAGCCCGTGCCTGATCCGCGTGAAGCGCCTGGAGAAGGCGGGCTACATCAACGGCTACGGCGCCCATCTGCAGCTCGAGAAACTCGGCGACATGCAGGTGGTGTTCACCCAGGTCACCCTGTCGGACCACCGCCGCGAGGACTTCGCCAAGTTCGAGGCCGCCATCCGCAGCATCGACGAGATCGTCGAATGCCACCTGGTCAGCGGCGGCTTCGACTACCTGCTCAAGTTCGTCACCCGCAGCGTCGCCCACTACCACAGCATCGCCGAGGACGTGCTCCGGCAGAGCATCAATATCGAGAAATACTTCAGCTACATCGTGATCCAGTCGCCGTTCGTCAAGCACCACTATCCGATCGAGAAATTGTTCTCCTCGCACGAGTGACGAACGGCGGACCCGGTCTACCGCGGCGGCTTATACTCCGGGAACATTTCCTTGTAGAGGAAGTTCATCAGTTCGTCCGTATCCTGCGGCCGCGCCGACAGGGTGACGACGCGATTCAGGCGGTGCGAATCCCACTCGAAGTCCCCGGTCTTTTCCTTGCGGATCAGCTCGATCATCTTCTTGACGATGGCGGTCTCGATGTCCGGCTCGCCGCCGCGCTCGACCGTCACGGCCGTCAGCCAGCGGCGCTTGAAGTTCGGGTTCCAGCCGCGGAATTTCAGGTCCGCCCTGCTGAACGTCTTGTTGGAGACGCTGAACACGCCGCCCGTCTCGTTCGGATCCTGGCCGCCGCGGCCGTTGATGGCGGCGATGTTCGCGAGCGCGTTGCGCGTGCCGCGTGCCGCTTCGCTTTCCTCGGCCTGGTCCGTCTGCGCCGGGGCGCCGCGGCGCTTGCGCTGGGCCTCGATGTAGGCCTGCATGTCGACTTCCTGCGGCGGCGCCTTGGTTTCTTCCTTCGGCTTCGGCTGCGGCTTTTCCTCCACCGGCTTGACGTCCGGCACGGTGATCGTGTTCGGCAGGCGCGGCATCGTGATGCGCTTCGGCGTGAACTTCGGCGCGGCCGCCTCGGCGGTTTTCTTCGGTGCCTGCTCGGCCGGCTTGGCGGCGGGCTTGTTCGGTTTCAGGGGCGGCAACCAGACGATGGCCTCGCCTGCTTTCGGCGGCGCGTGCTTTTCGACTTTCGGCTGCAGCAGCCAGATGGCCACGATGAGCAGGTGCAGGCCGATCGTGAGCGCGATACCGGTCCGGTTCGGGCCTGTCTGCCCGTAGATGACCACTTTCCGTCCGGGCAGCAGCTGGCCGCAATGTGCGCAGACATCGCTGTCTTCCAGCGGGATATGGGAATGGTCACGCAAGATAATGAACGCCTCCGGTCGGAGGACAAATAAATGATATTGACGAGGCGCAGTCTAACCCGTTTGGTTTTCCCGCGCACGCGCTGTTAAGGATCTGTAATGAGAGTACAAGCTGGGTGGCTTAATGGTTGTTACAGTGTGTATCAACCTTGCTTGAGGGAAATCACCTATCAACGTCGTCCCCGCGCAGGCGGGGACCCAATCTTGCATGCGTCACGACCACGCTTGAACTTGGGCTCCCGCCTTCGCGGGAGCGACGTTATGCGACCTTGGTCAGTACGACCTTCCGCCCCTGCTCCGCATCGACGAGCTGCGCATCCGTCATCGGCCCCGTACCGCTGTACTTGTCGAGGTACAAATAAATCACGGGCGTGATGTACAGCGTGATGACTTGCGAGAAGATCAAGCCGCCGCACACGGCGAGGCCCAGCGGCTGGCGCAGCTCGGCGCCGGCGCCGAGGCCCAGGGCGATCGGCAGCGCGCCCATCAGTGCGGCCAGCGTCGTCATCATGATCGGGCGGAAGCGCAGGATGCACGCCTCGCGGATCGCCTGCTCCGGCGCCATGCCCTGGTTGCGCTGGGCGTCCAGCGCGAAGTCGATCATCATGATCGCGTTCTTTTTCACGATGCCGATCAGCATCAGGATGCCGATGATGGCGATCATCGTCAGGTCCAGGTTGAACAGGCGCAGGGTCAGCAGCGCGCCCACCGCGGCGGACGGCAGGCCGGCCAGGATCGTGATCGGGTGGATGAAACTCTCGTACAGCACGCCCAGCAGCACGTAGATGACGCCGACCGCGGCGACGATGAGGATCAGCTGGCTCGACTGCGAATCCTGGAACACGGCCGCGTCGCCGCCGTACTTGGTGATGATGGAAGCGGGCAGCTTCATGTCGCGGCCCATCTGCTCGATGGCGGCCGTGGCGTCGCCCAGCGGCGCGTCCGGTGCCAGGTTGAACGACAGGGTGATCGCCTGCAGCTGGCCCTGGTGGTTGACGGCGATGGGGCCGACGGTGCGTTTCACCGTCGCGACGCTCGACAGCTGCACCAGTTGGCCCGTCTTGCTGCGCACCGAGAGGCGCGACAACGCGTCCTCGAACTGGCGGTCCTCGTTCGCCGTTTCCAGGATCACGTAATAGCTGGCCGCGCTGGAATAAATCGTCGACACCT
>CBIHRX010000403.1:0-5363 GCA_966212555.1 uncultured Massilia sp.
CCGCCTGTCGCTGCTGCGCACGGCGTACGCGGCGCTGCACGACCTCGTGCTGGGCGCCTGGTACAGCGATCCCGCGCACTGGGACGCCATCGGCTATCCCGGCCCGCTGAAGGAGCTGGCATGAGCAACCAGGCCGTGATTCCCGATCCGATCGCAGCCGGCCTCGCGCGCGGCTGGAACGTCGTCGACGGCGCCCGCGAGGACAAGGACCGCACGCTGGACGCCGACGTCGTCATCGTCGGCAGCGGCGCCGGCGGCGGCGTGACGGCGGAGATCCTCGCGCTGTCCGGCCTGTCCGTCATCGTCGTGGAAGAGGGCGCGCTGAAGTCCTCGCGCGACTTCAAGATGCGCGAGGCGGACGCCTACCCGGCGCTGTACCAGGAATCGGCGGCGCGCAAGACGCGCGACAAGGGCATCAACATCCTGCAGGGCAGGACTGTCGGCGGGTCGACGACGGTTAACTGGACGTCGAGCTTCCGCACGCCGCCGTCGACGCTCGCGTTCTGGCGGGAGCGCTTCGGCCTGTCGACCTACGACGAAGCCGGGCTGGCGCCGTGGTTCGCGCTGATGGAAGCGCGCCTGCACGTGGCCGACTGGCCCGGCGCGCCGAACGAGAACAACGAGTTGCTGCGGCGCGGCGCGGAAAAACTCGGCATCCCGACGGGCCTCATCCGCCGCAACGTCAACGGTTGCTGGAACCTCGGCTACTGCGGCATGGGCTGTCCGACGAACGCGAAGCAGTCGATGCTCGTGACGACGATCCCGTCCGCGCTGGACCACGGCGCGACCCTCGTCACGCGCGCCCGCGCCGAACGGCTCGTACTGAAGGGAGACAAGGCCGACGGCCTCGATTGCACGCTGCTCGACGCAAGCGGCCTGCACGCCACGGGACGCCGGCTGCGCGTGCGTGCGCGCCACTACGTGCTGGCCGGCGGCGCCATCAACACGCCGGCGCTGCTGCTGCGCTCCAGGGCGCCGGACCCCGGCGGGCAGCTGGGCAAGCGTACGTTCCTGCATCCGACGCTCGTGTCGGCCGCGCTGTTCCCGCAGCGCGTCGACGGGTATGCGGGCGCGCCGCAGACGGTCTATTCGGACCACTTCCTGCACACGCAGGCGATCGACGGCCCGCTCGGCTTCAAGCTGGAAGCGCCGCCGCTGCACCCCGTGCTGCTGGCGACGACGATGCAGGGCTTCGGCCGCGAGCACGCGGAGATGATGCGCCGGTTCCCGCATCTGCAGGGCATGCTGGCCCTGCTGCGCGACGGCTTCCATCCCGAATCGCAGGGCGGCACGGTCGGCCTGAACGGCGACGGCTCGCCCGTCCTCGACTATCCGCTGAACGATCCCGTGTGGGACGGCGCCCGGCGCGCCCTGCTGACGATGGCCGAGATCCAGTTCGCGGCCGGCGCCGGCGGCGTGCAGGTCGCGCACGAACGGGCGCCGCGCTACGCCAGCTGGGCCGAGGCGCAAGCCGGCATCGCCGCGCTGCCGTTCGAGCGCCACCTGACGCGCGTCGTGTCCGCGCACGTGATGGGCGGCTGCGCCATGGCGGGCGAGGGCCGCGGCGGCGTGACGGGCCCGGACGGCCGCTACCGGGGCCTGGCCAACGTGTCCGTGCACGACGGCTCGCTGTTCCCGACGTCGATCGGCGCCAATCCGCAGCTGTCGATCTACGGCATCACGGCACGCCTCGCCAGCGACCTGGCGCAAGCGCTCACGGGGCGGCCGGCGGCACGGCCGCAGGCGTAAGACGATGAAGCCGGCCAGCGCCCGCACCCTGCTGCGCCTCGTCCTGCTCGTGCAGCTGGCCGCGGCGCTGCTGATCGCATGGGCGCTGCTGCGCCGCGGCGCGCCGGCCTGGGGCGCGCTGCTCGCGGGTGCCGGCGCCGTCGTCCTCGTGCGCCTCGCGATCAACATGAACAACTTCGTCATGGCGGCGCGCGCGGCGAGCGACACGCCGCCCGAATACCGCCTCGGACCGGCGGCGCGCCTGCGCATGCTGGCCGAGGAATTCAGGGCCAGCATGCTGGTGACGTCCTGGCACGTGCCGCGCGGCTGCGCGCGCATGACGGTCCATCGCGACAGCTCCCGCGTACCGGTATTGCTCGTGCACGGCTACGGCTGCAACAGCGGCTTCTGGGCGCACCTGGAACCGCTGCTGGACCGCGAGCGCATCAGCCACGCCAGCATCGACCTGGAACCGGTCGCGGGCAGCATCGACGATTACGCGCCGTCGATCGAGGCGCGGGTGCAGGAGCTGTGCGCCGCGACGGGGGCCGCGCGCCTCGCCATCGTCGCCCACAGCATGGGCGGGTTGGCCGCGCGCGCGTGGATGCGGGCGTACGGGAAGCCGGGGCACGGGAGCGCGCGCGTGACGAAGTTGATCACGCTCGGCACCCCGCACCACGGCACGGTGCTGGCGAACCTCGGCCTGGGTGCGAACGCGGCCCAGATGCGCCGGGACAGCGCGTGGCTGCGCGCGCTGGACGGCGGCGAAAGTGGGGACGACCGCGCGCGCATCGTCTCCATCTACACGCACCACGACAACATCGTCGCCCCGCAGGAGTCGAGCATGCTCGCGGGCGCGTGCAACGTCGCGTTCGGCGGCGTGGGGCACGTGGCGCTGGGCAGCAACCCCCGTGTGCTGGCCGAGGTGTTGCGCGTTCTGCGCGAACTGCAGCCGGCCATGGCCTGAGGGTCCGGTCGGTGATATCCTTGCGGGTGAGTCCACCCAAACTTGTTTCCATGCAACAGAAAGCCCCGCGCCGAACCCGCGAACGCATCCTCGAGCTGTCGCTGCGGCTGTTCAACGAATTCGGCGAACCGAACATCACTACGACCGTGATCGCCGACGAGATGAACATCTCGCCGGGGAACCTGTACTACCACTTCCGCAACAAGGACGACATCGTGAATTCGATCTTCGTCCAGTTCGAGGCGGAGATCGAGCGCATGCTGACCGTCCCGGCCGGCCGCCGCTCGAACATGGAAGACGTGTGGCTGTACCTGCACCTCATGTTCGAGTTGATCTGGAAGTACCGGTTCTTCTACCGCGACCTGAACGACCTCCTGTCGCGCAACCGCAAGCTGGAACTGCACTTCAAGGCGATCCTCGCCCACAAGATCAAGGTCGCGCGCCAGCTGTGCGAAGACCTGCGCAGCGAAGGCTCGCTGGAAGCGGGCGACGCCCAGATCGGCGCCATGGCCACGAACATGGTCGTCGTCGCCACGTACTGGCTGTCGTACGAATACGTGCGCAATCCGCGCAAGTACAGCGAGCAGCAGGCCATCGCGGACGCGCTCGCGCGCGGCTGCTACCAGGTGCTGTCGATGCTGGGACCTTATTTGCGCGGCGAGACGCTCGCGCTGTTCCAGCGCCTGTCCGACGACTTCCTGGCCAAACTGCCGCCCGAAGCTGCCGCCTGAAGTGCGCCAATCCTGAGGAATCCATGAAATCCATCGCCGTCTACTGCGGCGCCTCGCTGGGCGCCGATCCCGTCTATGCCGACGCCGCGCGCGGCCTCGCCCGCGCCCTCGTCGAGCACAACATCGGCCTCGTCTACGGCGGCGGCAAGGTGGGCCTGATGGGCGTGATCGCCGACGAAGTGCTGCGCCTCGGCGGCGACGCGACCGGCGTCATCCCCAAGCACCTCGTCGAGCGCGAAGTGGGCCACGCCGGCCTCACCCGGCTGTTCGTCGTGAAGGACATGCACGAACGGAAGGCGATGATGTCCGACCTGGCCGAAGGCTTCATCGCCATGCCGGGAGGGATGGGCACGCTCGAAGAATTGTTCGAGATGGTCACCTGGGCCCAGCTGGGCATCCACGCCAAGCCCATCGGCCTGCTGAACGTGAACGGCTTCTACGACGGCCTCGCCGCCTTCGTCGACCACCTCGTCGGCAGCGGCTTCGTGCGGCCCGCGCATGCCCAGTTGCTGGTGCGCGATGCCGACCCCGACGCGCTGATCCGCCGCCTGCGCCAAGCTTGACGCAAGCGCTCGATGTTTGCGGAAACATTGACCGTTTCCTGACCATTTCTCGCGTGTTTCCCGGGGGCTTGCTGCGCCCGGAAATGATATCGATCGCGTGTCCCTAACAGCTTTGTTGTGCGCTATCATAATTCGGTAGCACACAGCCGATCCGGCGTGCGCACGATGAACGCGACACGCGTCGATCCCCATCCACCACACAAACGGGGCCGCCGCACGCCGGATCGATTTCGATATCGAGAAGGAGACACCATGATCAACAAGCGTCGCAACCGCCTGCTCAAGCTGCTCGACGAGCGCAAGGCGGCCACCGTGCACGAACTGGTCGAATCGCTGGATGCGTCGCCGTCCACGATCCGGCGCGACATCAGCTGGCTCGCCGCCCGCAACCTCATCCACCGCACCCGCGGCGGGGCCGAGACATCCCCGCAAAAGAAGCGCCTGGGCGGCCTCGCCAACGACACCTTTGCCGACAACCTGCGCGCGAACGCGGCGCGCAAGTACGCCATCGCGCGCCGCGCCGCCGCGCTGTGCGAGGACGGCGAGACCATCATCATCAACGGCGGCACGACGACGTTCATGATGGCCGACTTCCTCGCCGACCGCAGCCTCAAGATCATGACCAACTCGTTCCTGATGGCCGACCGGCTGCTGGCGACGAGCCAGAACGAAGTGCTGATCCCGGGCGGGACGGTCTACCGCGACGAAAACGTCATCCTGTCCCCGTTCGACAACGATGCGACGGGCGACCAGTACGCCTCCAAGATGTTCATGAGCGTGTCCGGGCTGTCGATGCTGGGCCTCGTCGAGACCGACCCGCTCTTGATCCGCGCGGAGAAGCGCCTGATCGGCCAGGCCGAGAAGCTCATCGTGCTGGTGGACAGCTCCAAGTTTGCGCGCCGCGCGGGGCTGATCCTGTGCGGCCTGAAGCAGGTGCACACGGTGATCACGGACAGCGACGTGGCCGATTTGTCCGTGCAATGGCTGGAGCAGGCGGGCGTGAAGGTGATCGTCGTGGAGCCGCAGGCGCCGCCGGCGCGGGACTGCGTCGCGCTGGAGGGGGCGCGGTTCGGGCTGCACGGGACCATGTGCGCGATGCTGGCCTGACCGTCGTTCCCGCGGAAGCGCACTGGTGTCCGGAATATTGTTTTCAAAAACCGTCACAAATAGCATCGTCATTCCCGCGCAAGCGGGAATCCATGCTGAGTATGCCAACTACGTTATTCATGTCCACCTCGTTGGTTACAAAGAGTCGACTTCGAGCAGTCAGCATAGGTTCCCGCTTTCGCGGGAACGACGGTTTTTCCCTATGGCGGGCCTATTTTCGACGGTAAAAATTATTCCGGACAGCAGTGCGCGGAAGCGGGAACCCAT
>CBIHRX010000404.1:0-5361 GCA_966212555.1 uncultured Massilia sp.
CCGCCGTCGACCGTGTAGTACGTCGCCGCGACACCCGAGCCGCCCTGGTTGTCCGTCGCCGCGAAGCTGACCGTCGCATCCGTCGTCACCGTGCCTTGCGGGGCGGTGGCCGTCGTGACAGGTGCGGTGACGTCCGCGCCATGCAGCGAACCGTGCAGGCGAATTTCCTTGATGGTGCCGAACCACGCGTTCGGGTTGTACACACGGATGTAGCGGTAAGGCACCAGGCTCGTGACCGGCAGCGTCTGCCAATCCGCCGTCGACTTCGCCGCCGGGGTCAGCGTGGTCCAGGTGGCGTTGTCGTTCGAGCCCTGGAACACGAGGCCGTTGACGCGCGTGTAGTACTGGTCCTGGCTGCCGATGACTTCGGCGCTGGTCAGGCTGACCTGGTTCCCGTCCTTGAAGTCGAACACCACCCAGGCACCCGTACCGGAGCCGCCGGAGCCGTTACGGAAGTCGGAACCGGTGCTCAGGTTCGCGTCGAACAAGGTCTTCACGATCGACAGCGTCGTAGCGGCGCTGCGGTTCGTCGTCGAATCGATCAGCGTTGCGATGGTCGGAACGTTCTGGATGACGTCGCTCTCGTCGACCAGGGTCAGCGCGGTGCTGTCCGTCGTCTCGGTGACCTGGTAGCCCGGCTTGCCGTCCTTGGTCAGGTAGTCGATCGCGAACTTCACCGGGCCTGGCTGCGTTCCCTGAGGCAGGGTCGCGGTGGCGGTGTAGGTGATGTTGTCCGTCGTGGTGAGCGCGGCGGGCAGTCCGGCTATCGTCGCCGACACATTGCTGATCGCTTCCTTGGCCGTGAAGCTCAGTTTCACGGTATTGCCGGGCACGATCCGGTTTCGGAGCGCCTGCGCCGAGCTCAGAGACGCCGAGGCGATGCGGTTGGTGGACGCCGTCGCACCGTACAGGCGCAGTTCGGTCATGTTGCCGAACCAGGCGTTGGCGTTGGTCATGCGGATGTAGCGGTATGGCGTGGTGTCGGTGATCTTCAGCGTCTGCCAATCCATCGTGTTCGCCGCGTAGGTCGAGATGTTGGTCCACGTCGCATTGTCGTTGGAGCCCTGGACGACGGTGCCGTTGATACGGCCCGAGTACTGGTTCTGCAGGCCGATGACGTCGACCCGCGATAGCGCCACGGTGCCGCCGCCGCGGAAATCGAACTTGACCCAGCCATTGTTGCCGCTGCCGTTGAGGCGGTAGTCGGTGCCCGTCGTCAGATTGTTGTCGAGCAGGTAGTTGACGACCGTGATCACATCGGTCGCGTTGCGGCCGTTGGAATCCGTGACGGTCGCGATGTCGAGCAGGTTGGCGATGTAATCCTTCTGGTCCGCGATGAACAGGGTCGACGAATCGGTCGGGAACAGGACGGGTTCGGCATTTGCCCCATCGGCGGTCTTGTAGTTCATGAGGAACTTCACCGGTCCCGGTGCCGTCGTGGCCTTGACGACCGCCGTCGCCGTCCAGTTCAGGTTATCGGTGGTGTTGATGGTGGCCGGTTCGCCCTGGAGCGTCGCGCTGACGTTGTTGACCGGCTCCGACGACTTGAACGACACCTTGATCGTATTGCCGGGCACGATCCTGTTCCTCAGCGCCTGGTCGGAACCCAGCGACACGCTGTTCAGCTTGTTCACGGTTTCATAGCGGGTGCCGAAGATCCGGAACTCGGTGAACTCGAGGATGTTGTACGACCACAGCAGATCGACCATCTGGATCTTGAAGAAGCGATAGCGCTGGTTGCGGAACTCGTCCGCCACGTTCAGCGTCTGCATCTCCTCGATCATGCGCGTCTTGTCGGGCGTGATCTGCGTCCAGTGCTCGAGGTCGTTGGACGCAAAGACGGTCGTGCCGCCGATGCGTTCCGGGAAGCTGCCGGGCGGCTGCATCGAGAATGCGGTTGCCGCTACCTTGAAGCTGGGGCCGAAGTCCAGCGTGAACGTGCGATTGTTGTCCCTGGCGTAGCCAAATCCGATGTTGGTGCCGTTGATGTCGTCGATCCCGTTGGCGGGATTGGGGCCGAGGTTCGTCACCATGTTCGTGTTGAAGAACAGGTTCGTGTAGTTCATGCTGCCGTCCTTCAGCAGCGGGGTCAGTTCCTGCAGTCCGGCGACCGCGGTGCGCAATGCCGCCAGCTTCTGGAAGTAATCGGTGTCGTTGCTCGACCCGATTGTGTTCTGCATATCCGCGTACACGGCCTGGTAGGCGTCCTTTGTCGACGTGACGTACGGCGTGTCCGGTTTGAACGGCGTGGTCACGGCGGCTACCGTCGACTGCCGGTCCGCACCCACGACGACGATGACCCGCTTGATGGACACCGTGGTCCCGTCCGAGGCCTCGACGATAAGCGTGTACGTGCCGGCCTGCGTCGGCGTCCACGAGAACGCGCCCGTGCTGGTGTCGAACGACGCGCCCTGCGGCAGGTTGTCGATGTTATAGGTCACCACGTCGCCCGCGGCCGGGTCCGTGGCGGACAGGTCGATCGTCACGGGGACGGTGGCGCCGGCATACGTGTACGCCGTCGTGTCGCCATTGCCGGACTTGAAGGCCGGAGGACTCAGCAGGGTGCTGGCCTGGATATTGAGATGGTCGATGTCGACCGTGGTACCGTTGCCGGTGATGGTGAGCGGCAGGTAGTCGGGCAGGTTGATCGGCGCGATCACGTAGCGCCATTGGCCATGCGTGTTCGGCAGCGTGATCCCGGTGCCGTTGAGGTCCATCGTCGCCTGGCCATTGGTACGCACGCGCAATCCGAGCTGCGTGGTGGCGAAGCCGTAACTGTACACGGCAACGCGCGTGCCTTCCGGCGTGGCGGTACTGCGCACGAAGCCGGTCGAGCCTTCGGTCTGCGCAACCGAAGGGCCTGCGAGCGCCGTGAACCGGTCTTCCACTTCACGGTAAGGATCGACGATGGGGATGCCCAGGTATTTGCTGCCTTCGGCTTCCGCTGCCTTCGGGATGCCGATCCAGAAATCGCCGCCGCCGTCGTTGCCATCCCAGTTGTAGGCCTTGCGCTTGGCGAAGATCGTCGTGTAGTTCGGGAGGAGATGTTCGACGTCGAGGCCGCGCACGTATTTGTAGTAGTAGAAGGCTTCCCAGGTGTTCTGGGAGAGGCGCCCGCGGTACGCCGCCGACACGCCGTTGTACATCGCGCGGATGCTGCCGTCCGGATTGACGCTCATGGCGACGGGCACCCACGGGATGTCGTAGCCGACCATGTAGGTGCCCCACAGCTCATGGACAGCCAGCAGGCGGTCGTCGAGGAATTCGTAGGGACCCACTGCGTTCGACCCGGTCGAAGGCGTGCCCGTCACCGGATCGACCTTGGTGCCCTGCGCCAGCATCATGCGCGCCAAAATTTCCGAGTTGGTGAGGTCGCCGGCGCCGTGGGCCTGGTCGCGGCCCATCTCGACGTGCTGGATCTGCGGCGGAATCGCTTCGCCGGTGGCGTCGTTTTTCGTCACCAGGCGGAACAACTGCCTGATCGAACCGGTCCATGCCGGGTCCGGTGCATCCTTGTTGACCATGAACCACTCGACAGCCGTGTCATAACCGTCGCGGTCGCCCATGAAGATCGAACCGGACATCTTGGCGATGGTCGTGTACAGATGCTGGTTCATGAAGCGGCAGTTACAGTTGTCGAACGTCTGGATGACCGGCGTGACCAGGTTCTTCGAGAAGTTGACCGTATCGTCGTCCGTCCATGCGAGCGCCGGGTCCGGCGAGCTGGTATAGCGCAGGATTTCGGCCGCGGTCGTCATCCGCTGGAGCGGAATGCCGGTGTGGATGTGCGAGTCCGTGTAGTACACGTACCTGCTCGGATCCATCTGCGCGTACAGGCGGATGACCCGCATGGCATTGGCGCGATAGAGCGGATCGCCGGTCACGTAGTACAGGACCGCCTGCGTGTAGGCGATGCCCGCGTCGTTGATGAAAACGTTCTCGGCCCCCTGCGAATCCAGGCCCAGGATTTTCGGTTTCGTCGGATCGGTGCCACTGACGTTCCCTGGCTTCGCGGTACGCGACGCCCTGGCCGAACCGAGCATCATGTTGAAGTGCGTATTCCACGGTTCCTTCTTCGCCAGGACCTGGGCCCGCATGTTCTCGAGCTGCTCCTTGGTGAAGCCGACGCCGGGATGCTTGAATCCATTGGCATCGATGGATTCGCTGAGGACCGGCTGGTAGCTGGTAAGCAGCGTGTCGATCGAGTCCGCGGCCATCGCGACCTGGCCCGGCAAAGGTACCAGCGTCGTCGCGATGCCGACTGAAAATGCCATGCAGACGATGCGCCTCAGCGCATGGTCCAGTTTGATTGTTCTCATGTCTGTCCCCCCATTGTTAACCTCTTCGTGTTTAGGTTACCGATAACATTTTTTACTGGAGAAGGGCCGGGAAAGCAGGGCGTCGCAGCGCCGACTGCATACCCGACACGGGCTCCATGGGTTTTTAATATATGAAGTGCGGTTGATTCTATGCTGTATCGACGGGCGTACGGCACAGTTCCACCGGGTGTGCGCTTGGAATAGTGCCATTCCCGGCTCGTGCGGGATGACGATCGAGTCGTCACTGCACTGGGCTAAATTGTACGTTATCGATACCGTACAAGTGTAGACCTAATTTCAACAAGCGCGTACATATTTTTAGCCGCCAAATGAAAGAACCCCAAAGGCTGACAACAGCCCTTGGGGTTCGCGTACGACGTCAGGACAGCTCAGAACCGGCGCGCTTCACGCCCGCGCCAGGCCAGCATCGCCAGCATGGCAACGAGCACCAGCGCCGCCGTCGACGGCTCCGGAATCTTCGTCACGCTACTGACTCGGGTCGATTCCGCCGCCACGAAGACTTGTTGGCCGACGGGGGCAAACGGCTGCAGGAACAGATTGCCCAGGTCGCCGTCGGCGCCCAGGTAGTGCGTCGCGTCGAACAGCGCCCAGCCGAACGTCGTGCCGATGTCGCCCGGCAGCATCGTGAAGCTGACGTCGAAGCTGAACTTGCCGCCCAGCTGGATGGGCTGCAGCAGGTCGCCGCCGCCGCCCGCATTGCCGAACACGAACGGACCGGATGCCGTACCCGCGACCGTGCCCGCCAGGGCCGCGGGGCCGTCGAGTGCGCCGGTCAGGTGATCCACGGTGGCGGTCGCCGCCGGCGCGCCGTCCAGGCCCAGGAAATACAGGTCCAGGAAGGCCGGTCCGGTACCCAGCGACGACGTGTCGATGTCGACGTGGTAGAGCGGCGTGGCCGCCGCCTGGCCGCAGGGGCCCGTCATCGCGGCAGCGAGTGTCAGCCAGGATAAAAAGTGCTTGAAGCGGAACATGGTCGGGTCCTTTACTTGATGCTGAAGAGGGCCGGCGTGTACGCGATGCC
>CBIHRX010000405.1:0-5361 GCA_966212555.1 uncultured Massilia sp.
CATCCAGAACAAGGTAGGGCTGAAAATTAACAACAACGACGTAGATTCCGCCGTGCTCCAGGAAGCGCTGGCCGCTGACCTGCATCGTGCGATGCAGGTGGCCCGGGTACGGAAGGAAGCGGAGAAGGAGCTGCCGACCCTGACCAAGGCGGAGCTGGCGGAACTGCTGTTCGAGCAGGTCGGCCTGAACAAGCGCGAAGCCAAGGACATGGTCGAGACGTTCTTCGACGAGATCCGCAATGCGCTCGAGCGCGGCGAAGCGGTCAAGCTGTCCGGCTTCGGCAACTTCCAGTTGCGCGACAAGCCGCAGCGGCCCGGCCGCAATCCGAAAACCGGGGAAGAGATCCCCATCACGGCGCGCCGCGTCGTGACGTTTCACGCCAGCCAGAAGCTGAAGGGCATGGTCGAGGAGGCCAATCCGGGCAGCCCGCGCAATCCGGACAGTCCCGATGGCCCCGATCATCCTTCCCTGGCGCGTGCAGCCTGATAAAGCCGATCCGGCTTGTGAGTGATGAACGACCGACCGAACAAGATGGAACCGACCGTGCTGCCGCCGATCCCGGCGAAGCGCTATTTCACGATTGGCGAAGTCAGCGAATTGTGCGGGGTCAAGCCGCATGTGCTCCGTTACTGGGAACAGGAATTTACCCAGCTTAAACCGGTCAAACGCCGTGGAAACCGCCGCTATTACCAGCACCACGAAGTGCTGTTGATCCGGCGTATCCGCGAACTGCTGTACGAGCAGGGCTTCACCATCAGCGGTGCACGCAACCGCCTGGATGGGCGCGGCCAGGTCGAGGTCGAGGCGTTGCCGGAGCCGCCGCCACCGCCGGCCATCCCGACCGTCGAGCCCGAAGTATTGCGTGCCGAGCTGCACGCCATCCTCGCACTGCTCAAGCACGGTTCGCCGGCAGCCTGAAGCCCGCCAAGGGCGCGGCGGGCGACACAGCCAGCTCAGGCGTGCGCGCCTGTTGTTCCGCACCCCGGAGGTGCTAAAATGTCACTTGCAGTTTGCTGACTCAAACGCATGACCTGACCGGAGGCGTGAGGGGCCAGCCTCGGCTCTTTCCTGTATCGGGAAAACTTAAGGGAAGACAATGATACGCGTTGCCATTTGTGACGATCACCAGATAGTTCGAGCAGGTTTCAAACAGATTTTTTCGTCGTCGGGCGAGTTCGAAGTCGTGGCCGAAGGCGCGACAGGACGCGAAGCCCTCGATATCGCACGCCGCGAGATCTGCGACGTGCTGTTATTGGATATCGCCATGCCGGACCAGAGCGGCATCGATATCCTGCGCACCATTCGACAGGGCCAGCCCAATCTGCCGGTCCTGATCCTGTCGGGCTATCCTGCCCAGCAGTATGCGTTGAACCTGTTCAAGATGGGCGCCAACGGCTACCTGAACAAGGAATGCGACGCCGATGAACTCAAGACGGCGGTCCGCACCGTGTACCAGGGGCGCCGCTACGTCAGCTCGCAGGTCGGCGAATTGCTGGCCCAGAGTTTCGATCGCGATCCGAACACCGCGCTGCATACGGAATTGTCGGACCGCGAGTTCCAGGTGTTCCTCCGCCTGGCCAAGGGCGCGACCGTGTCCGACATCGGCAATGCCCTGTCGTTGTCGATCAAGACGGTCTCGACTTACCGTACTCGCATCATGGAAAAGATGGGTCTGCAGTCGAACAGCGACCTGACGTATTACGCCATGAAAAACAACCTGCTCGACTGAGCAGGGCAGGCCGGAAGGCAGCCGTGCGGCTGTCTTTCGTGCAAGCAACTGTATTGGCAAATCTGGAATTTGCTGTGCAGAATTGTTAATTGCGCGTCGTCATCGCGCTACATTTCCTCGTCCGCACACCCGAATCGAGCTCCACGGCAACTTTTCCCGGTCTATAATGACTCGGACAGGCCAAGCTGCGCGAAAGGAACGACAGAGGATGTTTTTCACCACCGACCCCAAGTTCAGGCCGGTTCGCAGCCTTCCGTTGTACCAGACCCTGCTGTGTGTCGTGTGCGTCCTGATCCTGGTCCTCAACGGCGTTAGCCTGGTCCGCAACCTGGACGGGCTCAAGACTGCGAATGCGCGTCAGGCGCAGGCCGACCGTGTGACGGCCAAACTGCAATACCTGAACCTGCTCGTGACCGACGCGGAAAGCGGTCTGCGCGGCTATTATCTCTCCGGTTCCGATACCTACCTGGGCCCGTTGCGCACGGCCGAACGCGAACTGGATGGCCAGTTCGACAGCCTCAAGACGCTGCTGGCCGACAATCCCTCCCAGCTGAAGAACCTCACCCAGCTGCAAAACCTCGTCGTCCGCCGCATCAACCTGATGAACCAGGGGCTCGACGTCTATCGCCACGGCGGCCTCGGCGACATCGTCGCCATCGCGCAGACCCAGGAAGACAAGACCCACATGGACGAGATCCGCCTGCAGGTGGTGATCATGACGGGCGAACAGAACGAATTGCTGGCGGCGCGCAGTGCCGTGTTCTACGACCGCTACCGGCTGGCCGCGTTGCGCGGGCTGGGCATCAACCTGGCGGCCCTCGTCGTGCTCGTCCTGTTCTACAACCTGATCCGCCGCGGCTTCCGCGCGCGCCTGAATGCCGAGCGGGCACTCCAGCAAACCAATGACCACCTGGAATCGCTCGTGGCGGAACGCACGGAGCAATTGTCTGTGCTGTCGCGCCACCTGATCCGCGTGTCGGAAGAAGAAAAGGCGAAACTGGCGCGCGAGCTGCACGACGAGATGGGCGCCAACCTGACTGCCATCGGCATGCACCTGGCGTCGGTGGGCGACCACCTCAAGGCCACGCATCCGGACCAGGCGGAAACCCTGGGCCGCGCCCGCGCCGTGCTCGTCGAGACGGTGGAGCTGAAGCGCCGCATCGTGGAAGACCTGCGCCCGAGCTTGCTGGACAACCTCGGCCTGTCGGCCGCCCTGCAGAGCTATTGCGAAGACTTCGGCCGCACGACGGGCGTCGATTGCGAGGCGCTCATCGAGGGCGACATCGACAGCGCCGGTTCCGCGCAGTCGATCGCGCTGTTCCGCATCGCGCAGGAATCGCTGAACAATGTCGCGAAGTACGCACAGGCACGCCACGTCGTCGTGCACCTCGCGCGCGAAGGCGAAGCGTTCACGCTCGAAGTCAGCGACGATGGTGTCGGCATCCCGCCGGATGCGATGCGCCGTCCGAAGTCGCATGGCCTGCTGGGGATGCGCGAACGGGCATTGCTGCTGGGAGGGACGTTGCGGGTGGACCGCGGCGTGAACGGCATCGGGACCACGGTTCACGCCATTGTTCCGGTGACGGCGCCAGGAGAAGCCGACGCCGACGGAACCGCGTCAGGCGGTGCCCTGGATATCTCGGCGCTGGCCGTGGCGCCCTCGGCAGATCCGGCGGGCGACGCACCACCGGAAGCGGCCGAACTGGCCGAACATCAATTACACAATCAATTACGTGCTGCCCAGGCCCAGTCGCCCCTGGCGACGGCAGGCCGGGATGCGGTACCGCTCATGCGCGCGACACGTCCATCAGCAAACGGTCGTACTCGCTTTTAGCGACCTTGTAGCACTCGCCCGCATAGTCTTCCAGGCCCTGGCGGTTCAGCACGGTGATGTTGCCGCGGCGGTACTGGATCAGGCCTTCGTCCTGCAGCTTGCCGGCGGCGGCCGTGATGCTTTCGCGGCGCACGCCCAGCATGATCGAGATGAGTTCCTGGGTAACTTTCAGTTCATTGCTCGGCGAACGGTCCAGGCGGTCCAGCAGCCAGCGGCACAGTTTCTGTTCGATCGAGCTGTGGCGGCCGCCGACGGCGTTCTGGGCCATCTGGGCGAACAGCGCGTTCGTGTAGCGCATCAGCAGCTGGGGCAGGGCGCCGCCCTTGTTGAAGGCGTCGCGCAGGTATTGGGTCTTGAGGCGGTAGCCGTAGCCGGCGCTCTGGACGACGGCGCTGCAGGTGGCGCGCTCGCCCATGAACAGCGACACGCCGACGGCACCTTCATGGCCGACGACGGCGATTTCCGTCGTGGCGCCGTCTTCCATCACGTACAGCAGGGAGACGATGGCGGTGGTGGGGAAGTACACGTATTCCAGCTTGCTGCCGTATTCGAACAGTTCCTTGCCGAAGGGCAGCGGAACCAGTTCCAGGTGCTCGAACAGGGTTTCCAGGTCTTGGCGCGGCAGGGCCGCGAGCAACTCGTTTTGTTGGGTGCCGCTGTAGCTGACAACCGGGCGGGCGGCCAGTTTGATTTCTTCGCTGGTCGAGGGGATCTGATTCACCGATTGCGCCTTTTTCTGGGCGGCGTTACCGAGTTGGGCGTTATTCATATTGTCCTCGTTATCTCTGACATACATCACTGGGGCGATTGCTTGGATGGGTTTCCTCATCGCGATGTGTGTACATTAATGCCATAGTCTCTTGCCGAACATAAGACTAGCTGTCGCCCCCATGTAGGCTCCATGCATGATGTTATGTAAGCCCAGTCCTACTAGAGAGAAACTTTCAGTAGAGGGCTTTTTTTATCACTTCGACAATGGTTTGGCGGCATTAAAACGTTTCGATGCGCGGCCGTTTTCGGCGTTCCGGCCACATCCATACGCCCGTCGAGCCCGCTAGACTTGCCCTGTCTCACTTCCCGCGCCCGACTGCTCCTACACGGATGCTTCCGGTGCGCCAGGAATTGGTTCACACAAGGTACGCTGGACCCGGTAAAATCGAGAGTTTTGCAAGCGCCCCAACGGCGAGACCATGTCCAACGAAATCGACGCAACCACCACCGACATCCAGGAAGCTGCGGTAACCAGCAAGCCCGCCGCCACGATCGCGCGCGAAGTCGCGCGCCGCCGTACCTTCGGCATCATTTCCCACCCCGACGCCGGCAAGACGACGCTGACCGAGAAGCTGCTGCTGTTCTCGGGCGCGATCCAGCTCGCGGGTACCGTCAAGGGCCGCAAGAGCGGCCGCCATGCCACGTCGGACTGGATGGACATCGAGAAGCAGCGCGGCATCTCGGTCGCGTCGTCGGTGATGCAGTTCGAGTTCCGCGACCACGTCATCAACCTGCTCGACACCCCGGGTCACCAGGACTTTTCGGAAGACACGTACCGCGTGCTGACGGCCGTCGACTCCGCGCTGATGGTGATCGACGCGGCCAAGGGCGTGGAAGAACAGACGATCAAGCTGCTGGACGTCTGCCGCATGCGCGACACGCCGATCGTCACCTTCATGAACAAGCTCGACCGCGAAACCCGCGATCCGCTCGAACTGCTCGACGAAGTGGAATCGGTGCTGAAGATCGAATGCGCGCCGGTGACCTGGCCGATCGGCATGGGCAAGAACTTCCGCGGCGTGTACC
>CBIHRX010000406.1:0-5301 GCA_966212555.1 uncultured Massilia sp.
CCAGTGTGAAAGTAGGTTATCGTCAGGCTAGTTATTAGAAAAGCCCGCTCAGTATCCGCTGAGCGGGCTTTTTGCTTTTCAGCGTACCTTTTTCAGATACGCTCGCAGCCCATGGGTCAGCACCAGCGGGAAAACGCTGGCATGATCCTCGTCCGCAAACACTTCCAGCCGGCTTTTCAGGTTCGGATAACGGTGCGATTTCAGCGCCGCGTCGAAGTCGCACAGGTCCGCGACCATGTCCGCATTCTCTTCCGAGCGCGATCGCTTCCGGTTCGCCGCCAATGTCTCACGTCCGCCGATACCGAAGAACACGGACGCCGGCATATCCTTGTGGCCCTTTGCGTAGGCCTGTTCGCGCTCGAACATCACGCCCTGGTCGAACCACAGCGACGGACTGCCGAGGATGTAATGGTCGAACGTGGCCGGCTCGCTCAGCAGCAGCTGCAGGCCGAGCAGGCTGCCGTACGAATGGCCGACAAAGATCTTGCGGCCCATGTCGGCCCGGTAGTTCGCGTCAATCAGCGGGAACACATCGGTCGCAATGAAGCGGCCGTAGGCTTGCGCTTCGCCGAATGCGGCACTGCGTCCCGGCATATCGGAGGCATACTGGCCCCGGGGTGTGGACGGCGTGTAATCGCGGCGCCGGCTGTACACGGCACTGTCGCCCTTCGCATACGACAGGCCGACGACGATCGCCTCTTCCATGCCCGCATGCTTGGACAGCCGCTGGGCGATGCCGCGCGCGACCGGAAAAGCGTAGTTGGCGTCGACGACGAACAGCACCGGATAACGCCGGCTCGACGACCGATACGACTCCGGCAGTGCGACGAAGACCTGGTAGTCGCGGTTCAGCGCGCCCGCGTGCACGTCGCGCACCTCCGTGTCGTCGAGTACGTACGGCGCCGCGGCCGAGGCCAGGCCGGATACAAAGCAGCACGCCAACAGGAGCTTGCGGATCACCGTCATGGCCGCCCCTCCGCCGCCAGCGTCTTCGCCAGCCATTCCCGCCCGGCCGCCGCATACTTGCGGCATGCGTCGCGATCGACGAAGGTTCCGCGCGCTTTCCGTTCCCACAGATCGCTGAAATCCGGATGCGCGCTCACGAGCACGTCGCATTCCAGTCCTTCGATCGCGGCGATCGAGCGCTCGACGTCCGCCCGCGCATTCGGATAGAGCGGATTCCTGCTGAAGCTGCGGCCCTCGGCGGCGATGGCGGTGACACTGTCCGCGTACACCATGTGCATGGTCTTGCCGCCTTCCGCCGATTGCCACGTCCAGCTGGTGGCACCGGGCGTATGCCCGGGCGTGAAATGCGCCGTGACCGCGAGCGGACCGAGTGTCACGACTTCGCCGTCGCGCACGGCGCGCGTGTTGGCGACGGGCGCGAGCGGCTCCAGGCTGGGATATTGCGCGTCCCGCTTGTCCGGCTGCCCCGACTTCAGCACGGCGATGGACGCCGGACTGCCCAGCACCGCGGCGCCGCTCATCTTTTGCAATGCCGCGATGCCGCCGGCGTGGTCGAAGTGGTCGTGGCCATTCAGGATGTAGCGGATGTCCTCGACCTTGAAGCCGAGCGCGCGGACGTGCGCCGCGATCTGGCCGGCCGCGCCGGGCGGGCCGCCGTCGATGAGGATGTGGCCCGCCGGCGACGTGATCAGCACGGCGCCGATGCCGTGCGTGCCGACGTAATACGTGTTGCCGTAGACGGGGAACGGATCCTGCGGCGCGAGCCACTCCGTCATGCCGGCGACAGTGGAGGCGGAGACGCCGCCGAGCAGGAGCGCGGCGGCCAGGCGTATCGTGTTTTTCATGGGTAGCTGGAGAGTTGATAAGGATGCTGCGTCGCCGATTCTGCGACCATGCCGGTACGACGGACACGCCGCCGTGACGAAACGCCCCTTCCACGTGACGAAGCGGTCTGCCGCGGTCCGGCGGCACGCTATACTGCCCCGATGACGCAGCACGCCATTTCCCCGCCATCGATGCCGCCCGCGGCCAGGACGATCGTCACCGTCGTGCTGTTGTGGACGGCGATCAGCACCCTCGGCGCCCTGCAGACCTACAGCGACAACCTGCGCCTCGGCGTGGACAGCCACTATCCGTCGCTGCTCGTGACGTGGTTCGTCGAGTATGCCGTGCCGCTGATCGTCCTGAGCGCGGGCCTGAGCATCGCACTGGCGCGCTGGCCCGGATTGATTGCCCGTCCGCGCAACGTGTTTTTGCTGTTCGTGGGCCTCGTGCTCGTGTTCCAGCCCGCGCAGTGGACGTACATGGCGTGGCTGCGCGGCTACCTGCACATCGCAAGTCTCGACGACGCGCGCCGGCTGCTCATGAAGATGCTGCTGGTCGGCTGGTTCTCGACGACGGGCACGTTCGCCGCCATCCTCGCTGTCCACTACTGGCGCCAGGCGCGCGAGCGCGAGCTGGCGTGGCAGCGCAGCCAGACCGACATGCTCAACCTGCGCCTCGCGCTGGAAGAGCAGCGCATGCTGGCCCTGCGCGCCCAGTTCGAACCGCACTTCCTGTTCAATGCGCTGAACGCGATCAGCGCGCTCGTGCGCGGGGGCGACCGCACCCTGGCCCTCGGCGGCATCGGCCGCCTGAGCGACCTGCTGCGCTATGCGCTGTCGGCCAGCGTGCGCAACACGGCCACGGTGGCGGACGAGCTGCAGTTCGTGCGCGACTACCTCGACCTGCAACGCCTGCGCTACGGCGACCGGCTGCAAGTCCGCATCGACGGCGACGACGCGCTGCTGCACGACGTCGATTGTCCGCCGCTGCTGCTGCAGCCGCTGATCGAAAACGCGCTGCGGCACGATCTCGATTGCCACGACGGGCCGAGCGATATCCGTTTGTCCTTCGTGCCCGACGGCGCAGCGCTCACGATCCGGGTGACGAATCCCGCGCTCGCGCAGGCGTCGCCGAATCCCGGGGCGGGACTCGGCCTCGCCCATACGCGCGAACGGCTGCGCCTCATGCATCCCACCGCGTCGCTGCGCACGACTCTGCGGGATGGCCGCTTCGTGGCCGAAGTCCGCCTGCCTTTGGCGCGGGAGTGAGCATGGCGGTGCGCTACCTGATAGTCGACGACGAACTGCCCAGCCGCACCAACCTGCGCCTGGCCCTGGCCGCGCATCCGGACTGGCGGCTCGTGGCCGAGTGTGACGGCACCGCGGCCGCACGCGCAGTGCTGGCCACGCAGGAGGTCGACGTCATCTTCCTCGACATCCAGATGCCGGCCGAATCCGGCCTCGTGCTCGCACGCGAGACCAGCTGCGCGAGCGCGCCGCCGCTGATCGTGTTCGTGACGGCCTACAGCGAACACGCGATCGACGCATTCGAGGTGCACGCGCTCGACTACCTGCTCAAGCCCTTGAGCGATGCGCGCCTGGCCCAGACGGTCGAACGCATCGGCGCGATGCTGGGACAGCGTCAGCGCGAGGCATATGGTGCGGCGCTGCGCGATTACGTCGATGCCGGGCAGGCCGCGGCGCGGCTGGAGCGGATCAACGTGCGGTCCGTCGGCCGCATCGAGCAGATCCGCGTGGCCGACATCCTGTGGATCGAATCGGCCGGGAACTACGTCGAGCTGCACCTGGCCGGACGCACCGTCCTGCACCGCATGACGCTCAACCGTCTCGAGACGCTGCTCGCGCCCGAGGACTTCCTGCGCGTGCATCGCAGTGCGATCGTCAGGCGCGGCGAGATCGCGCGCCTGGATTCCGTCGGCGACGGCAGCTACCGGCTCACGCTGCGTTGCGGGGCGACGGTCGCCGTCAGCGAGCGTTACCTGGGTGCGCTGAAGTCGGCGATGTGACGAACGCCCGGTTTGCCGGGATGGCTGCGCTGTCGGCGGGCAGATGGTCCTGCCTATACTGGTGCCCATCATGAACGATCCGGAGAACGCCGTGTCCACAAAATCCATCGCCCTCGCATGCCTGTCGTTGCTCCCCCTGTCCGCCGGCGCCGTCGATGCCACCGCCGTGCGCGCCGCCGTCGATCGCGCGATCCAGCCCCTGATGGCGCAGCACGACGTGCCCGGCATGGCGGTCGCCGTCACCGTGGATGGCCAGGCGCTGTTCTTCAATTACGGCGAGGCGTCGAAACAGGAGCACAAGCCCGTCACCGAGAACACGTTGTTCGAACTGGGTTCCGTCAGCAAGACCGTCACGGCGACGCTGGCCTGTTACGCGCAGGGGCTCGGCAAGCTGTCGTTCGCCGATCATCCCAGCCGCTACCTCCCGCAGCTGAAGGGCAGCGCAATCGACCGCGCGACCTTGCTCGAGCTGGGGACGTACACGGCGGGCGGCTTGCCGCTGCAATTCCCGGATGACGTCGAGACGGATGCTCAGGTGCTCGCGTACTTCCGTGCCTGGCGGCCCGATGCCGCCCCCGGCCTGCTCCGCCGCTATTCGAATCCCAGTCTCGGCCTGTTCGGGCACGCGACGGCGCGGGCGCTGGGTGTCGGGTTGGCCGATGCGGCCGAAGGACAGCTGTTCCCCGCGCTCGGCCTGAAGCACAGTTATATCCGCGTGCCGTCCGGCGCAATGGCTGATTACGCATGGGGTTACGACAAGACCAATCGGCCGGTGCGCGTCAGTCCCGGACCGTTCGACGCGGAGGCCTACGGCGTGAAGGCCAGCGCGGCCGACATGATCCGCTACGTGCAGGCGAATATCGATCCACGCGGGCTGCCCGAGCCGGTGCGGCGCGCCATCGATTGCACGCACACGGGTTATTTCCGCATCGGCGCTACCGTGCAAGGGCTCGGATGGGAGCAGTACCGCGCACCCGTGACCCTGGCCGCGCTGCGGGAGGGGAATTCAGCGAAGATGAGCGGCGAGCCGAATCCGGTCGTCCGGCTGGAGCCGCCGCAGGCCCCGCCTCCAGGAACGCTCTTCAACAAGACGGGCGCAACGCGCGGCTTCGGCGCCTATGTCCTGTTCGTGCCGGCGCGTCGCGTCGGGATCGTCATGCTGGCCAATAAGAATTACCCGAACTCGGCGCGGGTCGAGGCGGCCTATTCGATCCTCGGCCAGTTGGCCCCATGATCCCCTTGCGCAATGGGGCTGGCCTTTGCTATAGTTCGCGTCCTGTTTTGCAGCGCATGAAATGAGTCGGTAACGACGGCGCAACAAAATGGATGAGGAGTTGACGAGTTAAGCGAAACACTGCATAATCTCACTTCTCTGCTGCTGACGAACAAAACGATTCGCCGAACGCAGCAAGGCAGTACCGAATACCGATCTTTAACAATAAACAGTCGATAAGTGTGGGCGTTTGATGAAGTGCCAGCATCCT
>CBIHRX010000407.1:0-5296 GCA_966212555.1 uncultured Massilia sp.
AAGGCATCGTCCAGCGTCAGCGGCGGCCTGCTGGTCAAGGCCAACGTGCCCGCCCCGTTCGGCCAGCAGAGCTACGAACACTACGATTACCCCGGCCGCTACAACGTGACGGCCACCGGCAACGGCTTCGCGCGCGCGCGCATGGAAGCGCTGCACGGGCAGGGCGAACGGATCGAGGCCGCCGCGAGCGCGCGCGGCCTGACGACGGGCGCGCTGTTCACGCTGGCCGACCATCCGCGCGACGACCAGAACCGCGCATTCCTGGTCACGTCGGCCGAGACGTCGATCACCGGCGTCGACTACCGTTCGGATGGCCGTGACGAGGGCCTCAAGTTCGAATGCGGCTTCGAGGCGATCGGCAAGGAGCACAGCTACCGCCCGCCGGCAACGGCGCGCAAGCCCTTCGTGCAGGGACCGCAGACGGCGATGGTGGTCGGCAAGGCGGGCGAGGAGATCTGGACCGACAAGTACGGCCGCATCAAGGTGCAGTTCCACTGGGACCGCGTGGGCCAGTCCGACGAGAAGAGCTCGTGCTGGGTGCGCGTGCAGCAGGGCTGGGCCGGCAAGGGCTGGGGCATGATGTTCGTGCCGCGCATCGGCATGGAAGTCGTCGTCAGTTTCCTGGAAGGCGATCCGGACCGGCCGCTCGTGACGGGCTGCGTCTACAACAGCGACGCCATGCCGCCGTACGCGCTGCCGGACAACCAGACGCAGTCGACCATCAAGTCCAACACGTCGAAAGGCGGCAACGGCTTCAACGAGATCCGCTTCGAGGACAAGAAGGACAGCGAAGAGATCTTCGTCCAGGCCGAGAAGGATTTCAACCGCGTCGTGAAGAACAACGACACGCTGAAGGTCGGCTTCGAGAAGAAGGACAAGGGCGACCAGACCATCGAGATCGCCAACGACCAGAGCCTCGACGTGGGCAACGACCAGACCATCGCCATCGGTAACAACCTGTCCACGACGGTCAAGAACGACGAGACGCGCAAGGTCGACAACAACCAGAGCGTCAAGGTCGGCAACAAGATCGTCGTCGAGGCGAATACGTCGATCGAGCTGAAGGTCGGCGGCAGCAGCATCAAGATCGAGGCGGCCAAGATCACCATCAAGTCGCCGGAGATCGCCGTGCAGTCCGATGCGAATACGAAGATCGAGGCCGGCGCGATGATGCAGGTGAAGTCGGGCGCCGTCATGACCATCGAAGGCGCGCTCGTGAAGATCAACTGAGGCTGCCATGCGCTATCGACTTCTTTTCGTTTGCCTGATGCTCGCCGCCGCCACGCTGCGCGCCGAGGAGCCTGCGCCCCGCGCCGTACTGACGCTGGCCGACCAGCCGCTGCGCCTGATCCGCGGCGCCGCCGTCTACAAGGCCGGCGGCGGCGTCGCCGTGCAGAAGGACGATATCCTCGAGACGGAGGCCGCCGGCGCGCAGGTGGAAGCGGGCGCGGATGCGATCGTCGCGCTGGGCCCGCAGAGCCGCGTGCTCGTCGCGAACCTGGCACCGGACGGCAAGTCGCCCGTCGAGCTGGAGCTGCTGCAGGGCTGGGCCAAGGTCTACGCCAAAGGGCGCCGCGCCAGCGTCGTCACGCCCGCGCTGCAGGTGACCGTGCCGTCCGGCTCCACGATCGTGCATGCGGGCGGCGGTCTCGATGCCGTGTTCGCGGAAGAGGGCGAACAGCAGGTCGCCAAGGCCGGCACGATATTGAAACTCGCTGTCGAACAATACGCGGGCATCGACGCCAGCAAGCCGCAACCGGCACTGGCAGCCGGCCGCCCGCCGCGCGCCTTCGTGAGCGCGCTGCCGCCGGCCTTCCGCGACCACCTGGCGCGCGTACCCGGCGTTAATAACGCCGGCAAGGTGGCGCCCTTGAAGGAACGCGACGCCGCTTTCGCCGACGTCGACGAAGGGCTGACGTCGACCTTGCCGGCGCGCCGGCGCTTCGTGGCGCGGTTCAAGCCGCGCCTGTCCGATCCGGACTTCCGCAAGCAGCTCGACCGCGTGCTCGGCCAGAGCCCCGACTGGAAGCCGGTGCTGTACCCGGCCCGGCGTCCGGACAACGGCTTGTTCTGACACCGCGCCACCCAGAATTCAATCAGGAGAACACAACATGAAACTTTCGATCGCCGCCAAATTCAACCTGGTGTTCGTGTCGATCTTCGCCGTCGGCTTCCTCGCCGCCGGCGTCGTCGCGGACCGCCTGCTCAAGGAGAGCGCGCGCGAGGAAACCCTGCAGAACGCACGCCTGCTGCTGGAAGCGGCCAAGAGCGTGCGCGGCTACACGGCGAGCCAGATCCAGCCGCTGCTGAAGAACCAGATGAAGTTCGAGTTCCACCCGCAGTCGGTGCCGTCGTATTCCGCGGTCGAAAACCTGAACGTGATCCTGAAGTCGTACCCCGACTTCTCGTACAAGGAAGCGACGCTGAACCCGACCAACCTGCGCGACAAGGCGTCGGACTGGGAAGTGGACGTCGTGCAGACCCTGCGCAACAAGCCGGACATGAAGGAATTCGTGGGCGAGCGCGATACCGCGACGGGCCGCAGCCTGTACATCGCGCGCCCGCTGCAGATCAAGGACCCGGTCTGCCTGGGCTGCCACACGACGGCCGCCGAAGCGCCCAAGACCATGGTCGACATCTACGGCCCGAACAACGGCTTCGGCTGGAAGCTGAACGAAGTGGTGGGCGCGCAGGTGATCTCGGTGCCGATGGCCGTGCCGCTGGCGCGCGCCAACTCGATTTTCAAGACGTTCATGGCGTCGCTGTTCGGCGTGTTCGTCGCCGTCTTCATCGCGCTCAACGTGATGGTGCACCTGTTCGTCACGCGCCGCATCAAGCGCCTGGCCACCGTCGCCGACGACGTCAGCATGGGCAAGTTCGAGGCGGACGAATTCGACGTCAAGGGCAACGACGAGATCAGCGGCCTGGGGCGCTCGTTCAACCGCATGCGTACGAGTCTCAATAGCGCGCTGAAGATGCTCGAAGAGTAAGCAGGACAGGAAATGGCAACAATCGACAGGATAGGCAAGTACCGCATCGACGGCGTGCTGGGCAGCGGCGCCATGGGTGTGGTCTACAAGGCGTACGACGCCGACATCGCGCGCACGGTCGCGCTGAAGACGATCCGGCACGAGCTGCTCGACGGCCTGCAGGAGGCTGACATCGTCGCCCGCTTCCGCAACGAGGCGCAGGCGTCGGGGCGCCTCGTGCACCCGAACATCGTCGCCGTGTACGACTTCGGCGCGTATGCCGACACGACGTACATCGCGATGGAATACGTGGACGGCACGCCGCTGAACGCCTTCCTCGTCAAGGACGTGCCGATGGACCTCGCGGCCAGCATCACCTGCATCACGCAGCTGCTGCGCGCGCTCGACTACGCGCACGCGCGCGGCGTCGTCCACCGCGACATCAAACCCGCGAACATCCTCATCACGGGCGACGCGCAGGTCAAGATCACGGACTTCGGCATCGCCAAGATCGAGTCGTCGACCCTGACGCAGGTGGGCGCCGTGATCGGCACGCCCAGCTACATGTCGCCCGAACAGTTCAAGGGCGAGACCGTGGACGGCCGCTCCGACCTGTTCGCCGTCGGCATCGTGCTGTACCAGATGCTGACGGGCGTGCGGCCGTTCAGCGGGCCGGCGTCGACCGTCATGCACCAGATCATCCACGAGATGCCGCCGCGCCCCAGCGAGCGCCAGCCGGCGCTGCATCCCGCGTTCGATGGCATCCTTGCAAAGGCGATGGCCAAGCGCATCGAGGACCGCTACCCGAGCGCGCAAGCGTTCCTGGACGCGCTGAACGCCGCCTACATGCAGCAGACGGGCGGCGTGCCGCTCACCGACGAAGACAACGAGCGCACCGTGCTCGCGTTCCAGCGCCCGGCCGTGCCCGAGCCGGCACGCCCCGCGCATCCCACCGGCGCGTCGCAGAGCATGCCCGCGACGGGCAGCGCGTCCAGCCTGACCAGCGCGCCGGAATGGCTGCACGGCCTGGCGCCCGACCTGCAGACGGCGCTGTCGACCCAGATCGGCCCCGTCGCGAAACTGGTGCTCAAGAACGCGGCGCGCGATGCCGTCGACCTGGACGACCTGTGCAACCGTCTGTTGCCGCACATCGGATCCAACGCGGGCCGCACGCAGTTCCAGGACAGCATCCGCGAGATCAAGAAGAAGCATGGTCTCTCCACGCTCGCCACGATGAGCGGCCGCAGCCAGACCGGCGCGCCGAAGACGACCACGCAACTGACGCAGATGACGGGCATGCCCACGCTGCTGCAACTGAGCCCGGAGCTGATGGAAGCGGCGCAGATGAAGCTGGCCGTGTACGTGGGCCCGATCGCGAAGGTGCTCGCCAAGCGCGCCTCCAAGATGACGGGGAACGCGGACGAGTTCTATCGCCTGCTGGCCGAAAACCTGCCGGATCCGCAGGAACGGGCGCGCTTCCTGAAGGACGTGGGGCGGAGTTGAGAGCCGACATGCGACTGTATAATCGATCGATTACCCCAGGACTCCAATGCCCATCACACTGAGCGTCTACATGTACCGCAACGCGGCGCCGGCCCAGGCGCTGACGCGGCGCTTCGACCAGCTGGGCGGCGCCATCGGCCGCGCGCCCGGCAACGACCTGGTGCTCGACGATCCCGGCAAATACATCTCGCGCCTGCACGCCCGAGTCGAGCACCGCGACGACGCGTTCTGGCTCGTCGACGTCGGCAGCAACCCGAGCCTCGTGAACGACCGCCCCGTCGGCGCCGGCCGCTCGGTGCAGCTGGAAGACGGCGACCGCGTCACCATCGGCGACTATCAACTGCTCGCGAGCGTGGAGAGCGAGGCGACGGCGTTCATGCCCGCCGCGCCCGCCGCAGTTTCGTCACCTTTGCCGCCGTCGCCGCTGCAGGTCGCGCCGCCTCCGCCGCCGGTCACGCCCGACCTGCCCATGAATCCGGACGATTCGCTGGCCAACGCCGGCATCCTGGACGTGGGCGGCGATCCGCTGAACCCCAGCTTCGATCCGCTCGGCCTGAACCTGTTCGGCAGCCCGGCGCCGGCGCCCGCCGCAGTGCCGAACGTGCCTGCATGGCGCGGTGCCGAGAGCGACCACGTGCCGCCGGAGCAGTTGCCGTTTGCGCCGCCACCCGTCGTGGCGCAGCCGCAGCCGCAGGCCGCGTCGGCGATGGCGATGGCGATCCCGGACGATTACGAGCCGCTGGCGGACTTCCTGCCGCCGCGGGTGCAGGCGGCACCGGCGCCGGCGCCGGTGATGCCGCCCGCGCCGCCGGCCGACCAGGCCG
>CBIHRX010000408.1:0-5285 GCA_966212555.1 uncultured Massilia sp.
TCGCCCTGCCCGTGCAGCGCTTCCATGCGCGCGCGCGCGAAGCCGTTGCCGGTGCCCGTCGCGATGTAGCGGCCGGGATAATCGTAGTGTTCGTAGCTCTGCTGCCCGAACGGCGCGGGCACGTTGGCCTTGACCAGCAGGCCGCCGCTGACGCTGGACGATGCCTTGTCGAAATCGAAGTCGTTCAGCACCATCACGCTCGGCTGGATCTCGCCGCCCGGATGCAGGCGCGTCACGGCTTCTTCCAGCGCGTCGCGCGCCTTGTCCTCGTCGCGGAACGGGATGCTGTCGTAGCCGCCCACCGTCTCGTGCGCGCCGTAGCCGTCGGCCAGCACCATGGTGTGTTCGCCGTCCGCGTGCCTGAAGTAGAAGTAGATGCCCTCTTCCTCCAGCAGCCGGCAGACGAAATTGAAGTCGGTCTCGCGGTACTGGACGCAGTACTCGCGCTGTGCCGGCGTCGAGGACAGCAGGCCGTCGTCCAGCGCGACCGCGCCGCCGTACTCGCCGATGACGTCCTTGAGGATGTCGAGCGTGGTCTTGTCCTGGAAGATGCGGCAGTTGGTGGAGCGCGTCAGCAGCCACAGGGCGGGATGCACGATGGCGACATAGGACGGGGAGCCGTCGCGCCAGCCCTGGTAGGAAAAGCGCGTGACGATGCCGTGGAAATGGCGCTTGCCGCCTTGCGGCAGGTCGAGGCTGACCGTCATGCCGGTGCCGAGGATGTCGGCGATCTTGATGTCGCCGCGTTCGGACGCCAGCTCGATACGGAATTCCGACAGGCGGCCCAGCGCCTCGCTGCATTGCATGCGCTTGAACAGCAGCACGTCGCCGCCGACGGCGGTCTTGACGGTGGCTTCGCGGTGAGTCTGGGTGGGCAGGATGGGCATGCGGCGACGGACAGGTTAAGGAATCATGGTCTTGACGGTGCCGGCATTCGTGAAGCCGATCACGCCGCCCCAGTTGCACATGCACTTGGAGACGTTGTCGAGCGCCGGCATGTTGGCGATGAGGACCGTGGGCGCGCCGGGCACCCACGGCGCGGACGTCGCCGGCACGCACGGCATGGGCGTGAGCACGCCCAGCGCCGCGGCCGTGGCGGCGGCCACCGTCGGATTGGCCGGCGAGTTGCACATCCCGAACGGCATGATGTTCACGAGCGGGATGTGGTCCATGATGTTGGCGGCGGGCGGGCCCTCGGCCAGCACCTTGTTCTTCGGCAGGACGACGAGCGACGACGGCGCGGCACCGAACGTGCAGGTCATCATCGCACCCATGGACACCTGATTGGGCATACGCTTTCTCTCACGCGATGGACAGGAAACTGACGTCCAGTTTCATCTTGTCGGTCCTGCCCTGCAGGACGTTGTCGAGATTCGTCGCCTGCGCGCCCTGGCATGCATCGCACATCGCGTTCTCCGATACCACTTTGTTCGTTTTCAGTCCGAGAATGGCGATGTCGATCGAGCTGATCGTATCTGCGGCAAGGATCTGGCGCAGCAGCACCCCCAGCCGCTCGAACTGGAAAATCTCCATGTGTGTCTGGTCGCCTTCCTGCTTGCGCGTCGTCTGGGCCGAGTACACCTTGTTATGCCGCATCATATTGCCCGTGAAGCTCACCACGCGCAGGACCTGGCCGAACGCGTTCGCGATATCCGCCACCATCGCCCCGAGCAGGCACGAGCCGCCCGAATCGGTGTCGAGGGTATAGAATTTCTGGTCGGCCTGGGTTTTATTCAGCTTCGAGAGCCGCTTGCTGGGCGGGACATGACTCTCCTCGTCGAGGAAGGCGAGGAAGCGTTGTTCTGCCGTTTGCAGGCCGTGCCAGTTTCTCGACGTGTCCCCCGCCAGCCGGTACGCCGGATAACCGCCGCCGTGCGTGATGCTGGTAAGGGTGATTCCCGTCTCATGCAGCGAAGCCAGCGATTTTCCGGGCATGGGATTGGTGCTGCTATATCGCGCCGCCGCAATTCCTTTTCCCAGCTCCTTGACCAGCAAGCGCACGAAATAGGACCGGCCCGTGTTGATGTTGCCAAACGTGGAAATGGCGTGACCATTGCAGTCGTAGTCCCGCATGCTCCATCCCTTGGTCACGACCAGCCGGTGCACGAGCCACTCGGCCTCGGGGCCGGACAATTGAACCTCCTCCGTGGGGTTGGCGGGGAGCATCACGACGCCTTTGAGGCCGCGCCGTGCAAAGATCCACTCCCAGCCTTCCCCCTCGTAAACTGCCGAGACGAATTGGTGAAATTCCCACTCTTGGGCACAATCGTCGATGACTTTCTCGACCACGGTTAACAGGTTCATATCCAGCTCTCCAGATCAGGTGGCACGAACGAATCAGGGCAGACGCACGTTGAGCAGATCGAACACGACATCGATCGGCGTCGCGATGCCGCCACCATCCTTCCCGCCGCCGTGCATGATGCCGATGATGTCGTTGTCGGCGTTGAACAGCGCCGAGCCGGAATCGCCCGGAATCTGGAATTCCTCGCGCAACCCGGTGACCTTCACTTCGAGCTGGCTCGCGAAGTTGATGTCGCCGCCAAAACGCGCGTGCGGCACGGTCTTGTTCGCGGCGACGTCGACGATGCGCCCAGTCGTCACGCGCGACGCCGTACCGCGTTTCCATACCTCGTCCCCGACGCGGACGACGCTGGAGCTCAGGCGCAGTGCCGTGCCTTCGGGCGTCCTGTTCGCAAAAAGGACCCCCGGCTCCAGATAAGCGACGGCGGCATCGATGCGGTGGTCGAGGATGCCGCGGTCATAGGTCGCGACCTTGTCGGAAACGCTACCGCCGTTCCCTTTCGACGGCTGCAGGATGATGGGCTTGTCGGTGTTGGTGGAACCGAATTCCGCGCGCATCACATGCTCGTTCCCGAGGATCATCGGCCGGTTCGTCCTGTTACACAGAACAAAGCAGGCAATGCTCCCAGGGCCAGGATGGTTGCCGCCGCTGATGCTCACGCCGATCAGCAGGGGACGGTGGCGGGCCAGGTCGGGCGGGCTTGGATTGGCCGGGTCGAGGCTCTTGATCAGTTTGTTCAGGCTCGACAGCACCTGGTACGACAGATCCCCCTTGTAGTCGTTGACGATCTGCGTGAACGAACGGCGGTTGTCGGCCGGGATGAACAAGGCTTCGAGCAGGCCGATGGCCCGGATCAGGTCGCGGATCTCCTTCGTCGCTTCCTTTTTCATATGCAAGCTGTTGCTCAGCGTCGTCCGGGCCTGCGTCGACAATTTGCCGAGCTCCGTGTTCAGGCGTGTCAGCAAGACGTCCTTGTACGACGAACTCGTCTTCTTGATCGTGGCCTTGATTTCCTTCAGTCGATCATCAGCGCTTTTATTCATGAGTGGTTTCCTTGTTAGTGAAGATCCGCGTACCCGATCCGGTCATGTCATGCGAAGGAATAGGAGAACTCGCCATCCGCCACGCCGACGGTGACACCGGCGACGCCCGCACCTTCCATCATCCGGTTCAGGAACGCCCGGCTGATGTCCGGCAGCATGGTATTGGTCAGGATCGCATCGATCATGCGGCCGCCCGATTCGCTCTCCGTGCAGCGCGACACCACGAGCTTGACGACGTCGTCGCCGTACTCGAACGGGATCTTGTAGCGCGCCTCCACGCGCTTCTTGATGCGGTCGAGCTGCAGCTTGACGATCTTGCCCAGCATGTCGTCCGACAGCGGGTAGTACGGGATCGTCACGATGCGGCCCAGCAGCGCCGGCGGGAACACCTTCAGCAGCGGCGCGCGCAGCGCGCTGGCCATGCCGTCCGGATCCGGCATGAGGTCCGGGTCCTTGCACAGGCCCGCGATCAGGTCCGTGCCCGCGTTCGTCGTCAGGATGATCAGCGTGTTCTTGAAGTCGATGAAGCGGCCCTCGCCGTCCTCCATGAAGCCCTTGTCGAACACCTGGAAGAACATCTCGTGCACGTCGGGGTGCGCCTTTTCCACTTCGTCGAGCAGCACCACCGAGTACGGCCGGCGGCGCACCGCCTCCGTCAGCACGCCGCCTTCGCCATAGCCCACGTAGCCCGGCGGCGCGCCCTTCAGCGTGGACACCGTGTGCGCTTCCTGGTATTCGCTCATGTTGATGGTGATGAGGTTCTGCTCGCCGCCGTACAGGGCTTCGGCCAGCGCCAGCGCCGTTTCCGTCTTGCCGACGCCGGACGTACCGGCCAGCATGAACACGCCGATCGGCTTGTTCGGGTTGTCCAGGCCCGCGCGCGAGGTCTGGATGCGCTTGGCGATCATCTCCATCGCGTGGTCCTGGCCGATCACGCGCTGGCTCAGCGTGGAGGCGATATTCAGGATCGTCTCCATCTCGTTCTTCGCCATGCGGCCGACGGGAATGCCCGTCCAGTCGCCGACGACGGCCGCCACGGCCTGGTAGTCGACGGTCGGCAGGATCAGCGGATTCTCGCCCTGCAGCGCGGTCAGCTTCGCCTGCACGGCCTGCAGTTGTTCCTTCAGCGCGGCGCGTTCGGCCTCGCCCTGCGGGGCGGCCGATTCGGCGGCCGCTTCCAGCTTCGAGCCCGTGCCTTCGACCGGCTGGGCGCCGTCGCGCAGCTGCGCGCGCAGCGCCAGCAGTTCGTCGACGAGCGCGCGCTCGTCGTTCCAGCGCTGCTCCAGGCCCGCCAGGCGTTCCTTCTCGGCCGCCAGCGCGATCTCCGTTTCATGGGCGCGCGCGGCGGTGTCGATGCCGATCGCGCCTTCGCGGCGGATGATGTCCATCTCGACGTTCAGCGCGTCGATGCGCTTGCGGCTGTCGTCCACCTCGGCCGGCGTCGCGTGCAGGCTCACGGCCACGCGCGCGCACGCCGTGTCGATCAGGCTCACGGATTTATCGGGGAGCTGGCGCGCCGGGATGTAGCGGTGCGACAGGCGCACCGCCGCCTCCAGCGCCTCGTCGAGGATCTGCACCTGGTGGTGTTTTTCCATCGTCGACGCCACGCCGCGCATCATGCGGATCGCGCGTTCCTCGCTCGGCTCGTCGACCTGGATGCTCTGGAAGCGGCGGGTCAGCGCCGGGTCCTTCTCGATGTGTTTCTTGTACTCGGCGAACGTGGTCGCGCCGATCGTGCGCAGCGTGCCGCGCGCCAGGGCGGGCTTGAGCAGGTTGGCCGCGTCGCCCGTGCCGGCCGCGCCGCCGGCGCCGACCAGCGTATGGGTCTCGTCGATGAACAGGATGATGGGCTTCTCGCTGGCCTGCACCTCGTCGATGACGGAACGCAGGCGCTGCTCGAACTCGCCCTTCATGCTGGCGCCGGCCTGCAGCAGGCC
>CBIHRX010000409.1:0-5239 GCA_966212555.1 uncultured Massilia sp.
GAACAACAATACCAGTGCCCCGCCGGAAGTCGGCGCCACCCTGCAACGGCTGCGACTCGCACGCGGCCTGACCCTGGAAGACCTGTCGCGCATCGCCGGCGTCTCGAAATCGATGCTGTCGCAGATCGAGCGCGAAAAGGCCAATCCCACCATCGCCATCACGTGGCGCCTGGCCAATGCACTCGGCGTGCAGATCGGCGAACTGCTGTCTTCCGAAGTGCGCACGGTCGACCTGATCCGCGTTGTCGACGCCCACGAAATCCCCACCCTGCCCGGCAGCCACGCAGGCTACTCGCTGCGCATCCTGGGACCGATGGACCTTGCCGGCAAGTATGAATGGTATGAATTGACGTTGCAGCCGGGCGGCGAACTGGCGTCGCAGGCCCACGATCCTGGTACCAACGAGCATTTGACCGTGGTAACTGGGACGGTGGAATTAGAGGTCGGGGCCGAGAAGCGAAAAATCAAGCACGGCGCGACGGCCCGTTATCCGGCCGACCAGAATCATGTCATCCGGAACGCCGGCAAGACGGAGGCGAAGGCGTTGCTGGTCGTCGTGCACCGATAAAAGAAAAACCCCGCACGCGGCGGGGTCTGTTCGAGGCGCCTGGGCGCCGGTGCTGCCGTGCAGCTCGCTTACAGCGGGGGGCCGTAGCGGTACGATGCGCCGACCAGTTCGATGGCGCGGCGGGCTTCTGCGCAGAAAGCGCGGAACAGGCGGGCGACCTTGTTGTCGCCGGTAGTGCGGGTCGAGATCGTCGTCGTGGCGCTCATATCAACTCTCCATTCGTCATTTCGTTCAGTGATGAATGCAGTGTACGCCCACATCAGATATCAATCCAATTTCCTTTTCCGATCTCCACCATATGTTTCGGTGATGTCTTCCCGCTGTCATATTGCAGCCGATGACAGCGGGAATCACGCCGCCTTATATCACGCCACCTTTCATGTCGAGCGCCTTCGTCAGGAAGCCCCAGCGGTCGGCCACTTCCTCGATCTGCTTGCTCGTCGGCTTGCCCGCGCCGTGACCGGCCTTCGTGTCGATGCGGATGATCACCGGATTGGCACCGGCCTGCGCTGCCTGGGCCGTCGCCGCGAACTTGAAGCTGTGCGCGGGCACGACGCGGTCGTCGTGGTCGGCCGTCGTGATCATCGTGGCCGGATAGCAGGTACCCGCCTTGAGGTTGTGCAGCGGCGAATATTTCACCAGCGCCTTGAACTCATCCGGGTTTTCCGACGAACCATAGTCTGAAGTCCATGCCCACCCGATCGTAAACTTATGGAAACGGAGCATGTCCATCACACCCACCTGCGGGATCGCCGCACCGAACAGCTCGGGGCGCTGGGTCATCGCCGCGCCCACGAGCAGGCCGCCGTTGCTGCCGCCGCCGATCGCGAGTTTCGCGGGCGACGTCACCTTGTTGGCGACGAGCCATTCCGCCGCACCGATGAAGTCGTCGAACACGTTCTGCTTCTTGAGCTTCGTGCCCGCCTCGTGCCACGCTTCGCCGTACTCGCCGCCGCCGCGCAGGTTGGCGACAGCGTACACGCCGCCCATTTCCATCCACGCCAGGTTGGCCGGCGAGAAGGCCGGGGTTAACGCGATATTGAAGCCGCCATAGCCGTACAGATAAGTGGGGTTGTTGCCGTCCAGTTTCAGGCCCTTTTTCGACACGATGAACATCGGCACGCGCGTACCGTCGCGGCTCGTGAAGAACTGCTGGCGCGTCTCGTAGTCGTTCGGGTCGAACTGCACCTTCGGCCGGCGGAACACGGTGCTGGCACCCGTCCTCATGTCCAGCCGGTAGATCGTCGTCGGCGTCGTGAAGCCGGTGAACGAAAAGAAGGTTTCCTTGTCGCCACGTTTGCCCGTGAAGCCCGCGACGCTGCCGATGCCCGGCAGCGCCACCTCGCGCACGGGCTTGCCGTTCAGGTCCGCGATCCTGACGACGCTGCGCGCGTCGGCCAGGTATTGCGCGATCAGCCTGCCGCCGACAAGATGCGCGCCGGCAAGCGTCTGGTCGCTTTCCGGCACGATCGTCTTCCAGTTCGCCTCCTGCGGCTTGCGGGTGTCGATGGCGACGATGCGCTGGCGCGGCGCGTTGCGGTCCGTGACGAAATAGAACACGGGGCCGACGTTGTCGACGAACTCATAGGCCGCGTCGAAGTTGTCGATCAGCGGTTGCACCTTCGCGTCCGGCTTCGCCAGGTCCTTGTAGAACACGCGGTATTTGTGCGCCGTGCCCTTCGTCGCCGTGATGATGAGGTAGCGGCCGTCGTCCGTCGTGGCGCCACCGAAGCCCCATTCCTTCTCGTCCGGCCGATCGTAGACGAGCACGTCGGCGTCCTGCGGCGTGCCCACCTTGTGGTAGTACAGCTTCTGGAAGTAGTTGACGTCGGCGAGCTTCGTCGCTTCCTTCGGTTCGTCGTAGCGGCTGTAGAAAAAGCCCTTGCCGTCGCGCGTCCAGGCCGTCTCCGAGAACTTGACCCACCTGATGTGATCGGCCAGGTCCTTGCCCGTCGCCACGTCGCGCACCTTGATCTCGTTCCAGTCCGAGCCCGACGCCGCGGTCGAATACGCGAGCAGCTTGCCGTCCGGGCTCACGGCGAGGCCGGCCAGGGCGACGGTGCCGTCGGCCGCCAGCGTGTTCGGGTCGAGCAGCAGGCGCGGCGTGTCCGCCAGCGACGTCATCGTGTACAGCACGGCCTGGTTCTGCAAGCCGTCGTTGCGGCTGTAGAAATAGCGGCCCCCTTCGCGGAACGGCACGCTGTAGCGCTCGTAGTTCCACAGCTGTGTGAGGCGCTGGCGGATGGCCGCGCGCTGTGGAATCGTGCCCAGGTAAGCCTGGGTTACCTCGTTCTCCGCGTCGACCCACGCCTTGGTGTCGGCGCTGTTGGCGTCTTCCAGCCAGCGGTAAGGATCCGCGATGGTCGTGCCGAAATAGTCGTCCGTCTGGTCGACGTGCTTCGCGACCGGATAGGTCAGCGGGGTGCCGCTGCCGGGGCAAGTCTGGCTGATGGCCGGACCTGCCCCGAGCGCCGCAACGAGGGCGGCGGCGAAGGTGGCATGTCTCATATGCATGTTGTTGTCGTTGTACGTTGGGTTGTCGGCAAATGCCGCTGAGCATGATAGCGCGAATCAAGTAGCACGACGACAACGCCGCCGCCCGGCCTTACGCGGCACGCCGCTCCGGGCCCGCGTACGACCGCGCATTCTGCCACTGGCGCCGCATGTCGTCGGCGCTCGCGATCTGTTCCTGCGACAGCCGGCGCGCGACGATCGCCTTGTTGGCGCCGGCGGCCGGATCGCCGGCGTCGGCCGCGAGCAGCATCCACATGTACGAGCGCACGGTGTCGCGCGCCACGCCGCGCCCGCTGTTGTACATGCCGCCCAGGTTGTACTGGGCCAGCGCGTGGCCCTGTTCGGCGGCGAGCCGGTACCAGTGCACGGCCTGCGCGTCGTCGAGAGGCACGCCCTGGCCGTTCGCATACATGACGCCGAGATTGTTCTGGGCGCTCGCATCGCCCTGCTCGGCGGCGCGCCGGTACCATTCCGCCGCCAGCGACTCGTCGCGGCGCACGCCCTGGCCGTTCGCGTACATCACGCCGAGCGTGAACTGGGCCTTGGCCGCGCCCTGCTCGGCGGCGCGCCGGTACCAGAACAGCGCGCGCTCCGGATCGCGCGCGACGCCGCGCCCGAATGCGTACCGGTTGCCCAGGTTCACCTGGGCCAGGACATGGCCCTGCTCGGCCGCGGCCAGCGTCCAGGCGAGCGCGGGGCCGCCCCAGCCCGGGCCGTCCCCGGCCCCCGCGAGCGCCTCCGCGTCCGCCGCGCCCAGCAACTGGGCGAGGCTGAACTGCGCTTCCGCGTCGCCCTGCTCGGCGGCGCATTCGAGCCACGCGCGCGCGCCCTGCGCGTCGGATGGCAACCCGTGCCCCGCCAGGTACGCGAGTCCCACCAGCCGCTGGGCCGGCGCATGGCCGCGCGCGGCGGCACGCCGGAACCAGTACAACGCCTCGGCCTCGCTCGGCGCCACACCCTCGCCGCCGCGGTACATCAGCCCGAGACAGACGGCCGCCTCGGCATCGTCCAGCAGCGCCGCCTTGCGGAACCACGCCATCGCGAGCGGCAGGCTGCGCGCCACGCCTTCGCCGTCGCGGTAGCAGGTGCCGAGCAGGCGCTGGGCACTGGGCAGGTCCTGCTCGGCCGCCTTGTAGTACCAGGCAACGGCCTGGGCCGGGTCGCGCGCGACGCCCCGCCCCGCGCGGTACAGATCGCCCAGGTTCTGCTGCGCGGACGGGTCGCCCTGCGCGGCGGCGAGGCCGAACCAGTACGCCGCGTCGTCGTCCGACCGGACCACGCCCCGCCCGAGGAAATACATGCTGCCCAGGTGGTTCTGGGCGAACGCGAGGCGCTGGCGGGCGGCGCGCTCCAGCCAGCGGCAGGCGGCGACGTCGTCCTGCGGGGCACCGTCGCCATCCTTGTACATCATGCCGAGATTAAACTGCGCATAGGCATCGCCACACGCGGCGGCGCGGGCGAACCAGGCGAGCGCGCCGGCGCGCGGGAGGGACTCGTGACTGTGCATGCGGTAGCTCCAGACGGACGCGTTGAGGCCAGGAATTGCAAAAAGTGTAATGACGAGATGCATTACGGATTTGACTTGCGCCAACGTGGAGGGGATGGACGACGGCAAAAACGACGGCGGCGCGACGGCTCGGCCGGCGGGGACACTGCCACGCGACGAAGCCTACTGCATGCAGGAAATATGAGCGCCGCTCAGGCCGGTGCGCGCCGCCCCGTCGCGTACACGCCCATGAACGCGTCGACTTTTGCGGCGGCCACGCGGTTCAGCGAAACGAGCAGGTCCGGGTCGACACCGGCCAGTCCGTAGACGTCGCCGAGGTGGCGGCCGATGTGCAGCAGCAGCTGCGCCGCGACTTCGGCGTCGGCCTCGGCCCGGTGGGCATTCCCCTTGAACACGATCCCGAGTGCGCGCGACAGCTGGCCCAGCTTGTAGCTCGCCATGCCGGGGAACACGCGGCGCGACAGTTTCAGCGAGCACACGAGCCCGGCATGCCGGCAACCGTGGCCCAGCCGCGCGCCCTCCGCCTTGAGGAATTTCTCGTCGAAGCTGGCGTTGTGGGCAGCCAGCACGTCGTCGCCGATGAATTCGATGAGGGCCGGCACGATGTCGGCCGCCGGTGTGGTCATCCCAGTCTAGGGCGGAGCACGCCA
>CBIHRX010000410.1:0-5232 GCA_966212555.1 uncultured Massilia sp.
GAGCCGGGCGATGGCCGTCTGCATCTCCTGGTCCGTGCGCCCCGCGCGCAGCAGCTCGCGCAGGTCGTGGCCGCGCGTCGCGAACAGGCACGTGTACAGCTTGCCTTCGGTGGACAGGCGGATGCGCGAACAGTCGTGGCAGAACGCCTGCGTGACGCTGGAGATCATGCCGACTTCACCGCCGCCGTCGACATAGCGCCAGCGCTGCGCCGTCTCGCCCGCGTAATTGGCGACTATCGGTTCCAGCGGCATGTCGGCCGAGATACGGCGCACGACTTCGCTCGACGGCACGACTTCCGTCATGTTCCAGCCGTTCGACGCGCCCACGTCCATGTATTCGATGAAGCGCAGGATCGCCGGCGTGCCCTTGAAGTGGCGCGCCATCGGCAGGATCTGGTCGTCGTTCATGCCGCCCTTGACGACCATGTTGACCTTGATGGGCCCGAGGCCGGCGGCATGGGCGGCGTCGATGCCGGCCAGGACATCGGACACGGCGAAGTCGACGTCGTTCATGCGCTTGAACACGGCGTCGTCGATGGCGTCGAGCGAGACCGTCACGCGGTCCAGGCCCGCATCCTTGAGCGTCTGCGCCTTGCGCGCCAGCAGCGAGCCGTTGGTGGTGAGCGTGAGGTCGAGGGGGCGGCCGGACGGCGTCTCGATGGCGCGCAATTGTTCGACCAGGCGCTCCAGGTTCTTGCGCAGCAGCGGCTCGCCACCCGTCAGGCGGATTTTTTCGACGCCATGGGCGACGAACAGCCGCGCCACGCGCGCGATCTCTTCGAAATTGAGCAGCGCCGCGTGCGGCAGGTAGGCGTAATCCTTGTCGAAGACTTCCTTCGGCATGCAGTACACGCAGCGGAAGTTGCAACGGTCCGTGACGGAGATGCGCAGGTCGTGCAGCGGGCGTCCGAGGGCGTCGGCGAGCAGGCCGTCCGGTGTCTCCAGCGTGTCGGGGACGGCCAGCGCGGGTGCGCGCGCATCGGCCACCATGATGATTTTTTCAGCCATGCCAATACGATAGCAGAAGGCCGGCCAGGGCGCAGGCAAGGATGGTCTTGATCGTTCCGGTTCTGTAGCGCAACAGCGCCACCGCGGCGGCCGCGCCGATGGCGATCGCGTCCCAGCGCGGCGCGCCGTGATCGAGAAAGACGTGGGCGCCGAAGAACACGGCCAGGCTTGCGATGACGCCCACGACGGCCGCCGAGATCGCCGTGAGCGGTGCCGTCAGCCGCACGTCGCCGCGCGTGGATTCCACCAGCGGGCCGCCCGTCAGGATGAACACGAACGACGGCAGGAACGTGAAGAACGTCACGACGCAGGCCGCCGCCGCGCCGGCCAGGAAACGGGCGTCCGATCCGAACAGCGCGTGGTTCCAGCCGCCGACGAAGCCGACGAACGCGACGATCATGATCAAGGGTCCGGGCGTCGTTTCTCCCAGCGCGAGGCCGTCGATCATCTGGCCCGCGTCGAGCCAGTGGTATTGCTCGACGGCGTGCTGCACGACGTAGGGCAGCACGGCATAGGCGCCGCCGAACGTCAGTAACGCCATCTTGCCGAAGAAGGCGCCCATGCGCGGCAGTTCGCCGTCCGGCCCGTAGAAGAGAGCGAGTCCGGCCCAGCATGCCAGTCCGAGCGCGCAGCCTGCCACGCCGACCGTCATCAGTCGCCGCCAGCTGAAGCGGGCGTGCGCCGGCGTCGGCGTCGTGTCGTCGATCAGCGCCGGCGGGTGCGGCGAGCCATCAGCCGCGGCCGCGTGCGCACCGCCCAGGTCGAACAGCGCGGGCCGCCACCGGCCGCCGGCCAGTCCGACGAGTGCCGCGCCCAGCACGATCAGCGGGAACGGCACGCCGAGCAGGTCGATGCCGACGAACGCGGCCAATGCGACGCCGACCAGCAAGCCATTGCGGAGTGTCCGGCTGCCGATGCGCCACGCGGCCGCCAGCACGATGGCGACGACGGCCGGCTTGATGCCCGCCATGATGCCGGCGATGGCGGGCACCTGGCCCCACGTCATGTAGATCCACGACAGCGCGATCAGCACCAGCAGCGACGGCAGCACGAACAGCACGCCGGCCGCAATCCCGCCCGGCACGCGGTGCAGCAGCCAGCCGATATAGATCGCCAGCTGCGTCGCTTCCGGCCCCGGCAGCAACATGCAGTAATTCAGCGCGTGCAGGAACCGCCGTTCGGAAATCCAGCGGCGGCGTTCGACGAGCTCGGCATGCATCATGGCGATCTGCCCGGCCGGGCCGCCGAAGCTGATGAAGCCCAATTTGAGCCAGTAGCGCAGGGCGGTGCGGAAGGAGACGGGAGCGGGTGGGGCGGACAAGGTGGATGGGCAATGTATTGATGAGTTGCCCATCTTACACGCATCAGGCGGGTGAGCGATGGCTCACTTCGACCAGGATGCCGCCCGGCGCGTGGACGTAGAACAGCGTCGCGCCACGCTGGAACGAGACCGGCGGCAGGTCGGGCACGCCCGCAGCCCGCACGCGCGCGTGGGCGGCGTGCACGGCCGCGTCGGAGTCGACGAGGAAGCCGACGTGGAAATTATCCGGATAATCCTGCGCCCCTTCGGCACGGCGCCGCGTGAGGACGAGTGCGAATCCGCCTTCGCCCAACAGCAGGGCGAAGCCGTTGTTGCCGCGCGTGTCGACCAGGCGGAAGCCGAAATGGGTCGTGAAGAAGGCGGCGGTGGCCGCGACGTCGGGGACGGGAAGGTCGAGGTGATTCAGTTGCATGGCATGCTCCGATGATGGGCTCGCTCGGAAGGATCAGCCACTGAAGGCATGCGCGAACGAACCCGTTGGGCGCGATGGCGCCGGACGGTTCGTCGCGGGTACTCATGCGCGCACGCATGGAACAGAGCTTCGGCGCATGTCGCGCGAAGGGATCGGGCTTACCAAAAACGATCCTGCCTTTTTCGACGCCGCCATCGTAGCACAGGTATAAAAAAAGGAAGCCCGCAGGCTTCCTTCTTGTTACGTCGACGCGCTTATTTGCGCTTTATTGACGCGTATCCACCTGGATCAGCGGCTCGTTGACAGGCGGCGGCGCCGGCTTGCGCGTGCGGCGCGGACGTGCCGGCGGCTCCGCCTGCGCGGCCGCTTCCTGGGCGGCGCGCAGCTTTTCCGGATCCGTCGACGCCAGCGTCAGGCCGGCTTGCTCGAGCAGCTCGTTCAGGTCGGCCGGCGCGGCCGCGACCGGGGCCGGGGCTGGGGCCGGTGCGGCGGTAACCGGTGCCGCTTGCGCGACGACAGGCTGTTCGGCCTCGACCGGCGCCGATACCGGAGCCGGCACTGGAGCGGGCGCAGCGGCCGGGGCTTCGACGATGGTTTCGACCGGCTGGGCGGCTGCTTCGGCCTCGGCCTTGTCGGCCACCGCGGCGGCGACCGACTCGGTGGTCGGGAACGGCCACGCCGTCTGGGCAGCCGGGGCTGCCTCGATGGCAGGTTCGGCCGGCGCAGCGGCCTGCTCAGCTGCAGCAGCAGCTGCCGCAGCTGCTGCAGCCGCCGCGGCAGCCGCAGCCTGCTCGGCCTGGACGCGGGCCGCTTCCGCCTGCTCGGCAGCAGCCTTGTCGGCGGCGGCTTTCACGGCGGCAGCCTTGATGGATTCCGAGGTCGGGAACGGCCACGGACCCAGTGCGACAGCCTTGGCAGGCGTCTCAGGTTTGGCTTTCGCAGCCTTCGCTTCGGCCTGGACCTTGGCGGCTTCCTCGTCGGCGACCGGCGTGAAGGCCGGCGCTTCGCCTTCGACGACGTCCTGCTCGGCGCCCTCGACCTGGTCACGGTCGCGGCGATTGCGGTTGCGGCCGCCACGACGGCGACGGCGGCGCGGCTCGTCGCCCTGCGCGTCGGTGTCCAGTTCCTCGTTCGGACCTGCGTCCGCCGTCACCGGCTTCAGCGCTTCCGGGATCTCCGGCTCGCCGGCGAGCGTGATGGCCGCCTGGGCCGCCACGGCCTGGGCCGCGTTCAGCTCTTCGCTCTTGGCCTCCACCGGGGCGCGCTCGGCGCGTTCCGTGCGCTCGGTACGCTCGGCGCCTTCACGCGGCTGGCGCGGCTGGCGCGGTGCGCGTTCCGGACGTTCGCCACGCTCCGGACGCTCGCCGCGTTCGGCACGCTCGCCACGTTCGGCGCGCGGGGTTTGCGGTTGTGCATCCGCCGTGACGGCGGCCTGTTCGCGCGGCTCGCGGGCTTCGCGTGGTTGACGCGGCTGGCGCGGCGGACGTGCCGGCTTGCCTTCGGCCTCGACCGGCTTGGCGCCTTCCACGGCGTTCACATCGCGTTCCTCGCGCTCGGCGCGGTTGCGGCCATTGCCGCCGGCGGAGGCGTTGCGGCCGCCGCGGGCATTGCGCTGGCCACGGCCGGCGCGCTCGCCGCGTTCGCCGGCGGCCGGTGCCGCTTCAGCGGGCTTCGGCGGTGCGACCGGCGCGGGCGGCGGGGCGACCGGGACCTGACGGCCGAAGAAGAAGTTGCGCAGCTTGGCGAAGAAACCTTCCTGGACCGGCGGCGTCCAGGCGGCAGCGGCGGGCGCGGCGGCTGCAGCCGGGGCGGGCGCCTCGACCGGCTTGGCCGGCTGGCGGTCGACCATCGGTGCCGGCTGGGCCGGGGTGATCGTCTTGACGACGGCGTCCTGGCGCGGCTTGGCTTCTTCCTTCTGGCGCTTGGCGTAGGCCATGTCCGTGTCGGCCGACTCGGCCAGCGTGTAGCTGGCGCCGGCGTCGTCCAGGCGCGGATCGTCGTGCTTGATGCGCTCCAGCTTGTAGTGCGGGGTTTCCAGGTGCTTGTTCGGGATCAGGATGACCGCGATGCGATGGCGCGTCTCGATCTTGAGGACTTCGCCGCGCTTTTCGTTCAGCAGGAAGGCGGCGACGTCGACCGGGACCTGGACGTGGATCGCGGCCGAGTTTTCCTTCATCGCCTCTTCCTGGATGATGCGCAGCACCTGCAGGGCGGACGATTCGGTATCGCGGATGTGGCCGGTGCCCGAGCAGCGCGGGCAGGTCACGTGCGAACCTTCCGACAGCGACGGACGCAGGCGCTGGCGCGACAGTTCCATCAGGCCGAAGCGCGAGATCTTGCCCATCTGGACGCGCGCACGGTCATGGTGCAGGGCATCCTTCAGGCGCTGTTCCACTTCGCGCTGGTTCTTGGCGACTTCCATGTCGATGAAGTCGATGACGATCAGGCCGCCCAGGTCGCGCAGGCGCAGCTGGCGGGCCACTTCGTCGGC
>CBIHRX010000411.1:0-5231 GCA_966212555.1 uncultured Massilia sp.
GCCAGCAACGTACGCCAGCAGCCCAGGAAGCGCTCCACCGTCGCCGCATCGAACAACGCGTCCGCGTAGTGGATGCTGCCGCCGATCGTCTCTTCCGCAACGTCGACGATCACGCACGATTCGAGACCGGACATGTTCTTCCACGCGGGACGGCAACCCGCGATGTCGTCCCGCCGACCGAACGCCGCCTGGAACAGCACGCCATCGGGCGCGCCGATGCGGCGCGCGACCTGCGGCAGCGTGACGGCCCCATGCTCGCCGGCCTCCCGCAGCCGGCGATTCACCTGCTCCAGCAAGGCGTGCGTCGAAGGCGCGCCCGCCAGGTCGACACGCAGGACCAGCGCCTGAGCGCCGTCGTCGCAGGATGGCTCGTGGCGCGCCGGCAAACCGATCGTGATGTCGTCCGCGCCCGCCAGGCGCGCGAGCAGCGCCGCCCACCCGGTCAGCAGCACGACGTCCGGCGCGATCCCTTGCTGCCGCGCCAGGGCAAGCACGCGGCTCGCGAGCGACGCGTCCAGCTCGAACGCCAGCTCGCGCCAACCGGATTCCTGCCTTGGCCCGCGCGGCCGGTCGGCCGGTAACGGCAGCGCGGCGGTCGCACCGGCCAGGGCGTGTTCCCAATACGCGAGCCGGCGCGCCTGCGCATGCTCCCTGGCCAGGCCATCGAGCACGCCCTGGGTCGGCAGCGGCAGATAGCCGTCGACGGCGGCGACCGGTTCGTCGACGACGGCGGCCAGGGCGCCAAGCAGGCGCTCGTACGCGCCCGCGAAGCGCTCCATCATCTCGGCGTCGTAGCGCGCGGGATCGTATTCGAACAGGATCGAGCAGGCGGCGCCGTAATCGGTCGGTAGGACGACAACGTCCATCGGATACTTCGCCACGTCGTTGGGTAACGCCTCGCGCACGTCGGACTCGAGACCGGCAAATTCGACCTGCCTGGACAACGCGGAATGGGCGTTGAACAGGACCTGTACCAGGGGTCGGCCCGGCTCGTCGCGTTCGACCCGGGCATTCTCCACCATCTTGGAGAACGGCAGTTCGCCGATCTCCATCGCATCGACCAGCGCATGACGTGCCGTTGCCAGGAACCGGGCGACGGTCACGGCCCCGTCCACGGCAATACGGACTGGCAGGACGTTGACCAGCATGCCGATCACGCCTTCCCACGCCGAGTGGGAGCGATTCGCAACGCTCGATCCGACGATGAGGTCGTCCTGGCCGGAGATCCGGGCCAGCATCAAGGCAAACGTACCGAACATCAGTTGGAAGGGCGTGCACTCCAGCCGGCCGGCAAGGGCATTCAGGCTTGCGAGCGTGGCGCCCGGGATTTCCCGCCTGAGCACCGCGCCGCGCGCGGCCGTGCCGGGATCGCGCACTTCGAGGATGGGGAGCCGCAGCCGTTGGGGCGCCCCGTCGAGAATGGTTGCCCAACGTTCGCCATACGACCGGGCTTGCGTGGACGCCAGCCAACGATGCTGCCAGGCGCAATATTGGGCGAACTGAATCGCCGGCTCCAGGCGCGGCAGGCCGGCACCGGTCGTCATGCTGCCGTAAGCCTGGGCCAGCTCGCGCAGGAACACGCGGTACGACCAGCCGTCATGCACCAGGTGGTGCTCCACGTGCAGGAGCACGTGATGGTCGTCCGCCAGGCGCAGCAATTTCCAGACGGCCAACGGAGGCTGCGCCGGATCCAGCACGGCACGCGCCATCTCGCGCATCACCTCACGCTCGTCATGACCATGTCCGGCGCCGCAATCGAGCACCTCGAGTTCGACGAGCACGTCGGGGAGGATCCTCTGCATGAGCACGCCGTCGCGCATGTCGAAAGCGGTGCGATAGATCTGGTGGCGGTCCACCATGAACTGGAGCGCTTCGCGCAACGCATGGATGTCCAGGGCGCCGTGAAAGTCGATGGCACAGCGCGCCACGTATGCCTCGCGCATGCCGGTGAGCTCATTGACGAACGCCACCTGCATCTGCCCGACCGCGGCCGGCATCCAATCGTCCGGACGGGAAGGCGCGACGACGGCGGCATCGCTCGCGCACGCCGCATTCGACCGCCAGTCGGCCACCTGCCGCGCCAATGCCGCGATCGACCCCGAGCGCAGGACGTCCTTGACGTTCAGCTGCACCTGCAGGGCGTCGTTAACCCGATTGGTCAATTGCGCCGCCAGCAACGAATGACCGCCGCTGGCGTAAAAATTGTCATGCACACCCGGCTGGTCGACGTGGAGCAGGTCGCCCCAGATCGATGCGATCACCTCCTCTTCCGGGGAAGACGGTAACACCAGCTCGCGGGCGCGTACCGGCTGGCCGGGCCGGCGGGCCAGTAGCGCCGCCCGGTCGACCTTTCCACTGGTATTCAGTGGAAACGCGTCCAGACATTCGATTCGTTCCGGAACCATATAGTCCGGCAATCCAACGGACAGCTGCTCGCGCAGCAGGATGGGATCGAGCGCCCGCCCCGGGACGCCCACCACGAACGCCGCGATCCGCTTCCCGCCCTGCGCGCTCTCGTCCAACAGGACGCAGGCATCGGCGACGTCACGCAGGGCACGGACGTGGTGGGCGACCTCGTCCAGCTCGATCCGATAACCGCGCAGCTTGACTTGGTGATCGATCCGTCCCAGGAACTCGATGTTGCCGTCGGCGAGCCAGCGGCCGAAGTCGCCGCTCCGATACATGATGGCGCCGCTTCCGCAAAATGGATCCGGCACGAACCGTTCCGCCGTCAGCGCCGGGCGATTCAGATATCCCCGGGCGACGCCGACGCCGCCAATATGGATTTCACCGCGTTCGCCCCGCCGCACCGGCTTGCCGTCCTGGTCCAGGATATAGATCCGCGTCCCGGCAATCGGCTTCCCGATCGGCACGTTGCGTTCCTCGTCGGGCTCGTCGCAACGATGGACGGTCGACCAGATCGTCGCCTCGGTCGGCCCGTAGGCATTGAACAGAACGGCGCCGTGTGGCCACGTCTTCGCGACTGCACCGCGCAACGCATCACCCGCCGAAACGACCGCGCGCAATGCCGGCGCAGGCATGGGCGCATGCGTACCCAAGGCCTCGACCATGACGGTCGGGAGCGTGATGATATGGATGGCCTCCTCGACCAGGAAGCCGGCAAGGTGCCGCGCATCCGTCCGCGCTGCCGCCGGCACCATCACGAGTGTCGCCCCGTGTGCCAACCCCATGACGAGCTCGAACATGAAGGCGTCGAATGCCGGCGAGGCGAACTGGGCGACCCGGTCCGTCGACGACACGCCGAAATGCACCGCCTGCGCCTCGGCGAGACTCGCCAGTCCGTCGTAACCGACCAGCACACCTTTCGGCCGCCCGGTCGAGCCGGACGTAAAGATGCAGTAAGCCGGCACCGCCGTCTCGCAGCGTCTTACGTTCCCCGCAACGTTTTGCACGCCGCCAGGCGTCACCAGGACCACCCCATCCCCGTCCAGGCGCAGTTGCTGAGCAATGTCCGCAGCGCAGATGCAGGCGGCGGGCTGCGCATCCTCCACGATGCGTTGGCGGCGGTCCGCCGGCGCATCCCGGTCCAATGGCAGGCAGACGCATCCGGCCTTCATGACACCGAGCACGGCCGCGACCAGTTCCGGCGTGCGCTCCATGACCACCGCAACGATTGCGTCTGCCGGAACACCCTGCTCGAGCAGCCATCGGGCATACCCGTTCGCGCGTTCGTTCAGCGCCGCATATGTCACCGCCTGGCCTTCATACTCGACCGCGACTTTGTTCGGACAGGCTATCGCCTGGTTTTCCAGCATTGAATACATGGCGGTCCTCTCGAATACCTGCATCAGGCATCAGGTGTCGCATCGACGATCAGAACAAAACGAACGCATTCCTCCGCGAACGCTAGGCGCACGGATTAATTTCAACGGTGATTGTTTTGATTCGTTTGCCCGTGCCTAAAGCACGCTAGCGGCACGGGGCGAAATCAGGGGACGTCACAAGAAAGCGTTTTATACATGGGCGCGGCAAAACAACGATGAACTCGAACGGGTTTGCAATGACCAAGCCTGCATTGGCTGCGGCATCTCGGACAGATGTATTCAACTCGATAATTATATCAATAGAATAATCTAATGTGACATTTCGTCCAAGGAAATTTGAACATTAAAGTTCGGTAATCTATGTAACACGCGACGAGCGTGAGATTTAAATAGAATTGCACGCAGGAATAAGCCGCAAATTCTTTGCAATGTGTTTTCCATTGAATTGGAATAAGATTCCGATATCTATGGCCAATTCCTAATGATATGGAAACGAACGTGAATTTCTCCGCATTCCATCGCGATTCCGCGTGCTTCGCGATCGCCGAACCCGCGCACGCCGACGTCGACCTGGCCGGATGGGCCGCGCAAAATCACGGAACGCTGAACACATTGTTGCTGCGTCACAAGGCCATTCTCTTCCGTGGATTTTCGCTCGGGGACGGGTCGTTCCCAGCGTTCGTCAATGGGATTTCGGCGCCCGCGGACTACGTGTATCGGTCGACGCCGCGCTCGACCGTCGCGCCCGGCGTGTACACGGCGACGGAATATCCACGCGCCTACACGATTCCGCAACACTGCGAAAACGCATACCAGCGGCAGTGGCCGATGAAGTTGTTCTTTCACTGCAAGCAACCGGCCCTGATCGGCGGGGAGACGCCGCTGAGCGACATGGCCGAGGTCACGCGTGGTCTGGATGCGGACGTCAAGGATGCTTTCCTGCGCAGGCAAGTCATGTACGTGCGCAACTACGGATCGGGCGTGGACTTGCCTTGGGAAGACGTGTTCCAGACCAGGGAAAGGCGCGATGTGGAGGCGTTTTGCCTGCGTAACGGAATCGAGTACCGCTGGACTTCCGACACGACGCTGCAGACCCGCCAGGTGCGCCCGGCGCTGGCACGCCATCCCCAGACCGGGGAATTGCTTTGGTTCAACCAAGCCCATCTCTTCCACGTATCGAGCCTGGAACAACACACCCGGGATGCGATCAACGACCTGTTCGACGAAGACAGGCTGCCCCGCAATGCCTATTACGGCGACGGCCAGCCGATCGAACCCGAGGTACTGCGGCATATCCGCGAGATGTTCGATCGGCACACGGTTGCGGCGCCATGGAAAAAGGACGACGTGCTCATGGTGGACAACATGCAAGCCGCCCACGGCCGCCGTCCTTTCGTCGGACCGCGCCAGGTGCTGGTGATGATGGGCGACCTGGCCGACGGCGGC
>CBIHRX010000412.1:0-5231 GCA_966212555.1 uncultured Massilia sp.
CGCCCGTGATCGAATTGCACGCGACCTTGTACGGCGCCGTCCACACCATCAGCACCGCTTGCACCTCGGGCCGCAGGTGCGCGTCGATCTCTTCCTTCAGCTGCGCAAAGCGTTCCGGGCCGATCTCGTGCGGCTTGCCGGGAATGCGCACGTGCACGACGTTGGCCGCCGGGATGCCGCGCCGCTTGCGGTAGTACTCGCCGACCTTGACGCTGTTGGGCTCGGCGTCGTTGATGACGATGGCCAATTGATCCGGTTGCAGGTGGGGGGCACTGACGAATTGGGCACGGGACGGTAACGCGGCGGCGAGGAGACAAAGGAGCAGGAGGAGTCTCAGGATCCGAATCATGGGCAATGGCACAGGGTCAAAGAAAACGGGAGCTCGACGCTCCCGTCCATCATGCCACAGCTTGCAAGGAAAACAACTTAAGAACCGCTTAGATCGCGACGCCCGCGGTAACTCTGCGGCTCCAGCGGATCCTTCGGTGCCAGCGCCCGCAGGCGTTTGTACAGGATGCGGGTTTCCAGCAGATTCCAGACCCGCAACATCGCTTCCAGCGTATCGAAGGGTTTGGTCAGGAAGTCCTTCGCCCCCAGCGAGAGCGCGCGCCGCTTGGCGTCCGCCGTGGCATCCGCGGTGATCACCAGGACCGGACGAAAATCGTAGGGGTCGCCACGGCGCTTGAGGTGTTCCAGTACGGCATAGCCATCGAGCTCGGGCATCATCAGGTCCAGGATGACCAGATCCGGGTCGAACGCGTTGTACAGACCCAGCGCGGTCCGGGCGTCGGTGGTGCCCACGATCTGTGTCAACCCTTCGCCGATGAACAGGTCTTCGAGAAGGCGCAGGTTGGCCGGCTGGTCGTCGACGATCAATACACGCGCGGCCAGGACTTCATTTTCCATCATGTCGATTGCTCCATCTGGTCCAGCAAGGCAAAGAAATCCGGCACATTGAGCGGTTTGGCCAGATGCCGCCAGTGCGCGGTCGCAGGCCCCGCCGGCGCGCCGAGCAGGACCGCGCTCCCGACGGCGCGCGCATTGGCCTCGGCCAACGGGGCGCCGAGCAGGAGCAGGTGCGGCTGCAGCTGTCGTGCCAGCGCCAGGCCGCGCTCGCCGTCCTCGGCGACGGTCAACTGCCATTGCGGTCGCCGCTGCAGCAGCGTGGCGACCAATATGCGAGTGGCGGCGTCATCGTCGATGCACAGCACGCGATGGGTGACCGGGCTCCCGGCATGGGGCGGGGGCGCCTCGTGGACGGCGGGCGTCGCGGGGTTCGGGGTGGCGGCCTCCGGCGACGCCGGCAACGTGAGCGTGAAGCGGCTGCCGCCGCCGGCGCGCCCGGCATGGCCAATGTCGCCCTGCATCGCCTGCATCAATGCCTTGGAAACGGCCAGTCCGAGGCCCGCACCTTCCGACTTGCCGCGTTCGGCGCCGAGGCGGTCGAAGGGCGCGAACAGCCGGCGCCGGTGCGCCGGCGCGATGCCCGGTCCGGCATCGTCGATGTCGATGCAGACCATGCCGCCGGCGCTGCGCCAGCCGATATCGACCCTGCTGTCGGGAGGGCCGTATTTGAGCGCATTCGACAGTACATTGAGCATCACTTGCAGCAAGCGCTGCCGATCCGCGACGACGGTACTGGCCGGCGCCGCGGCATCGAGCCGCAGATCGACCGCGCGCTGGCGTGCCAGCGGCCGCATCAGCGCCACCGCTTCCGCCGCCAGCGGCGCGATCGCCACCGGAGCGCAGTCCAGCGTCAGCTTGCCGGCTTCGATGCTGCCGATGTCGAGCACTTCATTGATCAGGGACAGCAAATGCTGGCCGGCGCCGCGTATCTGCGCCGCATGGTCGCGGTTGCGCGGTTCGCGGCAATCGGTCTCGAGCAGTTGCGCATAGCCGAGGATGGCATTGAGCGGTGTGCGCAGCTCGTGGCTGGTACGTGCCAGGAATTCGGTCTTGGCGAGGCTGGCCGCCTGTGCCGCAGACGCACGGCCGGCCAGCAGCAGGCTGGCCTGGTGCAGGCGTTCGGCCAGTTGGCCCAGTTCGTCGGTATTGTCGGGCGTTGGCTTGAGCGGCTGGTCGCGGGTCAGGCGTTCGGCGTTTTCGGCCGCCAGGCGCACCCTGCGCACGAGCCCGATGGTAAACATCAGCGTGGCCAGCGCCCCGGCCACGCTGGCCGCGACAATGGCGATCGTGGTCCAGAGGTTCCAGTTCGTCGCCTGTTGCAGGTCCGCCGTGCGCTGCGCCACCAGGACCGCTTCGCGCCGGCTCATGGCGCGGATTTCGGCGCGCAGCCGGTCGAGAATCCGCTTGCTGCGCAACAGGTGATCCTGCAGCTCGGCCGTGCTGGCGTTGCGCTGGCCGCGCAACTGGTCCAGGCTGGCCAGCTTGTCTTGCACCAGCGGCAGCACGCGCAGCAGCCGCTCGCGTTGTTCGGGATCGCGCACGTTCGCGCGCAGGCTGGCCAGCGCGGCGGGCAACTGTTCGCTGGCGGTGCGATACGGGGTAAGAAAATCGTCGCGCCCGGTCAGCAGGTAACCGCGCACGCCGGTGGCGGCCTCGGCGATGAGCGTATGCAGGCGTTCGATGTCGCTCTGCATCTGCATGGTACGCAGGATGTCGGCGGTGGCGGCCTCGGTGTTGCGTTCCAGCCGGTAACCGGTGATCGCGGAGACCAGCAGCAGGAGCGTCGAGGCCGCGATGACCAGGCCGCCTTTCAGCGCCAGCGGCCAGTGGCGAGGGTGCGGCGGAATGACCCGTCCGGTCATGCGCCGAACCCGACATCGGCGGCCCGCACGGCAGCCTGGGTGCGGTCGCCCAGGCCCAGCTTGTGCAGGATGCGTTCCACGTGGACTTTGACGGTACCGGCGGCAATCCCCAGTTGCTCTCCGATCGCCGCATTCGTCATGCCGCTGGGCAGAAGCGCAAACACTTGCAGTTCGCGTGGCGTCAGCAGGTTGCGCAGCGCCGCCCGGTCCGGCTGCGTCGTCCGCGCCGCCTGCGGCGACGCGGACAGCGCCGATGCAAGCAAGGTCGCCAGGGCTTGCAAGGTTGCCTGATCCTCCATGCTGGGCGGCAATGCCGCGGCGTCACCCAGCAGTGCGAGGATGCCCCGGTTCTTGTCGTCGAAGCGCAGCGGGACCAGCACCTCCAGCCCGGCCTGCCGTTCGCGGCCGATGCGCAGCGCACTGACGACGTCTTGCCGCACCAACGCCGTCTGCTGGTCGTGCCGCATGGCCGCCAGCAGCGTGTGCGTGGGCGTGACGCGTGCGCCGGCAGGCGACACCGGTCCCTGGGCAGCGCGGACGATCAGTCCATCGTCCTGCGCCTGCAGCAGCACGCCGTCCTCGAGCGACAGGAACGCCAGGGCCTTGCCCAGTACGGTCGACAGCGACGCCGGCCGGGCACCGCCGTCGGCCAGCGCGGCGGCCGCGTCGAGCAGCAGGCGCCATCGGGCCGTGCTGCTTTCGCCGAGTCGATAACGGCTGCGGGTCGCCCGCGCACTGTCGGAAGAAACGATTGGAGAGCCTGACGGGGTCATCGGATGCATGGAAATCGCCGGAGTCGAGCGGCGATTATATGTCACCCAGCATATGTCATTACCGCCGAGTGGCGGATTTGTTATCCCGACGGGCGTCGCATACTGGGTTCGTCGGCGCTTCCCGCGAATGCCGCGCCCCGAATCTCAACGAAAGGACATCACTATGAAATTCCTGCTTCTCATCGCTTCTTTGCTTGCCGGTTCCGCTGCTTACGCCGCCGCGGGAGCGCCCGTCGCCTATCATGATGCCGCGCCCGCGCCCGCTACGGCGGCAGAGAAGGAAATTGCCGCATTGTTCGATCGGTGGAATGCGGCCCTGGCAACGGGGAAAACCAGCGAAGTCGTGAAGCTGTACGCGCACGACGGCATTTTACAGCCGACCGTGTCGAACAAGATCCGTGCGACCCCGGAAGAGATCGGAGACTATTTCGATCACTTCCTGGCATTGAAGCCGCACGGCACCATCAACTATCGCCAGATCCGCATCCTGGACGATCATTCCGCCTTCGACAGCGGTGCCTACACCTTCGATATCGTCAAGGACGGCAAGCCGGCCAAGGTGCGGGCACGCTACACGTACATCTATAAAAAAATCGACGGCGACTGGAAGATCGTCAACCACCATTCCTCGGCGATGCCGGAATTTAGCAAGGACTGAGTTTGCGCCGCCGCGCCGCCACGCCGAGTACCGCCATGCCCGCCAGCAGCATCGCGACGTTCCCGGGCTCCGGCACGGGAGAAATCGCGAACACTTCCATCGCGTCCAGCCGCACGATCTCGCCGTGCAGGCTGCCGTCGATGATGCTGTAGCCTTCGTTCGCCGGATTTCCATAGCTCAGCTGCCACGACAATGCCGCCGTCAGCTCGTCGTTGACGAACAGGTCGGGCCCCTGGCCGAACACGGGCCCGTAGCCGGCCTCGTTGTACGTCTGGCGCAAGCCCTGGCTCGGCAGCACGTAGTCGGTCAGCACCTGGCGGTACACGGCCGGTGTCGTCATGTTGAACAGGAAGGCCGTGCGCTGCCAGTCGCGCTGGGTCTCGTGCCAGCCTTCATCCGACGCCCAGCTCTGCGGGTTGTAGCCGCCCACGAGGAAACTCGCGCCGGCATCGTTCGTCACTTCGAGCAGGGTGAACGTCGCGCCCTTCCCGTCCGCGCCCGCGTGGAAGGCGTCCGACGTATCGCCGGGACGCAAGGTGTACAGGTTGTTGAGGTTGAATTCGCCGGCGCCGAGCCAGCGTTCGAGTTGGGCGTGACTGTCCGCGTCCAGCAGAGCAGAGCCGCCGATGATGTCACCTGCCGCCGCCGTGCCGCCGACGCCGACGCTGGCGAGAGCGCACGCTGCGATGATCGTCTTCATCTTCATGATGTTTCCCCGATGGGTTCTCGACCACGCATTGTATGCCGCATGCGCGCGGCCATACGCACTGTAGACCTGGGGAAAAGACGCGTCCGCACTGGCAATGCGGACGCGGGAGACACGCGCTTTATGCGCGTTTATAAATATCTTCGAAGCGGACGATGTCGTCCTCGCCGAGGTAGCTGCCGGATTGCACTTCGATGAGGTGCAGCGGCAGCTTGCCCGGGTTTTCCAGGCGGTGCGTCATGCCGATGGGGATATACGTCGACTCGTTCTCGGACAGCAGGGTGACGTTGTCGCCGCACGTGACGCGTGCCGTACCCGACACGACG
>CBIHRX010000413.1:0-5195 GCA_966212555.1 uncultured Massilia sp.
GGGGCCCCGGGGGTGCGCCGCGTGGTTTGGGGCGGCCGCCCCCCGCCCCTAGTGCTTTGCGTGGCCGCCCAAGCCGCCCCCCTTGGGGCGCCACTCCACCACCACGTTATGCGAATGCAGGCCCAGCGCGTGCGCCACGACGTGCTGCATCTCGCTCGGGTGCTGCGTGGAGCACAGCACGAGCATGCCGTCGTTTTCCTGCGGGATCGCGTACGAGATCTGGCCTTCGAGATAAAACTGTTCCTGGCCGCCCACGTACAACTCGCCCTTCACGCGCAGCGGCGCGCGTTCGAACGCGGTTTCCGCATCGCCGCGCGTCAGGCGCATCGGCGGCAGCACGTACGAGCCGGCGGCGCGCGCGGCTTGCGGGGTCAGGATCGCGGGCAGTTCTTCGTAGCTGACCTTCGCCTTCTTCGCGGCGCGGCGGGCCAGGTCGTGGCTGTCGGCGACGACCACGAAGATCGGCTGGCCGATGTATTGCACGAGGCCGTCCGCGAGGATCGGGTCGTCGTGGATGATCGGGCCGCAATCGTTGGTGCCCGGGATGTCCTTCGCCGTGAGCACGGCGCGCACGCCGCGGCTGGCCAGGACGTCCGTGAAGTCGATGTCGAGAACGCGGGCGTGCGCCTTGCTCGACAGGCCCAGCGCGGCGTGCAAGGTGCCGCGCACTTCGGCGACGTCGTCGGTGTAGTCGGCCTGGCCCAGCACGTGCAGCCGGGCCGATTCATGGGTCTTGCCGAGGCCGACCTGCTTCCATTCGGCCTTGGTGAGTGCGGGGGATCCTGCGTCATTCATGGTGTTCTCCTCAGGCCGTGATCGTGTTCGCGAATGCATTGACCGCGACAAGCGGCAGCGGGTTGTCCTTGCGCGTTTCGAGCCAGTAGCGGCGCAGCAGGTTCTGCGCCGTCTTCATGCGGTAGGCGCTCGACGCGCGCATGTCGGACAGCGGTGCGTAGTCCTGCGCCAGCGCGGCCATCGCGTCCTTCACGGCCGCTTCGTCCCACGCGCGGCCATTCAGCGCGGCCTCGGCTTGCGCGGCGCGCTTCGGCGTCGCGGCCATGCCGCCATAGGCGATGCGGGCGTCGCGTACGATGCCGTCTTCCAGGGTGAAGGCGAAGGCGGCGCAGACGGCGGAGATGTCCTGGTCGAAGCGCTTGGCCAGTTTATAGGTGCGGAACGCCACGTTCTGGCGCGGCAGCGGCACGCGCACGGCCTGCACGAATTCGCCCTCGCGCCAATCCTTGACCTGGTAGCCGAGGTAGAACTGCTCGAGCGGCATGGTGCGCTCGCCGTCCGGGCCGCGCAGCACCAGTTCGCTGCCGATGGCGATCAGCCACGGCATCGAGTCGCCGATCGGCGAACCGTTCGCCACGTTGCCACCCAGCGTGCCCGCGTTGCGGATCGGGAGCGACGCGAAGCGCTGCCACAGTTCACCCAGTTCCGACTCGTAATGCTTGCAGATGGCGGCGTACGCATCTTCGAGCGAGATGCCGGCGCCGATCGAGAGGAAGCCGTCCTGCTCGCGCACGGTCTTCAGTTCGGCCACGTGGCCCAGGTAGATGACGTCCGTCAGTTCGCGCATCTGCTTCGTGACCCACAGGCCGACGTCGGTCGAGCCGGCGAGGATCGTCGCTTTCGGATGCGCGGCGCGCACGGCGACCAGTTCGTCCAGCGTACGCGGCGCGTGGAAGGTCTGGCCATCGTATTCATAGGTGGCGCCGGCGTCGCGCTGCAGCGCCTGCAGCTGTTCGGTGACGGCCGCGCGGTCGAAATCCACGCGCGGCAGGGTGACCATGCGCTTGGCCGCATCGATGATGGGACGGTAGCCCGTGCAGCGGCACAGGTTGCCGGACAGGGCGTCGTCGATCTCGCAGCGGCTCGGCTCGCGGCCTTCCTGCTTCAGGTACATGCCCCACAACGACATCGCGAATCCCGGCGTGCAGAAGCCGCATTGCGAACCGTGGCATTCGACGAGGGCCTGCTGCACGGGGTGCAGGTTGCCATCCTTCTGCGCCAGGTCTTCGACGGTGAAGAGGGCCTTGCCGTCCAGCGTGGGCGTGAACTGGATGCAGGAATTCACGGAGCGCATCTGCAGTTCGCCGTTTTCCAGCGATCCGACGACGACGGTGCAGGCACCGCAGTCGCCCTCGGCGCAGCCTTCCTTGGTGCCGGTGCAGTGCAGGTCCTCGCGCAGGTGCTGCAGGATGGTCTGCGTCGGCGCGACGTCGTTCACTTCATGGACGGCGCCGCGGTAGAAAAATCGGATCGGTGTGGACATCATCGCCTCAGAATGGAAACAGCTTGTGAAAATTATGACTGACTAGGATGCAAGAGTAGCACCGGGGGTCGGACAAGATATATCGGAATACCGATTTTGAATATCAGATATTTTCAATACAAAAGCAGGGGCTTGCGAAACTTGCTATGCTTGAGCCGTCATTGGAGGCGTCATGGCTTTGCACATCGTACATTTCATTGGACCGATCAACGCAAACTCCGCCTGTACCGTGCGCAACTTGTGCCTGCAGGCACTGCAAAGCGGTGCGAGCGAGATCGAACTGCACATGTCGACCGAAGGCGGCAACATGACGGCCGGCTTCGCCCTGTACTACTTCCTCAAATCGCTGCCGCTGCCACTCACGACGTGGAACGTGGGCAGCGTGGAATCCGTCGGCGTCGCCATCTTCCTGGCCGGGCAGCAACGCTATGCCTGCCCCGGCACGCGCTTCCTCATCCACCCGCTGCACTGGGGCTTCGGCAACCTCGTCGCGGCGGATCACGCCCGCATCTCGGAATGGCGCGACTGTCTCGACTTCGACGCCGAGCGCTACGCCGCCATCTACGACGAAGCCACCCGTGGTGCACCCGGCGCCCACGACATCCGTTCCTGCCTGACGGGCAGCGCCCGCATCTACACGGCCGAGCAGGCGGTGGAAGCCGGCATCGTGCATGCGGCACGGCAGGCGCGCCTGCCGGAAGCGGGCACGACGTCGCACTGGTGGAATTAAAAACATCATCCAATTCTGACAGGGCGCGCTGTCTGATCGGTACAACAAAGATAGCGGTCACAACTGAATAGAGAGACTATTCGTGAGTTTTTCCTTGTCGCAATTTTTGCTGCAACTCTACAATTTATTACAGATTCGTTTCACGGCCCCAACGTTGCCGTAACAGTGTTTCTATAACAAGAACCTCCACCCGCAGTCTTCAGCAGGGAAATCCCATGAAAAAACGCATCATTGCGAGTGCGCTCGCCATGTCTTTTGTCGCGCCTTGCGCCTTCGCGCAGGATGCCGTCCGCATCAGCGGTTTCGGCACCGGCGCCCTCACCTGGACCAACACCGACAAGGCCGAGTTTGCCCGCCCGAACCAGGCCAGCGGTGCCGACAAGAACGTCACCACCGGCGTCGATTCCAACTTCGGCGTGCAGGCCGACTACGCCGTCAACAGCTGGCTGTCCGTCACGGGCCAGGGCCTCGTGCGCAAGGATGCGCAGGACGACTTCGGTGCCGAGCTGGCCTGGGCATTCGCCAAGGCGAAGGTGTCGGACGACGTCTCCATCCGCGTCGGCCGCATGGGCATGCCGGCATTCATGATCTCGGACTACCGCAACGTCGGCTACGCCAACACGATGCTGCGTCCGCCGGCGGAAGTGTATTCGCAGATGTTGTTCAACACCGTCGACGGTGCCGACGTCATCTGGCAGCACAGCTATGGCGACACGACGTACACCGCACAATTCGCTGTCGGCAAGAGCAAGGTCGACATCGCCGGCGGCCCGAGCCTGGAAGGCCGCCGCGTGACGGCGCTGAACTTCGTGGCCGAACACGGCCCGCTGACGGTGCGCTTCGGCCGCGTCGACGGCCGCCTGACGCTGAACGGCTCGTCGTCGCTGGCGACGCTGCTGACCTCGCTGAACAACGTCGCCGCCGGCTACAAGTTCCCGCAAGCGGCCCAGCTCGCCACCGACATCGACGTGCGCGACAAGAAGGCCTCGTTCACGTCCCTCGGCGCAACACTCGACTGGAACGACATCGTCGTGCAGAGCGAGTACGCGAAGCGCAAGACCGACGCCTACATCAACGACACCACGTCGTGGTACGTGATGGGCGGCTATCGCATCGGCAAGTTCCTGCCGTACTACAGCCACGCCAAGCTGGCTATCGACGGCTCGGTCCACAACGGCATGCCGGCAGCCTGCCCGGCCGGCTACCCGGCCGCCTGCACGCCGACCCTGGCCATGCTGAACGGCATCGTGTCGAACCTGAGCTACACCGGCGTGGGCCAGGCCGAGCAGCAGACCGACTCGATCGGCCTGCGCTGGGACTTCCGTTCGTCGGTGGCACTGAAGGTGCAGTTCGACCGCGTGCGCCCGAACAAGGGATCCGGCCTGCTGATCAATGCGCAGCCGGGCTACAAGGGTCCGGTGACCGTCGGCGCCGTCGCGCTCGACTTCGTGTTCTAAGGGGACGACGATGAAACATCCAATCAAGACCGGCCTCGCTGCTGCCGCCCTGCTCCTCGCCCTGCCCGCCATGGCGGAAGTCGTCGTCGTCGCGAACCCGAAGGCCGCCGAGGCCTCGATGACGAAAGACCAGGTCGCGCAATTCTTCCTGGGCAAATCGAGCGCGATGAGCCCGGTCGACCAGCCGGAAAGCGCCCCCGTCCGCGCCGAGTTTTATAAAAAGGTGACGGACAAGGACGCCTCGCAGGTCAAGGCTTTGTGGTCGAAGCTTGTGTTCACCGGCAAGGCCACGATGCCGAAGGAAGCGGCGGACAGCGCCGCCGTCAAGAAGATGGTGGCGAGCGATCCGAAGGCCATCGGCTACATCGAAAAGAGCGCGGTCGATGCTTCGGTCAAAGTGATCTACACACCGTAAGCATCCCCCAACCACCTGCCCGCCCCCGGTTTTCCGGCGGCGGGCTGTTGAATTCAGAGGAAACGGCATGAGCATCAAGCGCAAGATCTGGGCACTCCCGGTCATCTCGACCATCATCTTCGGCCTCGGCGTGGCGGTCTCCGCCAGCATCGCCAGCGGCGCCCTGGACTCGATCCACACGACCGAAGCCGTGGATTACCCGGCGCTGGGCACGGCGAAGGCGTTGACGGCGGACCTGCAGGGCATCACCGACGGCTTGCGCGATGCCGTCTCCGAAGGCGACAAGGCCCGCATCGCCCAGATCGGCGACCAGGC
>CBIHRX010000414.1:0-5171 GCA_966212555.1 uncultured Massilia sp.
GGCCTGCTGCAGGCCGGCGCCAGCGTCAAGGGCGAGTTCGAGAACCGCCTGAAGAACGTGATCGACGAAGTGAAGAAAAGCCTGCATCCGATCATCCTGTTCATCGACGAGGCGCACACGATGATCGGCGCGGGCGGCACGGCGGGCCAGAACGACGCGGCCAACCTGCTGAAGCCCGCGCTGGCGCGGGGCGAACTGCGCACCGTGGCTGCCACCACGTGGAGCGAGTACAAGAAATACTTCGAGAAAGATGCCGCGCTGGCGCGCCGGTTCCAGGTCGTGAAGGTCGAGGAACCGGACGAGGAAACGGCGAGCGCGATGCTGCGCGCGATGGCGCCGTTGATGGAGGCGCACTTCGGCGTGCGCATCTACGACGAGGCGATCGTGGAAGCCGTGCGGCTGTCGCACCGCTACATCAGCGGACGCCAGCTGCCGGACAAGGCGGTCAGCGTGCTCGATACCGCGTGCGCCAAGGTCGCGCTGGGCCAGAAGGCGACGCCCGCCGTGCTGGAGGATTGCACGCGCAGGGTGGAGCACCTCGACGCGCGCATCCAGGCCCTCGTGCGCGAGGAAAGCGCGGGCGCGGACCACGGTGCCGCGCTGGCCGCGCTGCGCGCGGATCGGGCCGCCGCGCTGGACGAGCAGGAGCGCCTGCGCGCGCGCTGGGATGCCGAGCAGGCGTCGTGCGCCGAGATCCACGCGCTGCGCGCGCGCCTGGAAGCGGGGCAGGGCGACAGCCCCGCGCTGCGGGCGAAGATCGCGGAACTGCATGCGCTGCAGGGCGAAACGCCGCTCGTGCCCGTTCAGGTCGACGGCCAGACGGTGGCCGCCATCGTCGCCGCGTGGACCGGCATCCCGCTCGGGCGCATGGTGAAGGACGAGATCCGCACCGTGATGAACCTGCAGGGGTTATTGGACGAACGGATCCTCGGCCAGGCGCACGCCAGCGGCATCGTCGCCCAGCGCGTGCGTACGGCGCGCGCGAACCTCGAGGATCCGAACAAGCCGAAGGGCGTGTTCCTGTTCGTCGGCACGTCCGGCGTCGGCAAGACGGAAACGGCGCTCGCGCTCGCGGACCTGCTGTACGGCGGCGAACGCAAGCTCGTCACCATCAACATGAGCGAATACCAGGAGGCGCACAGCGTCTCCGGCCTGAAAGGCTCGCCGCCGGGTTACGTCGGCTATGGCGAGGGCGGCGTGCTGACGGAAGCCGTGCGGCGCAATCCGTACAGCGTCGTGCTGCTGGACGAGGTCGAGAAGGCCCACGCGGACGTGCTCGAACTGTTCTTCCAGGTGTTCGACAAGGGCGTGCTGGACGATGCCGAGGGGCGCCAGATCGACTTCCGCAACACGATCATCATCCTGACGTCGAACGCGGCGTCGAGCCAGATCATGCAGGCCTGCCTGAACAAGGCGCCGAACGAGCGGCCCACGCCGGAGCAGCTGGCGGAACTGATCCGGCCCAGTCTCATGAAGCATTTCAAGCCCGCGTTCCTCGGGCGCCTGACGGTGGTGCCGTTCTATCCGATCGACGATGCGGTCCTCGCCAACATCATCCGGCTGAAACTCGACCGCATCAAGCAGCGCGTGGCCGTCAACCACAATGCCCGCTTCGAATACGACGACGCGCTCGTGGCGGCCGTGCTGGCGCGCTGCACGGAGGTCGACTCGGGTGCGCGCAACGTCGACACGATCCTGAACGGCACCTTGCTGCCCGAGATCGCGGACGCCGTGCTGGCGCGCATGGCGGAAGGCGGTGCGATCGGCAAGGTGAAAGTCGGCGCGACGAAGTCGGGCAAGATCAGGTACGCCGTCGAACCGGCGTGAGGAGGGCATCATGCTGAACCTGGAACGGTTGCTCGCGCCCGTCGGCGCGGACAAGCCCTGCGGCGACGACCTCGCGTTTTCCAGCGAGATCGACGCCATCGTGCGTGCGCGCCAGGCCGACGATCCGTCGCTTGAGCAGGGCGCCTGGGTCACCGAGCTGAAGGAGGCGGACTGGAAGTTCGTCGGCCGGGAGTGCGCCCGGCTGATCGAACAGCGCAGCAAGGACCTGCAGCTGGCCGTGTGGCTGGCCGAAGCCAGCGTGCGGACGGCCGGCGTGCGTGCGCTCGCCGACAGCCTGTTGCTGACCGCGATGCTGTGCGAGCGGTACTGGGACGGCCTGTATCCGCTGCCGGACGAGGACGGCGTCGAGCGCCGCATCGGCAACCTCGCGTGGCTCGCGGCGCGCATCGCGCCGTGGCTGTGCGCCGTGCCGCTCACCGAAGGGGCGGACGGCCACGCGCTGTGCGACTTCGACGCCGCGCGCATGCAGGGAGTCGATGCGCTGGCGAAGCTGGAAGGGGCGCGCCAGCGCACGTCGCCGACGTTCTATGTGGCCCTGATGCGCGACTGCGAGCATTGCGCGGACGCGCTCGACCGGCTGGAAAAGAGTGTCGACGCGGCCGTCGGTGCGGACGGTCCCAGTTTCGGCGCCGCCCGTTCGGGACTGGAAAGTCTCGTCCTGTTCATCAAGCCGGCATTGAAGGAAGCGGCGCCGGCCCCTGGCGCGGCCGACGTCGCCGTTGCGTTGCCGACGCAGGCAGGCGCAGCGGCGGGGCCGCTGCAATCGCGCGCCCAGGCGCTGGCCCAGCTGCGCGCGGTGGCGGATTATTTCCGCCGCACGGAGCCGCACAGCCCCGTCGCCTACCTGGCCGACAAGGCCGCGCAGTGGGGCGAACAGCCGCTGCACGTGTGGCTGCGGTCGGTGGTGAAGGACGACGCAGCGTTCGCCCACATCGAAGAGATGCTGGGCGTGGGGCCGCGTCCGTCCTGAGTCAGTGGGCCGTCGGCGCTTGCGACTGGGCGGCTTTCAGCTGCTCGGTCGCACGCGCGACCTGGTCCTCGACGCGGCGCATGGCGTCGCGCGTCGATTGCGTCACCTGCTCGTAGCCCTTGAACGCATTCTCGATGGCCGCCTTGATGATCTCCACCGCGTTTTCCTGGCCCGGCTTGACGTTCTGCGTGACGTCGTAGATCAGGGCGGACAGGGTATTCTTCGCTTCGGCCAGGTGGGTGTCGGCGGCCTGCTCGAACTCGATCTTGATGTCGCCGATGATCTGCTTGAGCTGTTCGCCGTAGGCCGTCGCTTCGGACACGCCCGGCTGCACGCGCGCCGACAGGGCATCGATGGCCGCTTTCGGATCCGGCGCCTGGCTGAACTGGCGGCTCGCCTCCAGCGTGTTTTCCATCGATTGCTTGGCGGTCGCCAGGTTCAGCGCCACCACCTGCTCGACGCCCTGCACGGCCTTGGTGGCCAGGGCATTGAAGGTCTGCATCTGCAGGTCGAACAGGGTCTTGGTGGCGTTTGCGAATTGCTCGGGGTTGTTGAACATCGATTTCTCCTCGGTTAGGGGACTACGGCGACCTTCGTGTTGCACACTCCTTTGGTGGATTATTTAGCAGGCAATGGTTTTTCGCAACGGGCGTCACGATAGGGCCCATCGGCGCGCGCCCAGCCTTCGCCGAGCGGCGTCTGCGAGCAGACGATCGTGCCCGTGCTCTTGCTGCGCCAGTGATACCACGGCGCCGGGGCCGCGTTCAGGACGACGGGGCCGGCCAGGGCGATGGCCAGCAGGATGAGAACAGTTTTCTTCATGTTTGCCGAGCTTAAACGCTTCGCGCGCCAAGTCAAGCAAGGCTTGAGCTTCCCATCGTGGGAAGGTGTATGCTGGCGATCATGAACGATACTGATCTCAATATCGGCGAGGCAGCCAGGGCGTCCGGCGTGACGGCGAAGATGGTGCGTCATTACGAATCGATCGGCCTGTTGCCGCCGGCGCGGCGCACGGAGGCAGGCTACCGGCTGTACGGCAGCGACGACGTGCGCATGCTGCAATTCATCCACCGCGGCCGCGCGCTGGGCTTTTCGCTGGACCAGATCGCGGATCTGCTGGCGTTGTGGCGCGACAAGCACCGGGCCAGCGCCGACGTGCGCCGCCTGGCGCTCGAACACATCGACGAGCTGGACCGCAAGATCGCGGAACTGGAGGCGATGAAGCGCACGCTGGCGAGCCTGGCCGACTCCTGCCACGGCGACGCCCGCTCCGATTGCCCCATCCTGGACGACCTGGCGGCCCACTGATGCATCCGGCTGGACCGGACGGCGCCATTGCGGTCTAATGGCTGACATGCCGCTCCGCCTCCCGCTGTCCGCCTGCCTGATCGCACTCGCCGTCCTCCTGCTGGTGGGCGCCGCCATCGTCTGGGCGATCGGTTCGAAGCTGATCGCCGTCGCGCCGCGTCCCGTGGCGCTGTCCGGCCCCGGTGTCGAGGACGTGCTGCTGCGCGCCGCGCCGGACCAGCGCGTCGTCGGTTCCTGGTTGCCGGGACGGGGCCGCGGCGCCGTCCTGCTGCTGCACGGAATCCATGGCGACCGCCGCGACATGGCCGGCCGCGCCCGTTTCCTCAACAGCCAGGGCTACGCCGTCCTGTTGATCGACCTGCCGGGCCAGGGTGCGAGTACCGCCTCCTCCGTAACGTTCGGGCTGCGCGAGGCGGATGGCGTCCGGGCCGCGCTCGAGGAACTCAGGCGCCGCGCGCCGGGGCAGAGAATCGGCGTGATCGGCGTGTCGCTGGGCGCGGCGTCGCTGGTGCTGTGCCGCGATTGCCCACCCGTCGATGCCGTCGTGCTGGAATCGATGTATCCGACGATCGAGGAAGCCGTCGCCAACCGCCTGCGCATGCGGCTGGGCCCCGTGGGCGGGCCGCTGTCCGCGCTGCTGCTGTGGCAGCTGCCGCTACGCCTGGGTATCCGACCGGATGCGCTGCATCCGATCAAATACGTTGCCAACGTGAAGGCGCCGGTGCTGATCGCGGCCGGCAGCGCCGACCTGCACACGACCCTGGCCGAAACGCAGCGCCTGTACGAGGCCGCCGCGCAGCCGAAGGCATTGTGGGTGGTGGAGGGGGCCGCGCACGTGAACCTGCATGCGTACGCGCCGAACGAATACGAGCGCCGCATCGGGGCATTCCTGGCGACGCACCTGGACTGAAACGCAAAACGCCGCAATCCTTTTGCAAAGATTGCGGCGTTTTGCGCCAGTATCCTGGTGGTCGTCAAGACCGGGTAGCTTTTGGTGCCCACGGAGGGACTCGAACCCCCACACCTCGCGGCACATGGACCTGAA
>CBIHRX010000415.1:0-5169 GCA_966212555.1 uncultured Massilia sp.
CCGGCGCCGGAAAACATCCTGGACCTGTACCTGGGTTCCCTGGAAGCGCTGGGCCTGGACCTGAAGAAGAACGACGTGCGCTTCGTCGAGGACGACTGGGAAAGCCCGACCCTGGGCGCGTGGGGCCTCGGCTGGGAAGTCTGGCTGAACGGCATGGAAGTCACCCAGTTCACGTACTTCCAGCAGGTCGGCGGCCTCGATTGCAAGCCGGTGCTGGGCGAGATCACGTACGGCATCGAGCGCCTGGCCATGTACCTGCAGGGCGTCGAGAACGTGTATGACCTCGTGTGGACCGAGTGGGAGGAGAACGGGGAGAAGAAGAGCCTGTCCTACGGCGACGTCTTCCACCAGAACGAAGTCGAACAGTCGACCTACAACTTCGAACACTCGAACACGGACCTGCTGTTCCAGGCCTTCAACAACCACGAGAGCGAGGCCAAGCGCCTGATCGAACTGGCGCTCACCTTGCCCGCGTACGAGCAGATCATGAAGGCGTCGCACAGCTTCAACCTGCTGGATGCGCGCGGCGCGATCTCCGTCACCGAGCGCGCCGCCTACATCGGCCGCGTGCGCAACCTGTCGCGCCTCGTCGCCCAGGCCTATTACGATTCGCGCGAGAAGCTGGGCTTCCCCATGCTGCCCAAGACCGCCTGAGTACAGAACAAATATCATCATGAATCAGACACTACTCGTCGAACTGCAGACCGAAGAGCTGCCGCCGAAGGCGCTCGTGAAACTGGGCGCCGCTTTCGCCACCGGCATCGCGAACGGCCTGAAGGCCCGTGACTTCCTCGACGCCGACAGCGTCGTCACCACCTACGCCACGCCGCGCCGCCTCGCGGTCTCGATCACCAACGTGCGCGCCACGTCGGCCGACAAGACCATCCGCGAGAAGATCCTGCCGGTGACCGTCGCCCTCGACAAGGACGGCAACCCGACCGCGCCGCTGGCCAAGAAACTGGCCGCCCTCGGCTTCCCCGACCTCACGATCAGCGACCTCGAACGCGCCCAGGACGGCAAGGCCGAAAGCTTCTTCTACACGTACACGGCGCCGGGCATCGGTCTCGCCGAAGGCCTGCAGCCCGTGCTGGAAGAGACGGTCGCCAAGCTGCCGATCCCGAAGGTGATGAGCTACCAGCGTCCGGACGGCGCCACCGTGCAGTTCGTGCGCCCCGTGCACTCGCTGCTGGCGCTGCACGGCGAGACCATCGTGCCGCTGTCCCTGCTGGGCCTCAAGGCCGGCCGCAGCACGCTCGGCCACCGCTTCCTGTCGAACGGCCACGCCTTCGATATCGGCCATGCGGACGCCTACAATGAGCTGCTCAAGGTCTTCGGCAAAGTCGTCGCCAATGCCGAGGAACGCAAGGAATCGATTCGCACCCAGCTGCTGGCCAAGGCCGGCGGCGACCAGGTGCTGATGCCGGAATCGCTGCTGGATGAAGTGGCGGCGCTGGTCGAATGGCCCGTCGTCTACGAATGCCATTTCGAGGAGGCCTTCCTGGCCGTGCCGCAGGAATGCCTGATCCTGACGATGCAGACGAACCAGAAGTACTTCGCGCTGACGGATGCAAACGGCAAGCTGCGCTCGCGCTTCCTGATCGTCTCGAATCTCGCGACCGACGACCCGTCCGCCATCGTCGGCGGCAACGAGCGCGTCGTGCGCCCGCGCCTGTCGGATGCGAAATTCTTCTTCGAGCAGGACAAGAAGAAGTCGCTGGAATCGCGCCTGCCGCTGCTGGCGAACGTCGTCTACCACAACAAGCTGGGCACGCAGGCCGAGCGCACGCAGCGCGTCACGCGCCTCGCCGGCGCCATCGCCCGCCGCCTCGGCTACGACGTGCTGCTGGCCGAACGCGGCGCGCAGCTTGCGAAAGCGGACCTCTTGACCGACATGGTCGGCGAGTTCCCGGAACTGCAGGGCATCATGGGCACGTATTACGCCCGCAACGACGGCGAGCACGAGGAAGTGGCGCTGGCCGCGTCCGAGCACTACCAGCCGCGCTTCTCGGGCGACGCGCTGCCGGCGACGAATACGGGCCTGGCGGTCGCGCTGGCCGACAAACTGGAAACGCTGGTCGGCATCTGGTCGATCGGCCTGCAGCCGACCGGCGAGAAGGACCCGTTCGCGCTGCGCCGCCACGCGCTGGGCGGGTTGCGCCTGCTGGTCGAGAAGCGCCTGCCGCTCGCGCTGTCCGACCTCTTGACGGATGCCGCCGGCGTGTTCGACTACATGTCGACGTTCAAGGACCCGACGGCGGAAGTCACGGCCTTCATGCTGGACCGCCTGCGCGGCCTGCTGCGCGACCGCGGCTTCGCACCGAACGAAGTGGAAGCCGTGCTGGCGCAGAATCCGGATCGCGTGGACGACGTCGTGCAGCGCCTGGAAGCCGTGCAGGCGTTCGCCGCGCTGCCGGAGTCCGCGTCGCTGGCCGCCGCCAACAAGCGCATCTCGAACATCCTCAAAAAGAACGAGGAAGCGCTGGCCCAGGCAGGTAACGTCGACGCGGCCCTGCTGCAGGACGCCGCCGAGAAGGCATTGTACGCGAGCGTGCAGCGCGTGCAGCCGGAGGTCGACGCCGCCTTCGCGCGCGGCGACTTCACGGGCACGCTGAAGACGCTCGCGCAACTGCGCGACGACGTCGACTCTTTCTTCAACGACGTGATGGTGATGGCCGACGATGTCGCCTTGCGCAACAACCGCCTGGCCCTGCTCTCCATCCTGCACCGCATGATGAACCGCGTGGCCGACATCTCCAAGCTGGCAGCGTAAGTGCAATGAAGCTGATCATCCTCGACCGGGACGGGGTCATCAACCATGACTCCTCCGAGTTCATCAAGTCGCCCGCCGAGTGGATCCCGATCCCGGGGTCGCTGGAGGCGATCGCGCGCCTGAACCAGGCCGGCTACCGCGTCGTCATCGCGTCGAACCAGTCGGGCATCGCGCGCGAACTGTTCGACATTGCGACCCTGAACGCGATCCACCAGAAGATGCACGCAAGCGCCCAGCTGGTGGGCGCGGACATCGACGCGATCTTCTTCTGCCCGCACGCGGCCGTCGACAACTGCGACTGCCGCAAGCCGAAGAACGGCATGTTCGAGGAGATCAGCAAGCGCTTCAAGCTCAGCCTGAAGGGCGTGCCGACCGTCGGCGATTCGCTGCGCGACCTGCAGGCCGGCTTCATCAGCGGCTGCGTGCCCTACCTGGTCCTGACCGGCAAGGGCGAAAAGACCTGGGAGACGGGCGGTCTGCCGCCCGGCACGCAAGTCTTCCCCGACCTCGCTTCGATGGTCGACGCGTTCCTCAAATCCCCGCCCGCTGCCAGCGCATGATCGTTACCACCGCTACCGAAGATCTGGAGACCACGCCTTTGCGTACCGCCGCCCTGTTCCTGCGTTCCCTGTTGTTCGCGATCGTCATGACGGTCGCCACCGTCGTGTGGGCCTGCGTCTGCTTCCTGGCGGCGCCGTTCCCATACCCCACGCGCTTCTGGGTCACGTCACGCTGGAACGTCTTCATCATCTGGTGCGCGCGCGTCATCTGCGGCATCCGCTACCAGGTGAAGGGCTACGAGAACCTGCCGGACCAACCCGCGATCCTGCTGTCGAAGCACCAGTCGGCATGGGAGACCATCTTCATGCTGCCGAACATGAAGCGGCCGCTGGTCTACGTCTTCAAGAAGGAGATCCTCTACATCCCCTTCTTCGGCTGGGGCATGGCGCTGCTGCGCATGATCCCGATCGACCGCAGCAAGGGCAAGCGCGCCTTTGCCCACGTCGTCAAGATCGGCAAGGCGCGCCTCGCGGACGGCCAGTCGATCATCATGTTCCCCGAAGGGACGCGCATCCCCGTCGGCCAGAAAGGACAGTACAAGAGCGGCGGTACGCGCCTGGCGATAGAAACCCGTGCGATGGTCGTGCCGATCGCGCATAATTCAGGTGAGTGCTGGCCCAAGAACTCGTTCATCAAGCGGCCGGGCCTCATCACCGTCTCGATCGGCAAGCCGATATCGCCGGAAAACCACACTGCCGACAGTCTGATGCAAGAGGTCGAAAATTGGATAGAATCGGAAATGCGCGTCATTTCGCCCCACGCCTATTCAGGTACTTGAACGAACTGGGCGCGCAGACCAAAGCACCATCGAAGCCGCCCACCATGACCTCCCCCAAGATCGACGCGAACCAGCTGGAGCTGTTTGCCCAGGAACTCGTCGCGGCGCTCAAGCCCTCTCCCACGCCGGCGGCCAAACCCGCGCCGCCGGCGCCGCTGTTCAAGGCACCGCCGGTGCCGACCCGTACGCTCCCCATTCCGCCCGTGGGCCCGAACGATCCGCCGCTGCGGAGAATCCAGCTCGGATCGCACACCGTGCACTACGCGCTGCGCCGCTCCGCGCGCCGCTCGCACGGTTTCATGGTCTGCGACGACGGCCTGTTCGTGACGTCGCCGAACCGCGCGCCGCTGGACGACATCGAGCGTGCCATCCGCGCCAAGCAGCGCTGGATCCTCACCAAGCTGTTCGAACGGGGCGAACGCCGTGCGCAGCGCGCCGAACGCCCGCCCGTGGAATGGGTCGACGGCGCGCAACTGCCCTACCTCGGGTCCGACATCACCCTGCGGCTGGAACCGGCCACGCGCAGCCATTGCGTCTACGATGCCGACACGCGCACCTTGCACCTCGGCGTGACGCCGGCGCTGGAGACGTGGCAGATCCGCGAGCGCGTGAAGCTGTGGTTCCAGGACGAAGCCAAGCGCCTGTGCCGCGAACGGCTCGATCTGTACGCGCCGCGCGTGGGCGTCACGTACAACTCGTTCGCGATCTCGTCGGCCGGCACGCGCTGGGGCTCGTGCACGGTGGCGGGGAACATCCGCCTGAACTGGAAGCTGGTGCACTATCCGCTCGCGCTGCTGGATTACGTGGTGGTGCACGAGCTGGCGCACCTGCGCGAGATGAACCACAGCCCGGCCTTCTGGGCCGTCGTGGGCGAGGTGTTTCCGGATTATGACGGCGCCAAGGCGGCGCTCAAGAAGCGGTCGGTGGAGATGCCGGTTCTCTTCCCGGACGAGTAATCGGGACGCTGTGGTGGGGGGGGGGGGGGCCCCCCACCCCCAACCCCGCAACGAATGGGGGGGGCCCCACCCCCACCCCACCCCAAAACAAAAAAAACGCCACA
>CBIHRX010000416.1:0-5157 GCA_966212555.1 uncultured Massilia sp.
CGCGCTGCTCGGAGCTCAGCGTCTGCTCGCGCTCGCGCTCATGGCGCACGCGCTCGGTCTCGTCGCGCGCGATCATCGCGTAGCCGGAATAGCCGCCGTTCTCGATCTGCGTGATCTCGCCGCTGCAGAACAGCTGGCTGCCGTCCTTGCGCACGTACCAGCGCTCGCTCATCGCCCGGCCGTCGCGGCGCGCGCGCTCCATCTCCTCGGCCGGGGCAGCCTGTTCGCGCTCGCCGGGCAGGAACAGGAACTTCAGGTCGTGGCCCGCGACCTCGTCCTCGCGGTAGCCGAACATGCGCTCGGCCCCGCGGTTCCAGCTCGTCACGCGGCCTTCGCGGTCCATGGTGACGATCGCGTAATCCTTCGTGCTCTCCGCCACCAGCCGCATGCGCGCCTCGCCCGCGCGCAGCTTTTCCTCGGCCTCGCGCCGGCCCGTGATGTCGAAGAACGTCATCACGGCGCCTTCGATGCGGTCTTCCGTCGTGCGGTACGGCAGCAGCCGCACGATGTAGTAGCGGCCGTCGTGGCTGCGCACCTCGCGCTCGACCATGCGCAGGGTGTTGAACGTGAGCGCCACGTCGTCCGCCAGTTCCTTGTAGTCGAGGCGGTGCGTGAGATCCAGCAGCGAGCGCCCCATGTCCGACGGGATGATCGAGAAGATGTCGGCCGCGCGCGGCGTGGAGCGCTTGATGCGCATGGCGCTGTCGACGAAGATCGTGGCGATGTCGGTCGACGCGATCAGGTTGTTCAGGTCGTCGTTGGCCTTGCCCGTTTCCTCGACCTTGATCTTGAGTTCGTAGTTGACGGTGATGAGTTCCTCGTTCACCGACTGCAGCTCTTCCTTGCTCGTCTCCAGTTCCTCGGTGGCGGAGCGCAGTTCCTCGTTGATGGCCTGCAGTTCCTCGTTGGCGGCGCGCAATTCCTCGTTCGAGACCTCGGCATGCTCGATCGTCTCCTGCAGCTGCTGCTTCTTGCGCTGCAGTTCCGCCTCCAGCTGCGACAGCACGAGGTCGTCGCCGCTTTCGCGCCCCTCGCCGTCCAGCTTGTCCAGGCTGCGCTCGACTTCGGAGAACATCACGAGCAGGAAATCCTGGCTCGCCTCGTCGTCGTGGAACGGCCGGACGGTGACGCTGACGATGCTGGGGCGGCCGTTGCGCGCCATCGACACCTGGCGCCCTTCCACGCTGACGCCCGAGTTCTGCACCTGGTACAACGCGCTGCGCAGGTCGATGCGCAGCTCCGGCAGCACGAGCGCGAGGATGTCGCGCGACGGCTCGCCGCCGACGAGGCGCATGTACTGCGCGGCGCGCTCGGACATGTGGACGATGTTGTGGTCGAGGTCCACGACGACGCTGGGCGGCGCGAACTGGGCCAGCGCGCGCTGGTGCACGTCGGCCAGCGACGCCTGGCGGCGCGTCGCGGCGGCCAGCGTGCGCGGCTCCGGCAGATTCAGGTGCGCCGGCGCCGCGTGCTGGGCACGGTGGTGCGGAAGCGTGCGCACCGACGCGCGCGAGCGGTAGATGCGGTTCTTCTTGTCCACCGGGACGAACAGCTCGTCGACGGATTCCGCCGACTCGGACGAGCCGAGGAACAGGTAGCCGCCCGGCTTGAGCGCGAAGTGGAACGTCTCCAGCACGCGCTGCTGGATGTCGCGGTTCAGGTAGATCAGCAGGTTACGGCAGCTGACCAGGTCGATGCGCGAGAACGGCGGGTCGCGCAGCAGGTTGTGCACGGCGAACAGGATGCGGTCGCGCACCGCCTTGCGGATCTGGTAGCGGTTCTCGTCGCGCGTGAAATGCTGGCGCAGGCGGGCCGGCGCGACGTCGGTGACGATCGACGTCGGGTACAGGCCCGCACGCGCGATGGCGATCGCGTGCTCGTCGATGTCGGACGCGAACACCTGGTAGCCGGGGGGCTGGCTCTGGAGCGCGGCCTGGTCGGCCAGCAGCATCGCCAGCGAATACGCTTCCTCGCCGGTGGCGCAGCCGGCCACCCACGCGCGCACCTCGTCGCTCGGCTTGCGGTCGCGGAACAGCGCGGGGATGATGTCGCGCTCCACCGTCTCGAACGCCTCGCGGTCGCGGAAGAAGTTGGTCACGCCGATCAGGAGGTCGTTCAGCAGCAGCTTGTGCTCGCCCGCGTCCGCCTCCAGCAGGGCCACGTACTCCGGCAGCGAATGCACGGCGCGCACCTGCATGCGCCGTTCGATGCGGCGCAGCACGGTGGCGCGCTTGTACTGGCGGAAGTCGTGCCCCGTCTGCGCGCGCAGCAGGCCCAGCACGCGCTGCAAGGCCTGTTCCGCGTCCGCGCTTTCGTCCAGCTCCGTCACGGCCGATGCCGGCGCGCCGTCCGGCCCCGCCGGCGGCAATTCCATCATGCTCGCGTTCTTCCACAGGTCAATCAGCTTCTGCGGCATCTCGATCACCGGCAGCACGAAATCGACGAGCCCCGTGCCGATGGCGGACAGCGGCATGCCGTCGTGTTCCGCATCGCCCGGGTGCTGGACGACGATCACGCCACCCTGCTCCTTGACGCGCGCGATGCCGACGGCGCCATCCCCGCCCGTGCCGGACAACACGAGCGCGACGGCCCGCTCGTGCTGGGCCTCGGCCAGGGTGCGGAAGAATTCGTCGATGGCGATGTGCTGTCCACGCGGACGATGCATCTCAGCAACAGTCAAGCTGCCGTCCATCATCGTCAACTGCATGCTGGGCGCGATGACGTACACGTGGTCGGGCTCGATCTTGACCGTCTCGACGACCTGCAGCACGGGCATGCGCGTGACGCGTTGCAGCAGCTGGTCGGCATTGCTCTGGTGCTTGGGCGACAGGTGCAGCACGACGACGAAGGCCATGCCGTTGTGTGCGGGCATTTCCTCGAACAGCCGCAGCAGCGCGGGGAGACCGCCGGCCGACGCGCCGATGCCCACCACGGGGAACGGCAGATATGGGGCGCTGGCGGGCGCTTCGTTGGCTGCGGCGGTCTCGAGCATATCGGACATGGGTGCGGTCGTCGTCGGCTGGGGAACCGGCAGTCTAAACGATGCCGGCCGTTCCTGACAGCCCGCCGCACCTGAATCGTGCAAGAAGCTTGGACTGGCGGCCGCGTCGAAAGTTTTACCCGGCCGCAGCCGATATAATGAACTGCATGAAGACCCTTCCCATCCTGCTGCTGTGCGCGTGCGGCGCCGCCTGCGCCGTCGAGGACAGCCTCGTGCTACGCTGCCGCGCCCTGCCCGACGCCGCGAGCCGGCTGGCCTGCTACGAGGCGCTGCCCGTGGCGCCGCCGGCCGAGCAGCGCTTCGGCGGCAAACGCCTGGAAAAGAACGTCGACGACGAGCCGGCGGCGATCCGCAGCACCGTGCGCGGCCGCCTCGACGGCTGGCGCTACGGCACCCAGATCACGCTCGCCAACGGCCAGGTGTGGCGCGTGGTGGACGACGTCGACGCCGTCCTGCCGGACCTCGCGGATCCGGCCGTGCGCATCGAACGGGGCGCGCTCGGCGCCTATTACCTCCAGCTGGAAGCGAACAACAGCGCGGCGCGCGTCGTTCGCGTGAGGTAGGGTGGGCACTCCGTGCCCACGCGGACGCTTGCGGCATGTTGGCGTCACGCGTGGGTACAGGGGTGCCCACCCTACTCCGCGAGCTGGATGCGCCGGCGGATGCGCTCCACCGCGGCCGTGTCGCCGGCCGCGCGGGCGCGCTGTTCCTGCACGCCCAGCCACGCCAGCAGCGGGCGGCGCCAGCCCTGGCTGGACGCCGTGTCGACGGCCGTCGCGATGTCGGCCGGCGTGATGCGCCCCGCCTTCAGCAGCGCCCCGGCCGCGACGAGCCGGGCCAGCGGATCGGCGACGCCGGCCAGCGAACCACTCGCGACGACGGCGCGGTGCTGTTCCGGCAGCAGGCCCGTGTCCAGGCCCTGCCAGCGGCCGTCCAGGTAGGCGGCATACGCACGCTGGGCCGGCGTCGCATCGTTCGCAAGCGCCGCGAAACCGGGGCACTCGTAGTCGAGCGCCGCCGCCTTCACGCCGCAGCGCACCAGCTCCGCCTGCGCGACGACGTCGAACCGGCCCGTGCTGGCGCTCGCGCGGCGGGCGCGCGCGAATTCCGCCTCGGCGGCGGCGGAATCCCCGCGCAGGAAATCGTCCGTATAGCCGCCCAGGGAACTCTTCGCGTCGCCTTCCCACGCGGGCGGCTGCGGCTTGCTGGCGCAGCCGGACAATACGACGAGCGCGGCGGCGACGAGAGGTTTGGTCATCATGGCAGCTTGATCTCCGTATCCTGCTTGAACGGCCATTTGCGGTTGATCTCGTCGACGAGGCGGTTCACCTTGCGCAGGCTCGCATCCACTTCGCCGCGCAAGCGGCCCAGGTCGTCGGTGGCGGCGTGCGCGTTCTTCGCCACGGCCTGCGCCTCGGCCAGCACGCCGTCGGCCTTCTGGAGCGTCCCGCGCGCGTCGGCCAGCAGGCCGTTCAATTCGCGGATCGCACTCTGCGCATCGTCCATCACGCCCTTCTTGCCGAACACGCGCTGGTCGGTCTTGGGGAGCAGCGCATCCACGCGGTGCAAGGTCTGCAGCAGCTTTTCCGCTTCGGCGTCGCCGCCCAGCGCCGTGCCCAGCACGCCGTAGCGGCCGGACAGACGGCCGGACAACGCGTCGACGTTGGCCAGCGTGTTGCCGATGTGGGAATCGGCGCGCGTCATGGTCTCCAGGTTTTCCAGCAGGGTGCGCGCCGTCGCCATCAGGCGCGGGATCTCGGCCGCCGCGTCGCCCCGCAGCACGGGACGCTGGGCGTGATCCGGCAGCGGCGGATCCGTCAGCACGCCGCTGTACGCGCGCAGCCGGGTCTCGCCGACGACGCTGCTCTCGAGCGTGAACACGCTGGTCGTGCGCAGCCATTTCGCGTCGTTCTGCGCGATGTCGACGAGGATGTTCACCTTGCCGTCCTTGCCCAGTTCCACCTGGCGCACGCGCCCGATGGGAAAGCCGGCGAAGGTCATGTCCATGCCCGGGATCACGCCCGAGGAATCGTCGGCGACGAGCACCAGTTCCTGCGTCTTCTCGAACACGCCGCGGGCGTACATCACGTAGAGGAAAAAGGCGACGATCAGCGCGCCGATCAGGACGAGCAGGAACAGCGCCTTCGCTTCCACGT
>CBIHRX010000417.1:0-5142 GCA_966212555.1 uncultured Massilia sp.
ACCATGTTGTCGCGCAGGTAGTCGAAGCCGTATTCGTTGTTGGTGCCGTAGGTGATGTCGGAGGCGTAGGCTTTCTGCTTGCTGTCGTGATCCATCTGCGACAGGTTGACGCCCGTCGTGAGACCGAGCCAGCCGTACAGGCGGCCCATCTGCTCGGCGTCGCGCTGGGCCAGGTAATCGTTGACCGTCACGACGTGCACGCCCTTGCCGGACAGCGCGTTCAGGTACACGGGCAGGGTCGCCATCAGCGTCTTGCCTTCGCCGGTGCCCATCTCGGCGATCTTGCCGTAGTGGAGGACCATGCCGCCGATCAGCTGCACGTCGAAGTGACGCATCTTCATGACGCGCTTGGCGGCCTCGCGGCAGACGGCGAAGGCTTCCACGAGGATGTCGTCCAGGGTGGCGCCCCCGGCCAGGCGTTGCTTGAATTCGTTCGTCTTTGCCTGGAGATCGGCATCCGACAGCGCTTCCATCTGCGGCTCGAGCGCGTTAATGGCGCGCACGGATTTTTGGTATTGCTTGAGCAGACGCTGGTTACGGCTGCCGAAAATCTTGGTCAGGAATGACATGCTGTGTTCTTCAAAAGTACGCCGCGAAAGGATCCAAGGAGAGCCCAGGATGATAGCAAAAAGATATCTACCCGAGAGCGCCAATGGCAAAAAGCCACCGATTTTATCATGCGATCCGGCCACACTTGGGGGTCGCCCGGCGGATCACAAGTGCGGCTGGCAAAAAATGTTATCAAACTGCATTCGATTTCACACCGCGCGCACGATTCTTCGCGGCAGGGCGCGCGGCTGTGGTATGTTCCGAGCATGCAGTCCTCGAACAATCAGCGTCCCTTCCACATCTACGGCACCCGCGACCGCAAGACGGCCTTCGGCGCCACCGATTTCCTGCGCGCCAACGACCGCCTCGCCGCCCTGATGCCGACCGCCCTGCGCGTGGGCAACCTGCAGCGCGACGTCAAGAACATCCTGCCGCCGATGTACGCCGGCTGCGAGGTGCTGTCGTTCCAGGACACGGTGCTGACCCTCGCCGTGCCCTCCTCCGCCGTCGCGGCCAAGCTCAAGCAGCAGCTGCCAAAGCTGCAGGCGGGTTTGCAGAAAAAGGGATGGCAGGTGGAGAACGTGCGCATCAAGATCCAGATGCGGCCGAACGTGCCCGTGCGCGAGGAGCCGAAGCCGTCGTCGCTGACCTTGCCGCCGACGGCGGTGGATGCGTTCGAGCAGTTGGGGGAGACGTTGCCGGAGACGGCGCAGAATGCGGGGCTGATCGCGGCGATCAGGCGGCTGGCGGAGAGGCGGAAGAAATAACACCGTCGTTCCCGGCACTGCCGGAAACGACTTCCCGCGGAAGCGGGAACCCATGCTGAGCCTGTGGGCACGCGGCCTATGGATTCCCGCCTGCGCGGGAATGACGCTGTTTTAGGGTGCGGTCAAGCAGAGGCCGGCGCCTCAGGTCAGCGCCCACTCTCTTTCCATCTGCGCCCCATACGACACCGGCGCCCGCTCCGGCGCATCGAACGTCACGATCTCGTACGATTCCGGATGCGCCAGCAGCTCGCGCAGCAGCAGGTTGTTCAAGCCGTGGCCCGATTTGTGCGCCTCGTAGCTGGCCAGCAGCGGCGAGCCGACGAGGTACAGGTCGCCGATCGCGTCGAGGATTTTATGGCGCACGAATTCGTCGTCGTAGCGCAGGCCGTCCGCATTCAGGATGCGGTATTCGTCCATCACGATCGCGTTTTCCAGCGAGCCGCCGCGGGCCAGGCCCATGCCGCGCAGGCTCTCCACGTCCTGCATGAAGCCGAACGTGCGGGCACGCGCCACGTCGTGCACGTACGAGACTTTGCCGAAGTCGACGACGGCGCGCTGCGTCGTGCCGTCCACGGCCGGGTGGTTGAATTCGATGAAGAAGTCGAGCTTGAAACCGTCATACGGGCTCAAACGCGCCCATTTCTCGTTCGCGCCGCTGCCCTGGCGGACTTCCACGGGCTTCAGCACGCGGATGAATTTCTTGGGCGCGGCCTGTTCCTGCACGCCCGCCTGCTGCAGCAGGAAGACGAACGACGACGCGGAACCGTCCATGATCGGGATCTCTTCGGCCGTGACGTCGACGTACAGGTTGTCGATGCCGAGGCCGGCGCAGGCCGACATCAGGTGCTCGACGGTCGAGACGCGCGCATCGCCCTGCGTGAGCACCGACGCCATGCGGGTGTCGCCCACGATGTCGGCATTCGACGGGAACTCGACGACAGGATCGAGATCGACGCGGCGGAACACGATGCCCGTATCGGCGGCCGCCGGACGCAGGGTCAGCTCGACCTTGGTTCCGGAGTGCAGGCCGACACCTGTCGTGCGCACCAGTTGTTTGATGGTTCGTTGTTTGAGCATCGTTCGATTATATCGTAGGGCTTTCGGCCTTGCCGGCGCCCCTCCCGGTCCAGGTGGCCTGAATGCCACGTTTTCAAGGATGCTCGGCCTCAGCGTGGGTGGTTTCGTGGCGGATCAGGTACAGGCCACTGCCGACGATGATGGCGGCGCCCAATAAAGTGTATTCATCTGGCAAGGTTTTCCACATGAGCCAGTCGATGGCGACACCCCAGGCCAGTGCCGTGTACTCGAACGGCGCCACGACGGACGCCTCGCCGTGGCTGAACGCTTCCGTCAGCGCCAGTTGGCCGAAGAAGCCGCTGACGGCCAGCATCAGGATCAGCACCAGGTGCTCCGCCTGCACGGGTACCCATGCGGGCGCGGCCATGGGCGTCGCGCCGATGGCCATCAGCACCATCAGCCAGAACATCATGTGCTCGCCCCGGTCCGTGCGCGCGAGCACGCGGCCGGCCACGGCCGACACTGCATAGCACACGGCCGCGGTCAGCACCGCGAGGCCGCCGAGGGAAAAGAAGCCGGCGCCGGTCGGCCGCAGCACGACGAGCACGCCGGCCATGCCGACGCCGATCGCGATCCAGCGCGCACCGTTCACGCGCTCGCCCAGCACGAACACGGACAGCGCCGTGATGAGGATCGGGCCGATGAAGAAAATCGAATACGCTTCGGCCAGCGACAGCGTCTTGAGGCCGTACGTGAACAGGGCCAGCATCGCGATACCGATGGCGCCGCGCAGCAGGTGCAGCGGCCAGCGGATGCGCAGCAGCGAGCGCTGCCCGCCGCGCCAGAACAGGTAGGCGCCGACGAGCGGCAGCGCGGACAGCGCGCGGATCGCCGCCACCTGCAGCGCCGGGAAGTGCGCGGACAGCAGCTTCATCGTCATGTCCATGATGGAGAACATGGCGACGCAGACCAGCATCGCGCGGATGCTGCGCATGTTCCCGGCGAGCCGGCTCACAGCCTCATCTCCATGAACAGCGACAGCGGATCCTCCCGGTAATCGCCGAATGGCGCGCGGCGCCCGAAGCCGAGGCGCTCGTACAAGCCGATGGCTTCAGGCTGATGGATGCCGGTCTCCAGGCGCAGCACCGACAGGCCGGACATCCGCGCGAACATCACGAGGTGTTCGAGCAGCTTGCGGCCCGTGCCCAGGCCGCGCCGGCGCTCGTCCACGAACATGCGTTTGACTTCGCCATAGTCCTGCTTGTTGACGAGGGCCGCGCAGCCGACCGCCGTGCCATCCACGTCGCGCGCGACGAGGAACAGCACGTCGCCCTGCATGAGCGACGCGATGTCCAGCAGGTGGTTGCTCTCGGCCGGATACAGCGCGGCGCAGTAGGCGTCGAGGCGCGCGAGCATGTCGCGCACCTCGGGCTGGTCCGGCGTTTCGGTGTTGATGATCAAGAGTCGATCAGCCCAGTTGCTTCAGCAGCGTCTCGGCCGACGACACGTCGAAGCCGCCGCTCTCGATATTCAGCTGCTTGACGACGCCGTCCTGCACCAGCATCGAGTAGCGCTTCGAGCGCACGCCGAAGCCCTTGGCGACGAGGTCGAATTCCAGGCCCAGGGCCTTCGTGAACGTGGCGCTGCCGTCGGCCATCATGCGCACGATGCCGGTGGCCTTCTGGTCGCGGCCCCACGCGCCCATCACGAACGCGTCGTTGACGGAGATGCACCAGATCTCGTCGACACCCTTGGCTTTCAGCTGGTCGGCCAGCTGGATGTAGCCGGGCAGGTGCTGGGCCGAGCAGGTCGGGGTGAACGCGCCCGGCAGGCCGAAGATGGCGATGGTCTTGCCTTTGACGAGGTCGGCCACGTTGAACGTGTTCGGACCGAGCGCGCAGCCTTCGGTTTCGACGTCGATGAATTCCTGCAGGGCGCCTTCGGGCAGGCGATCGCCGATCTGGATGGTCATGGTGGTGTTCCTTTCAAGTTTTCAGAACCCGCAAGTATGCCTCATCTGGCACATTCCAGCTTGGTGGGCACGGGGTGCCCACCCTACGGCAACACGAACATCGTAGGGTGGGCACCCTGTGCCCACGCGGACGCTCAAAAAAACGAAAGGCCAGGCTGCTTGGAACAGCCTGGCCCCGCATCATGGAGCGCCGGTGGTCAGCCGGCGTTGGAGTCTGCTACTTAGTCGGCTTGCTTACGCAGGAACGCCGGGATGTCGTAGGTTTCGACGCCGTTGTTCTGCATCGCGCGCACCTGCTCGGAGGCCTGCTCGCGGCGCCACACGGCCGGCTGCTTCATGCCGTCCATCGCGCCGGCGGTTGCCGACCCCATGGTCACGCCGCCCGTCACGCCCGGGGTGCCGGACATCATCGGCGCGCCGTACGTGCCGGTGCGCAGGACCTGCTGCGGCTGCACCAGCGAGATGTTGGCCTTGTTCTTGCCCAGGCCCGTCGCGACGACGGTCACGCGCAGTTCGTCGCCCATCTCGTCGTCGTAGGCGATGCCTTGTGCAATCGCGGCGTCCGGCGCGGCGAAGGCGCGCACGGCGGCCATGACTTCCTTGATCTCCTTACCTTTCAGGCCGCGCGACGCGGTGACGTTCACCAGCACGCCCTTCGCGCCCGACAGGTCGATGCCGTCCAGCAGCGGCGATGCGACGGCCTGTTCGGCCGCGATGCGCGCGCGGTCGACGCCCGACGCGGTCGCGGTACCCATCATGGCCTTGCCCTGCTCGCTCATGATGGTCTTCACGTCGTTGAAGTCGACGTTGATGTGGCCCGGGACGTTGATGATCTCG
>CBIHRX010000418.1:0-5122 GCA_966212555.1 uncultured Massilia sp.
CTCGCCTTCTGCATCGCGATCATCGTATCGGACAGGCTCACGGAATCGTCACCCCCTGCGAATTTCTTGCCCATCTCGTCGGCTTGTATCTGGGAATTGCTGACGTTCTGCAGCGACGCCTTCAGCGCATCCGAGAAGCTGACCTTGGTCGATGATTCGGCCGCATCGGGCGCGCCCAGCTTGCCGATGCCGCTAGTCCCGCCCAGCCCACCCAGAGCGCCCAGCGCTTCCGCGGGCGACGCCGGGCCGGCCGGCTTCTGCGACGCCGCCTTCAGCTGCGCCATCATCGCTTCGATCCGGCTGCTGTCGATGCCGCCGATGTTCATGTCCGTTCTCCCAGTGCCTGTCAAACAAATGGATTCAGGCTGTCAGAATATCAGCGCCCGGGCAACGACGGCCTTCGAGCAGCACGGTAAACAGGGCCTTATTCCGGGGTTTGAATGTTGCCGTACGGCTCCATAATGGCGTCCATAAACCCATTCCCTCCCCCCAACATGGCAACGACAGCGGAAGAACTCCTCGACAGCGACATCGCACCTCCGGCGGAAGAGAAGCCGAAGTTCTGGCAGACCACGAACGGCAAACGCATCGTCATCGGCGGCGCCATCGCCGGCGTAGTGGCCATCGTTGCCGCCCTGTGGCTGTGGACGTCGGCGCCGGAATACAAGGTGCTGTTCTCCAACTACACCGACAAGGACGGCGGCGCCATCACCGCATCGCTCGACCAGATGGGGGTCAAGTACAAATTCTCGGACAGCGGCAGCGCGATCCTCGTGCCGGCCGACCGCATCCACGACCTGCGCCTGAAGCTGGCCCAGCAAGGCCTGCCGCGCGCCGGCAACGTCGGTTTCGAGCTGCTGGAGAACCAGAAGCTCGGCACGTCGCAATTCGTCGAGCAGGTCAATTACCAGCGCTCGCTGGAGGGTGAGCTGGCCAATTCGATCCAGTCGCTGGCCGCCGTCAGCTCGGCCCGCGTGCACCTGGCCTTGCCGAAGCCGTCCGTGTTCGTGCGCGACCAGCAGAAGCCGACCGCGTCCGTGCTGCTGAACCTGCAGCCGGGCCGCGCCCTCGACCAGGCGCAAGTCAGCGCCATCGTGCACCTGGTGGCATCGTCGATCCCGGAACTGACGCCGTCGAACGTGACCGTCGTCGACCAGAACGGTACGCTGCTGTCGGACAACGCCAACAAGAACGGCAAGCAGCTCGACCCGAACCAGCTGAAGTACGTCGAGGCGCTGCAGCAGAACATCGTCAAGCAGGTCCAGTCGATCATCGCCCCGCTCGTCGGCCAGAACAACGTGCGCGCCGAAGCGACGGCCGAAGTCGACTTCGCCCAGACCGACACCGCGGCCGAGATGTACAAGCCGAACTCGCCGCCGGAACCCCAGGCGATCCGCAGCCAGCAGACGTCCGAGCAGACCGGTCCGGGCAGCACCAACCCGTCCGGCATCCCGGGCGCGCTGTCGAACCAGCCGCCGGGCGTGGCCACGGCCCCGCTCGAAGGCGGCGCCCAGCCCGCACAAGCCCAGGCGACGACCGGCCCGTCCCGCAAGGATTCGACGACCAATTACGAAGTCGACAAGACGATCCGCTACGAACAGAAGCCGATGGGCGGCATCAAGCGCCTGACGGTCGGCGTGGTGGTGAACTACCGCCGCAGCATCGATCCGAAGACGGGCAAGGTCGTCGTCAAGCCGCTGACCGCCGCCGAAGTCGCGCAGATCAACGAACTGGTCAAGCAGGCCATGGGCTACAGCCAGGCGCGCGGCGACACGCTGAACGTGACGAACGCCCCGTTCGATGGCGTCGACAAGCCGGACGAGCAGGCGCCGGAGTGGTACAAGGATCCCGCCAACCTGCCGCTGGCGAAGGACATCGCCCGCTACGTCTTCATCGCCCTCGTGCTGGCCTTCCTGTGGTTCCGCTTCGTGCGGCCGCTGCTCAAGCCGGCGATCAAGAAGTTCGACGAAGCCGTCGCGATCCCGCCCGAGCCGGAACCGGAAGAGCCGGAACCGGAACCGGAACCGGATCCGGAAGAAGAAGCCCGCGTGCTGCGCGAGGCGGAAGAACAGCAGAAGGTCCAGGTCTACAAGAGCAACCTGGAAATGGCGAAAGACATGGCGAAGAACGATCCGCGCATCGTGGCCAACGTGATCAAGGAATGGCTGGGGACTGAATAATGAGCGACAAGGACAAGGACAAGGAAAGCACGACCAAGGCGGCCATCCTGATGCTGGCCCTGGGCGAGGCCGAAGCGGCCGAAGTGATGAAGTTCCTCGGCCCGCGCGAAGTGCTGAAGCTGGGCGCCGCCATGGCGCAGATGAAGGCCGTGCAGCACGAGGAAGTCCTCACCGTGCTGGGCGAATTCCGCGAGCGCGTGGACCTGCAGTCGACCGTCGGCCTCGATTCGGACGAGTACATCCGCCAGGTGCTGACCAAGGCCCTCGGCGACGACAAGGCCGCCGTGCTGCTGAACCGCATCCTGGGCGGCAAGGACGCCTCCGGCATCGAGAGCCTGAAGTGGATGGATTCGCCGTCCGTCGCCGAACTCATCCGCAACGAGCACCCGCAGATCATTGCGACGATCCTCGTGCACCTCGAGCGCGACCAGGCCTGCGAAGTGCTGGCCCATTTCACGGACCGCCTGCGCAACGACGTCGTGCTGCGTATCGCCACCTTGGACGGCGTGCAGCCTGCCGCCCTGCGCGAGCTGAACGACGTGCTGACCAAGCTGCTGTCGGGCAACGAGAACATCAAGAAGTCGTCGCTGGGCGGCGTGCGCACGGCGGCCGAGATCCTGAACTTCATGAGCGGCGAGCAGGAAAGTTCCGTCATGGAGAACATCAAGAACTACGACAACGACATGGCGCAGAAGATCATGGACGAGATGTTCGTGTTCGACAACATCATCGACATCGACGACCGCGGCATCCAGTTGCTGTTGCGCGAAGTGCAGTCGGAGATGCTGATCATCTCGCTGAAAGGCGCGTCGCAGGACTTGCGCGATAAAATCTTCAAAAACATGTCGCAGCGTGCGGCGGAAATGATGCGCGAAGACCTGGAATCGAAAGGTCCCGTGCGCCTGTCCGAAGTGGAAACCCAGCAGAAGCAGATCCTGCAAATCGTCCGGCGTCTCGCCGACGAAGGCCAGATCGTGCTGGGTGGCAAAGGTGAGGATTCGTTCGTCTGATGGCCATATCAAAAGAGTTTCAGTCCGCATATCAACGCTGGGAAATGACGTCGTTCGGCGACGAGCGTCCCAGCGTCCGTGCCCAGCGCGAAGCCGAGGCCGCCGCTGCCGCGGCCGCCGCGCGCGCCTACGAGCCGCCGCCGTCGTCGGAGCCCCTGATCCAGCTGCCGACTGCGGAAGAGCTCGAAGCGATCCGCGCCGCCGCGCGCGACGAAGGCTATGCGGAAGGTCTCGAAGCGGGCCAGGCCGAAGGCCATGCCGCCGGCTACGAGGAGGGCCTTGCCCTGGGCCGCGCCGAAGCGGCCGAGGAACTGGAACACCTGCGCGAGCTCGCCACGACGTTCGGCGACGCCGTCACGCAAGCGGATGAGGCCATCTCCAACGACGTGCTGGAACTCGCGCTGCACCTGGCGCGCGGCATGGTGCGTACGGCGTTCGACGTGAAGCCGGACCTGATCATCCCTGTCGTGCGCGAAGCCATCGACTACCTGCCGAACCTGCAACAGCCGGCCCTCCTGATGCTGCATCCGGAAGACGCGCTGATCGTGCGCAGCGGTATCGGCCACGAGCTGGACAAGAACGGCTGGCGCATCGTCGAAGACGAATCGATCGCCCGTGGCGGTTGCCGCGTAGACACGGCCAGCAACCAGATCGACGCCCAGATCGGCGCGCGCTGGCAGCGCCTGACGCATGCGCTGGGCAAGGACCTGGACTGGCTGGAATGAACGCCGAATCGTCGGACCGCCACACCGGCCGCTGGAAGGCTTACCTGAACGACTGCGCCAACGTGGCCGATCTCGTCGAGCCGATGCAGGTGTCGGGCCGCGTCACGCGCGTGGCGGGTCTCGTGATGGAATGCGTCGGCCTGAAACTCGCGGTCGGCGCCGCCTGCATGATCCCGGTCGCCTCCGGTGCCCGCATCGAGGCCGAAGTCGTCGGCTTCGAAGGCGAACGCCTGTTTTTGATGCCGCAGTCGGACGTCGAAGGCGTCGTGCCCGGCTCGCGCGTATTCCCGATCGAAGCGAGCATGCCGAAGCCCGGCACCGTGTCGCATCCGCGCGGCGGGCGGTTGGACCGCGCCCGTCCCCTGCCGGTCGGGTGGGGTTTGCTGGGCCGGGTCGTCGCCGGGGCGGGCCGCCCGCTGGACGGCAAGGGCCCCGTCTCCACCGAACACATGGGCCCGCTGAACGCCCGCCCCATCAACCCGCTCGACCGCGTACCGATCTCGGAAACGCTGGACGTCGGCGTGCGCGCCATCAATTCCATGCTGACGGTCGGCCGCGGCCAGCGTCTCGGCCTGTTCGCCGGCACCGGCGTCGGTAAATCCGTGCTGCTGGGCATGATCGCGCGCTATACGACGGCGGACGTCATCGTCGTGGGCCTGATCGGCGAACGGGGCCGCGAGGTGAAGGAATTCATCGAGCAGATCCTGGGCGAAGAAGGCCTGGCCCGCTCGGCCGTCGTGGCCGCGCCGGCCGACTCGCCGCCGCTGATGCGTTTGCAGGGCGCCGCCTACGCCACCGCCATCGCCGAGCACTTCCGCGACGAGGGCCGGAACGTCCTCCTGATCATGGATTCGCTCACGCGCTACGCGATGGCCCAGCGCGAGATCGCCCTCGCCATCGGCGAACCGCCGGCAACGAAAGGCTATCCGCCGTCCGTGTTCGCGAAGCTGCCGGTGCTGGTGGAGCGCGCCGGCAACGGCCAGGCGGGCGGCGGCTCGATCACGGCGTTTTATACCGTGCTGTCGGAAGGCGACGACCAGCAGGACCCGATCGCCGACGCGGCGCGCGGTATCCTGGACGGCCATATCGTGCTGAACCGCAAACTGGCCGAGGCGGGCCACTACCCCGCCATCGACATCGAACAATCGATCTCGCGCGCGATGCACGGCATCACGTCGCGCGAGCACCAGCAGGCCGCGCGCACGCT
>CBIHRX010000419.1:0-5068 GCA_966212555.1 uncultured Massilia sp.
TGACGCGCGAACTGGTGCTGCAGGCGATCGCCAACGGCAAGCACGTCGTCACCGCGAACAAGGCGCTGCTGGCGCTGCACGGCAACGAGATCTTCGAGGCGGCCCAGGCCAAGGGCGTGATGGTGGCGTTCGAAGCGGCCGTCGCCGGCGGCATCCCGATCATCAAGGCGCTGCGCGAAGGCCTGTCGGCCAACCGCATCGAATCCGTGGCCGGCATCATCAACGGCACGACGAACTTCATCCTGTCGGAGATGCGCGACAAGGGCCTGGACTTCAACACCGTGCTGAAGCAGGCGCAGGAACTGGGCTATGCGGAAGCGGATCCGACCTTCGACATCGAAGGCGTGGACGCGGCGCACAAGCTGACCATCATGTCCGCCATCGCGTTCGGCATCCCCGTGCAGTTCGGCAGCGCCCACATCGAGGGCATCAGCCAGCTGCAGGCCGTGGACCTGCGCTACGCCGAACAGCTGGGCTACCGCATCAAGCTGCTGGGCATCACCCGCCGCACGACGGTCGACGGCAAAGAGGGTATCGAACTGCGCGTGCACCCGACCCTGGTGCCGGGCGCGCGCCTGATCGCCAACGTCGAAGGCGCGATGAACGCCGTGCTCGTGCAGGCCGACGCCGTCGGCGCGACGCTCTATTACGGCAAGGGCGCCGGCGCCGAGCCGACCGCCTCCGCCGTCATCGCCGACCTGATCGACGTGACCCGCCTGGCGACCGCCGACCCGTATTCGCGCGTGCCGCACCTGGCGTTCCAGCCGACGGAACTGGCCGACGTGCCCATCCTGCCGATGGAAGAAATCCGCACCAGCTACTACCTGCGCGTGACCGTGCAGGACCAGCTGGGCGTGATGGCCGACCTGACCCGCATCCTGGCCGACGCCGGCATCTCGATCGACGCCGTGCTGCAGAAGGAGCCGGGCGAGAAGGCGCGCACGGACATCGTCATCATCACCCACCAGACCCGCGAAAAATACGTCAACGCCGCGATCGCCAAGATCGAGAGCCTGGCGACGACCGTGGGCAAGGTGGTGCGCATCCGCCTGGAAAGCCTGGGCTGATCGTCCCGACCTGATCGAAGCCGCCGCCGTGCCAACGGTGTGCGGCTTTTTTTTCGTCTCACGATGCGTTGCGCCAGCGCCGCGCCAGCGGGATGGGCGACAGGCCGATGTGGCCGAGGAAGCCGTCGGCGAATTCATCCACGCAGCGGCGTTCCACCTGTGTGTGCCCGTGCAGCGGCGCGGTGGTGAGCGCCAGCAGGCGGCGTTCGATGTGGTCGAACAGCGCGTCGTCCGCGCCGGGGGAGGGGGAAGGGATGTCGGTCGTTTTCATCCGCACATCTTACCTGTGCTGCATCGCACAAGAGCGCTGTCCGAAGGCATGTCTGCGCTCGCTCAACGATGTGAGAATGTGCTGCAACGCATGCTTATCTGCGCGCAATGTGCAGCGAAAAACGGATTTTTTTGAAGTCGCGTGGCGTCGTACCGGCAGGTGCGCCACGCGGCCCGTAGGGTGGGCGGCCTCCGCCCACGCGTAACGCCAACAAGCCGCATGCGTCACGCGTGGGCACGGGGTGCCCACCCTACGGGGTCAGGGGTACAGCCCGCGCACTTCACGCGCCTGCAGGATGCGGGTGCAGGCCACGATGAACGTCGCGGTGCGCAAGGTCACCTTCTTCTCCTGCGCGACATCCCACACGGCGCCGAACGCGCTCTGCATGATGCGGGTGAGGCGGGCATTGATCTCGTCTTCCGTCCAGAAGAAGCTGGAAAAGTCCTGGACCCATTCGAAGTACGACACCGTGACGCCGCCCGCGTTGGCCAGCACGTCCGGCACGACGAGGACGTCCTTGTCCGCCAGGATGTCGTCGGCTTCCGGCGTCGTCGGACCGTTCGCGCCTTCCAGGACGATCTTCGTGCGCAGCCGCGCCGCGACCTCCGCAGTGATCTGGCGCTCCAGCGCGGCCGGGATCAGGATGTCGGATTCGATGTCCCAGAACGCGTCGCGGTCCAGCGTCGCATCCGCGCCGGGGAAGCCCTTCACGCCGCCCGCTTCGGCCACGTGCTTGTGCAGTTGCGCGACATCGAGGCCGCCGTCGCGCACGATGGTACCCGTGTGGTCCTGCACGGCGACGATTTTTGCGCCCGCATCCGCGAAGATCGTGGCCGCGGTGCCGCCGACATTGCCGAAGCCTTGAATGGCGATGCGCGCGCCGGCCAGCGCCACGCCGCGCCGCGCGGCCGCTTCCTGGCCGACGACGAACACGCCGCGGCCCGTCGCTTCGCGGCGTCCCAGCGAGCCGCCGAGCGAGACCGGCTTGCCCGTCACTACACCGGTCGACAGATTCCCTTCGATCATCGCGTACGAATCCATCATCCAGGCCATGACCTGTTCATTCGTGTTCACGTCCGGCGCGGGGATGTCCTTCGTCGGGCCGATCAGCATGCTGATCTCGCTCGTGTAGCGGCGCGTGAGGCGCTGCAATTCGCCCTTCGACAGGGTGGCCGGATCGACGCGGATGCCGCCCTTGGCCCCGCCGTACGGCACGTTGACGGCCGCGTTCTTCACCGACATCCAGGCGGACAGCGCCATCACTTCCGACAGCGTCACGTCCTGGTGGAAGCGCACGCCGCCCTTGCCCGGGCCGCGCGACAGGTTGTGCTGGACGCGGTAGCCCTCGTAATGCGCGATGGTGCCGTCGTCGCGTTCGATCGGGACGTCCACGGTGAGGATGCGCTTCGGGCGCTTCAGGGTTTCGACCCAGCGCGACAGGCTGCCCAGGTGCGGGGCGACGCGGTCGACCTGCTGCAGGTACTGGCCCCACGGGCCGAGGTCGTTGGGATTCAGGTAGGACGGGATGTAGTCGTTGCTCATGGCGAGTCTCCGGTGTGTGAATCAAGGCTGAGCGCATCATAGGATGGGCTGCCGGAGCCTGGCCAATGCTGCTTGCGCATGCGGTCATGCGCAAAAAGCATCGCTGTGTTTGCGTGATTTGTGCGGGCCGACAGCGGTTGTCGCGGTCGGGAGCGTTGTCGTCATCACGCTTAGGGACTGGCGCTGAACGGCAGCGGACGCTCGATGTTCGTTTGGTGGGCGTTCTCAGCTTGGCGGCATGGCTTCCAGCGCGTGCGCCGCAGCCAGCACGCCATTCAGAACCTTGTCCGCTACTGCGGCTGAGAAGCCGTCCGGAAGCTCACTGCGGACCTTCTCCACGACGTCCGGCGTGCGGGCGATGAACTCCAGGAGCAGCGGCTCCGCGTTATCGCCGTAGCCGACCTTTTTCGCGGTGCTGTTGAAGTGCCGTCGTTGGATGTCGCGCGCCAGGTCGTGCCGGTTCTTGCCGAGGAGGGCCATCGCCATCTTGACTTCGTATTCCGACCACTGGTTCGGGCCTGGGCCCATGACGGGGTAGGCCGACATCACATCATAGATGGGCGTCAGCCTGAAGCGGCCCGTGCCGGCCAGCAGCTGGATGCTGAAGTTCTTGGCGTGGCCGTCCGGCGCGCGCATCATCCAGCCCGATTGGAAGCTTGAAGATGTGCGTCGTCGGCGTGGCGCCGCGCGGCTTCATCCATTTGCCATCCCACCACAGGAACGCGTCCTTCTCTTGCGCGCCAGCCAGAGAAATCCGGAAGTCGTCGTCTGGGGCCTGCGGGCCGCCGCGCTGGTCTGGGTTCACCACATCCAGGAGGTGGCGCTCGATGGCTTCGTCATCGACAACAGTGCCGTCCACGTGATCAAGGCCCTCTGGCTGGGCGCCATCCGGCAGCAGCTGCAGGGCGCCAACGCAGTCCCGGCCGATGGCGGCCAGCAGATCGAACGCGTCAATGGAGCCCGTCTTGAACCGGGTCGCAACCCGTCTGCGAATCGAATCGCTGTCGGGCAGCAGGCCGTCGAAGTAGTGGAAGACCCGGGCTCCCTTCAGCGGCTCATTGTGCAGGTTGAAGGGTAGCGACAGCGAGATAGGGCGGCCGCGCGGGGAGGCGCACCAGCCGGCATCGTACTGCAGCTCCGAGTTTCCGGCGGCGTTGACCGTCCAGCGGCCGACATACTCTCCGTTGGCCCAGAGATTGAGCGTTTGGCTGTGCGAGCGACGTCCCATGATTACCATTCCGCCGGGCTGCTGGCCGCCGACGTGTCCCTCTCGCCGAGTTTGAGCTCCAGCTCGAGTGCCGAGCACCAGCTGAGCAGCTGCTTGACGCTGAGTTCCTCGGGGTGATTCTCGAGGTGCGAGAGGCGGTTCTGGCTGATCCCGACATGGCCTGCCAGCTCGGCTTGCGTGATTTTGTGCCGTTTGCGCGTGGTCTTGAGGAGCTGCCCGAGGTGGGACGCCGTGGCGAGCGTATGGTAGTTGGGCGCGAAGGACATGGACAAATATCCGCTATTCAGATACGTTGATCTTATCTGAGTAACAGATAAAGTCAAGATATCCGCATAACGGATAAACCGGTTTTAGCGGATATTCGGATAAATCGCAGGCCTCGGCCAAGCGGTCGAGCCAACACCGTGGGCATTTACTATCCCAAGCGCGAACACAGCCAGAAGCATCACGTAGCCGACTGCTGCGCGACGAGGTACTCCCACAGGTCCGCGACGATCGGCTTGCCGGGCCGCACATCGGACGGCCGTTCGCGGTACAGCCGGATCTCCATCTCGATCTCCCACTGACCGGGCTCGCTGGCACGCGCCAGCTGCCCCTGCGCCACGTCGCGCACGACCGCCGATTCGGGCAGGAACGCGATGCCGTGGCCGTCCAGCGCCATCATCTTGAGGCCTTCCGCCATGTCGGTCTCGTAGCGCTTGTCGACGTGCAGGCCGGGTTTCGCGTCCGCGAGGATCAGGTCCACCATCCGCCCCAGGTAGGCGTTCGTCGTGTACGAGAGGAAGGGCAGCGGCGCGTCCTTGCGGCCGGGAAGCCGGTATTCCGGCTCGCCGTCCGCGCCGCAGCGGGCATAGGCGCACAGCGCCTCGCGCCCCATCAGCAGCATGTCGTAGCGGCCCGGGTCGAGCTGCACCGGCTGGCGCGGATGGTGGTAGCACAGCAGCAGGTCGCAGCCGCCTT
>CBIHRX010000420.1:0-5039 GCA_966212555.1 uncultured Massilia sp.
CGTGGGGGCCACGCGGGCGACTATGCTGGGCGGCGGTCGCGGTATTCCCACATGGGCGCCCTTCCCCACTCGGGCCCACCCCGCGGGGGCGGTGGGCGAACGGCCGCGTATCGCATATGGTATCCTTGCGCCTCGTTTAGTCGGAGGCGTCATGAAGTGGTTCGTAGTCGGTTTTCTCGTGCTGTCGGTACTGCACATCCATTTCCGCGGCAAAGTCCGCCTGCCGTTCGGCCGGCAATTGTTCGACCATTCGTCGTTCATGGCGCCGATCAACATCTTCATGCACCTGTTTTCGAAGGTGCCCAGCACGCCGTACATCCCGGTGCGTGAATTCCCCGAACTGTCCGTCCTGCAGGAAAACTGGCCGCTCATTCGCGAGGAAGGCCTGCGTCTCATCGAGATGAAGAAGATCAAGGCGTCCGAGCAGAACAACGACGCCGGTTTCAATTCCTTCTTCAAGACGGGCTGGAAGCGCTTCTACCTGAAATGGTACGATGCGAGCCACCCGTCGGCCGAGCGCCTGTGCCCGCAGACGTATGCGCTGCTGCAGGGCATCCCGTCCGTGAAAGCCGCGATGTTCGCCGAGCTGCCGCCGGGCGCGAAGCTGAACCCGCACCGCGACCCGTTCGCGGGCTCGATGCGCTACCACCTGGGCCTGGCCACGCCGAACGACGACCGCTGCTTCATCGAAGTCGACGGCCAGCGCTACAGCTGGCGCGACGGCCAGGGCGTCATCTTCGACGAAACCTTCATCCACTGGGCCGAAAACGCGAGCGACAGCGACCGGTTGATCCTGTTCTGCGACGTCGAGCGTCCGATGCGCTTCGGCTGGATGCAGGCCGTCAACCGCTGGCTGGGCCGCACGATGATGACGGCCGCCGCGTCGCCCAACGAGACCGGCGACCAGACGGGCCTCGTCAGCAAGCTGTTCCGCATTTCGTACGTGATGGGCCAGTACCGCCGCCGCTACAAGGCCTGGAACAAGACGGCGTACAAGGCGACCAAGGTCGCGCTGATCGTGGGCGTGGCTGCGCTCGTCTACTACCTCTGATCCACCAACGCCGCAACGACCGGGGCTGCAATCGCAGCCCTTTTTTGTTGCCCCAATTCGGGGTCAGACCCCATTATTTCCGTACTTCGGGGTCAGACCCCATTTTTGGGCAATGGCATCCGACCAAGATTTGGCGGCCTAGGCGCCGTTTTGGCGGCTTGCCGATGGACGCGCGGTCAGGTGCGGGCCTGTTTATGGATGTTCGGGAAATTGATCAAAAATGTGCTCTGACCCTGAATCTGGGCTGAAATGTGCTCTGACCCCGAATTTTGGTTTCGTGGACAAAAAAGGACCGCAAGCGCGGCCCTTGTCGGTGGGCCGCGCCTTGCGGCCAAAGGGGATGCTCAGAAGGTGAAGGGCATCCTGACCATCAACGTGACGTCCGGCGTGTCGCGCGTGAGGCCGGCGCCCACCGACACGCTCAGGGTGCGGTTGTTCTTCAGGCGGTACGAGTAGCCCAGCAGCAGTGTACCGAGCTGCACGCGTACCGAGCCCGGGATCACGTCGCCGTTCTGGTGCATGCGGCCCACGGAGTTGTGGTCGTAGCCGATGCTGAACGATGCGCGCTCGTTCAGCGCGAGGCCCATGCCGAAGTTGAAGCCGAACACGTCGCCCGGTTCCACCGTCCCCAGCAATTCCTTGCCGCCGTTCAGGACGGTGCGATAGATGTTGCCGCGTTTGAAGTTCTTCGTGTAGCTGAAGCCGCCGAAGAAGATGGCCGGGTCGGACGGCAGCAGCCACGTCACGCTCGGCTGCAGCGAATAGAAGCCGGAACCGGTCGGCAGGTCGAGCGGCAGGCCCGTGCCCGTGACGTTCTGGCCCACGCAACGGGTCTGGCAATCCGTCACGACCTGGAACGGATCGCGGCCCGTGCGCGACTTGAAGCGCAGGCCGGCGATGTAGTACGGCGTGTCGACGCCGCCGTCGTTCAGCTGGTAGCGCCAGCCCAGCTCGATGTCGCCGATGCCCTTGCCGCTCGTCTCGAACGCCCGCTCGGCCGCCGTGCCCGTGAACAGTTCTCGGCTGACGGTCGAATCGCTGCGGTAGACGTACGGGATCTTCGCTTCCAGTTCCAGGCGATTGTCGAAGCCGTAGCGGAACGTGGCGGTGGCCGTCGTCGTGTTGCGTTTCACTTCGCGCACGTCGAGCAGGCCGATCAGCAGCGCCGGGATCACCGTGTAGCCGACGAGGGCCACGCGGTTGCTCGACGAATAGCCGTATTGCACGGACGGTTCGAACACGACTTTGCCCCGCGGCGTCAGCACGCCCGGGGCCTCGAAGATCGGCGCCACTTCCGGCGCGCGCGGTGCGGGCGGCCGGCCGACGGCGTCGTTGCCGGCCTGGGCCTGGCCGGCCCCGCCCGTGCCGCGCAGCGGCGCAAGGCGGCCCGGGTACACGGGATCCGCGAACGGGACGGCGAGCCTGGGCGGCGCCTCGATCGGACCGGCCTGCGCCGGCGCGTCCGGTTGGGGTGCCGGCAGGTTGCCCGTGCCGCGCATGCGTTCGAGCTGCGACGGGGCCGCCGCCGTCGCGGTGTTCGCCGGCGGTGCCACGCCGCTCGCGCGCAACTGGCGCTCCAGTTCGTCGACGCGCGCGCGCTGCTCTTCCAGCTGTTGTCGCATGATCTTGAGCTGCTCGAGGAGGTCAGGACCGGACTGTGCACCGGCCGGGATGGCCGCCAGGGCCACGCTGACACCGATCACGCTGTACAGCGCTGGAATTTTCTGCATAGGTTTTCTCCAGGTAAAAATCCGTCACCTGCCGGTGGCGGCGGTATTGAGCGCGTTCGCGAGGCTGGACTGGAAATTCATGGCCTGCAGCAGTCCGCGCGCGTTCACGCTTGCATTGATGATGGTCTGGTTGTTGATCAACTGGTTATTCAGGCTGTTCTGGATGACGGTGCCGCCCAGGGTCGTGTCGCCCATCTGGACGTTGAACGTGCCGCCGCCGTTCTGGATCAGCCGGACCTGGTTCGCCGTGTCGGCGGTCAGCGAACTGCGGCCGCTCGTCAGCTGGCCGAGGTCGCCGAGTTCCAGCTGGCTGCGCTCGGCCACGTTGCCGTTGATCGTCACGATGCGTTCGATGCCGAGCGACACCGCCAGGCCGTTGTCGGTGATGAAGCCGCCGCGGTAGTCGTCCAGGGAATCGGACGCGACGGCGTTGTCGCTGCTGAACGGATTGTCCGGTCCGCCGGCATAGCCCTGTGTCGCGATTGCGGCGCTGGCCAGCACGAGGCCGATCTGGACGGGTATGCGCATGGGGTCTCCTGTCAAAAATCGCCCGGACCGAATTTCGGCAGCGTCGTCATGTCGATCGCGGTCCGGGTCACACCTTCGGCCAGCGGCGCGCGGGGCGCGGCCCGCCAGTCGAGGTCGGAATTGAACGAAGGCTTGCCGGGCGCGTCATGGATCACGAACAGCAGCCGGGTCGGCCAGATGGATTCGAAATGCTCGCGCGTGACGGAACGGGTGCCGCTGGACGGATCGCCCAGCAGGACGCGCCCGTCGTCCGCGCCCTTGATCACGACGAAGTGGTTGTAGCCTTTCTCGGAGATCAGCACGATGGCGGGCAGCTTGCTGTCGAACAGTTTCTGCAACGGCACCTGGAAGCCGTCCGCCTTGAAACCGACCTTCGCGAGGTAGCGCTGCATGTCCAGCAGCGAGAAGCCTTCGCGCCGGATCTTCGCCTGGTCGCCGATCTCCCACATCGCCTTGAAGGCGGTCGTTTCGCTGATCGGATAGCCGTAGTGATAGGTCAGCAGCGTGGCCACGGCGGCCGAACCGCAGCTGAAGTCGTATTGCTGGCGGGTCGTCGAGGTGAAGCGCAATTCGCGCATGCTCTTGACCGGTACGTCGAAACGGGCGCCGCCCGCGATCGGCAGGTCGGCCGCATCCACGCGGGCAGCGCCCAGCAGTACGTACAGCAGGGGCAGGGCGCCGTACTTCATTTGAACTGCAGGTTGACGATGGTGGCGTTCTGGATCAGGACGTTCGCGCCGCTGTTCTGGATCACCACCGGTATGCCCGACATGTTGGCGAACGCCCCGGCATCGATCGTGTTCGTGCCGGTGACGACGTTGACCGCGCTGTTGCCGGACACGACCCCGCCGAGATTCGCGTTGTTGTTGGTGTTGAACGTGTCCGTACCACCACGCGAATGTTCCAGCTTGCCCAGGTCGGCGGCGGGGCCGAAACCGAGCGAATCCGCCGGTCTGGCGGTCTTGTCGGCACCCTTGTCGGCACCCGTGCTCGGCTGGACGGCCGGTATGCCGTCCCGGGCCGGGACGGCGAGTTCCGGTCCTGCCAGGGCCGCGGATGCGCAGGCCGCGAGTACAGCGAAGCTGCACACGCGGTGGCTGACGCTACTCTTGAGTGATGACTGCATTCTCTACCCCCGGTTGCATCGAAAAACCGCCGTGCCGGCAGGCACGGCGGTCCTTGGCATTACTTGCCGACAGCCAGGTTGCTCTGGACGTTGACGCTTTGCTGGATCAGCGAGGAGAAGCCGTTGTTCTGGCTCACCACCATCACGCCCGCAGCCGACTGGCCCACGCCGCTCATCGTGTTGGACATGTCGAACGTGCCGGCATTGACGGTGTTCGAGCCGCCGTTGCCGCCGGTGCCCGCACCGCCCAGGCCACCCGTGCCGACGCCGGCCGTGATGTTGGCCAGTGCGCCGCCCGCGCCGCCCGTGGTCGAGCCGCCTGCGCCGCCCGCGCCGCCGTTGCCCGCGGTCGAATCACCCACGGTCGCCGAACCGGTCGTGGCGCTGCCGGTGGTGGCCGAACCGCCGGCCGCACCCGCGCCGGCCGTGTTCGATGCCATGCCGCTGGCGGCACCCGCACCGCCCGCTGCGCCCGAACCTGCCGCACCCGACGACGCCGTGCCGGCGGCACCTGCGCCGCCTGCGCCCGAGGTCGCCGAGCCGGCCGCGCCGGCACCGCCCGCGCCGCCGGCGCCGCCCGTGTTGCCGGCGGCGTTGCCGGCCG
>CBIHRX010000421.1:0-5017 GCA_966212555.1 uncultured Massilia sp.
GTACCTGGCGTTTCGCAAGGACATGATGCAGCAGTACTCGGACGATCCGGCCGTGCGCATCGACGTCGCCATGCTGCGGCTGTGCACCGACCTGTCCGGCCATTCGCAGTTGGCCGGTTTCCATGCCCCGGACCCGGCGCTCGACTGGACGCAGAAGGCGCTGCTGGCGCGGGCGCGCCTGATGTACGCGGCGCTGGCGCCACAGCGCTGCGCCGACAGGTTCTTCGCCGCGCTGCCCGGCGCGCTGGAGGGCGAGGGCGGGTCGCCGTTCTGGAACGCGGTCGGCCGCAAGTTCTTCGGCATGGACGTCGACGCGGCGGAGATGCTGCTCGAAGGCGCCCGCGACGGCCTCCGCATCGGCGGCCTGATGCCCCATCACCCGGTCTACGTCGGGCTGTTGCCGTCGGCGGCGCGCGCGGCGATCGCCGCCGCCGATATCGGCGCCGCGCCGAGCCTGGGCCCGCTGTGCCGCGAAGGTTTTACGACCGGCGACTACGTCGACATCTGCGACGGCGGCCCGGTGCTGCGGGCCGCGCGCCATGGGCTGCGCTGCATGACCGGTGCGCAGCGCCGCCGCGTATCGGCCCGCGCACCCGAGCCGCATGCCGGCATCCGGCGCTATCTCGTCTGCAATGCGCGCGAACAACAGTTCCGCGCGATCACGGTGCCGTCCGCGGCGCTCGACGGCGAGGATGCCATCGGCCTGACGCCGCGGCAGCAGCGCCTGCTCGGTGTCGGCACCGGCGACCCGATTTCCTGTGTTTTGATGTGAGCGCATTATGCTAATCGTACGAAACGCCACCCCGGCGGACCTCGAAGGCGTGCTCGCCCTCGCGCGCGACGTCGGGCCTGGCATGACCACCATCAAGCCGGACCGCGAGGCGCTGAAGCGGCGGCTGGAAATCGCCGCGGCATCCTTCGCCGGCAGCGCGCCGCCCGCCGAGCGCGACTTCGTGTTCGTGGCCGAGGATACGCGCACCGGCCGGCTGGCCGGCATCTGCGCCATCAAGGGCGCGGTCGGCCTGGACGAGCCGTTCTACAACTACCGGCTCGGCATCCTCGTCCACGCGAGCAGCGAAGTGGGCGTGTTCAGCCGCATGGAGGCGCTGTACCTGTGCTACGACATGACCGGTTGCGCCGAACTGTGTTCGCTGTACCTGCATCCGGACTACCGCAGCGGCGTCAACGGCCGCCTGCTGTCGAAGAGCCGCCTGCTGTTCATCGCCCAGTTTCCCGAGCTGTTTCCGGAAACCGTGTTCGCCGAAATGCGCGGCTTTCAAAAACCCGACGGCACCTCGCCTTTCTGGGAAAGCCTGGGGCGCCATTTCTTCAAGATGGACTTCGACACGGCCGACGACCTGTGCGGCAACGGCAGGAAGAATTTCATCGCCCAGCTGATGCCGCGCCATCCGCTGTACACGAGCTTCCTGAGCGGCGAGGCGCGCGCCGCCATCGGCCAGACCCACGTCCACACGACGCCCGCGCGCCGCCTGCTCGAGCAGGAAGGGTTGCGTTACCAGGGCTACCTCGACATCTTCGACGGCGGGCCCGTGCTGCAGGCCCGGGTCGACGAGCTGCGCGCCAGCCGCGACAGCGTGCTCACGCGGGCGTGCGCCGGCCAGGCGGGGGAGGGCGCCATGACGCTGGCCGCGCGCGCCGACATGGCCCGGTTCCGCGTCGTCGCTGCGCCGGCCGCCACGACCGGCGGCGTGCTCGTGCTGCCGGAGTTGGCCATGGAAGCGCTCGACGCCGGGGCGACGCCGGTACGCAGCATGCCGCTCAATCCGGGCACGTGAAAAAGCCCGCGCGGCCATTGCAAATTGGCGAGTTGCGCTCTACTATTGTACTTAGTACTTAATAAAAACAATAAGGCTCGCGAATGAACGAAATCGTCTGAATTTAGCGTGAGCAAAAAACATAACGATCAAGGAGGCAATATCTTGAACCACATCCTTTCCCTATGGCGCCGCATGGTGCTGTCCTGCCTGCTCGCTACCGCCGCGGCCGGCGCGGCGGCCGCTCCGCTGGCCGATCCGACGGTCGCGGGTACCACGAGCCTCGTGCTGGAGTACCACGTCAAGCCCGTCAACCGCCTGCCCCTGCGCCAGTTCATGCAGGGCGAAGGCCTCGCCCAGCTGGACAAGTGGAAGCGCGCCGGCCTGCTGAGCAATTACAAGGTCTTGTTCAGCCGCTGGGTCGACAACCAGAACTGGGACATGATGACGGTCCTGAACTTCCCCTCGGCCGACAAGATGGCGTCGTGGCGCGAGATCGAGGCGGCGCTGCCGGCCGGCCTGCCGCAGAAGGCGCTGGGCCTGGTCGACAGGATCGATACCAACCCGGCCGACCTGTATCTCGAAGGCGGCGCCAGCAAGGGGTCCGGCGTGTACGTCGTCATTCCCTACGACTATCTCGTATCGACCGACAAATACCTCGCCTACCTGCGCGGCTACCTGGTGCCGCAGCTCGACGGCTGGCTGAAGGAAGACGTGCTCGATCGCTACCAGGTCCTGCTCGGCCGCTACGTGGTCGGGCGCCACTGGTCGGCCCTGATGTTCTACGAGTACAACGGCGATACCGGCCTCGGCCTGCGCGAACGGACCCAGGCCAAGGTGCGCGCCGACCTGGTCAGGAACAATCCGGACTGGGTCGCCTGGAGCAAGGACAAGGGCCAGTACCGCGTCAACCGCCAGTACATCATCGCCGACGAACTCCGGCGCTAGATTTCTTCGGCCGAGCCCGACGGGCCGCTTCCGGCGGCCACCATTTTTTTCCCGAACCCTGCCCGGCGCCGGTGCCGGCGCACGCGTGCGCCCGTTGCCGGACACCGGCCATCGTGACCCGTTCAATCCAGACCCATGACCCATTACCTGCCACATCTGCCTCCGTGCGCCACCGTGCGCAAGCTCGCGCTCGCGTGCCTCGCCGCCGCCGGCCTCGTCTCCGCGCCCGCGCATGCCTACCGGCCGTTCGACGGGACGGATGCCGGCGTCGCGGAAGCGGGCGAATATGAACTCGAGTTCAGCCCCGCCGGCTACCTGCGGCACGGCACCGGCCGTACGCTGATGGGGCCCGCGATCGTCAACAACTTCGGCTTGCCGGGCGACGTCGAGATCGCCCTCGAGGGACGGTTGGAGCGCGACCTGGGCGACACCGCGGGCCACCGCAATCGCGTCGCCGATACGGCCGTGGTGGTCAAGCACCTGTTCCGCAAGGGGGCGTTGCAGGGCGAGGCGGGCGCCAGCATCGCCGCGGAATGCGGCGTGTTCCTGCGCGAGGTACACGGCGACAATGGCGGCGGCGGGACCTGCACGGGCGCCGTCTCCCGGCACGTCGGTCCGGTCACGGTGCACGTCAACGCGGCCCTGGCGCGCAACCGCGACCGGTCCAACGGCCGCTACGTCGGCATCATCGTCGAGGGGCGCGGCGACAACCTGCGGCCGGCCATCGAAGTGTTCAACGAGCGCGACAACCGCGGCGGGCGCGTCAACTCGGCCCTGGTCGGCGCGGCCTGGCGCTGGCGCGACGGCCTGGTGTTCGACGGCGGTATCCGGCGCGCGCGCGAGGATGGCGAGAACGTGACCGAGGTGCGGGTGGGCCTGACCTGGACCGTCTCCATGCGCAACTAGAGGACCTCATCCGGCCGGCGGGCGCCACTCCACGCGCTGGTCCGGCGAAAAACAGTTTTTTTCAGGATGGTGTGTACTAGAATGAAACCATCATGGACGACGGCACGTCACGCGACGAAGCAAGAGCACGGGAGACGAAGGCATTCGCCCATGCCGGCATGCCCATGATGATCTTCGACGCGGCGACCGGCCGGTGCGTCGCGGCGAACGCCGCCGCCGACCGGGCCTACGGCTACCGTGGCGACGAATGGAAAGCGGTCGCCTTGTCCGACATCTGCGATGGGCTGGAGGCGAAGCTGCACGGCGCCGCCGCCGTGCCGCCGGGTCCGCCGGACATCGTCGCGCAACGCCGGCGCGATGGGAGCTGCTTCTGGGCGGCGGCCACGCTGGCGCCGATCGACGCTCCCGGCCGCCATGTGCTGTTGTGCGTACAGGACGTGACCCAACAGCAAGACATGCTGATCGACCTGTCCGTGATGCGCGAACATTGCGCGCTGGCCCAGGAATTGAGCGGGGTGGGGCACTGTGTCCTCGAACTCAAACGCAGGCGGCAGACCTGGTCCGCGCAGCAATACCGCAACTTCGGGCTGGAGGTCGGCGACCTGCCGGAAGACCTGGCGGGCGCGATCGACGCCTGGGTGGCCTGTTTGCATGAATCCGACCGCGCACGCGCCGCCGCGGCGATCCATGCGTGCATCGACGCCGCCGCGCCCTTCGATACCGAATGGCGGGTGCGCTGGCCCGACGGCAGCGAACGCATCGTGCGCGTCGAGGCGACGCGCAAGGACGAGCCCGATGGCACACCGAGCGCCTTCGTGTGCGCCAGCCTGGATCTCACGGAGCGCCGGCACGTCGAGGAAAGCCTGCGCCAGACCCGGATCGACCTCTCGGCGACGCAGCGCATCGCCCGGGTCGGCACCTGGATGGTCGACTTTACCAACGGCACCGCGTACATGACGTCCGACGAAATGCACAAGGTGTTCGGCTTCAGCGAATGCGAGGTGCCGCTCGCCCTGCTGAACGCCCGCATCCATCCGGACGACCTGCCGCTGGTCGAGGCGGCCCGCGCCGTTTGCCTTGCGAATCCGGGGACGCCCTATCACGTGCAATTCCGCGTGATGCCCCGGCCCGGCGAGTTGTATTACCTGGAAAGCCAGGCCGAGGTGCAGACCGATGCCGCGGGCAAGGCGGTGCGCATGGTGGGGTACTCCCGTGACATTACCGAGGCCAGGCTGGCGCAACTGGAAATCCAGAGGCTTGCCTACCACGACGAGGTCACCGGCCTGATGAACCAGGTGGCGCTGCGCCGTCACCTGGACCGGGGGGGGGCGGGCGACGCGCCCGCGTTCGTACCGCGCGCGCCGCGGCGGGTGGGCGGGGCCCGGGGC
>CBIHRX010000422.1:0-5006 GCA_966212555.1 uncultured Massilia sp.
ACGCCCGACTGCTTGATATCCTGGTCTGCCCGCTGTGCAAGGGACCGCTCGAATATGACAAGAAAGCGCAGGAACTGATCTGCCGCCCGGACCGCCTCGCGTATCCCATCCGCGACGGCATCCCGATCATGTGGGCCGAAGAGGCGCGCAAGGTCGAGCCCGCGCTCTGACCCATGAGTTTCGTCGTCATCATCCCGGCACGCCTGGCGTCGACGCGGCTGCCGAACAAGCCGCTCGCGGACCTGGGCGGCAAGCCGATGGTCGTGCGCGTGGCCGAACGCGCGCAGCAAGCGGGCGCCTCGCGCATCATCGTCGCCACCGACCACGCAGACATCGCCGCCGCCTGCGCCGCGCACGGCGTGGAAGCCTGCATGACGCGCGCCGACCACCCGTCCGGCACGGACCGCATCGCCGAAGTGGCGCACACGCTGGGCCTCGCGCCGGACGCCGTCGTCGTCAACCTGCAGGGCGACGAACCCCTGATCGATCCCGCGCTGCTGGCCGCGTGCGCCGCGCGCATCTCGGCCGACGTGCCGATGGCCACGTGCGCGCATCCGCTGCCGGATGCCGCCGACGCCTTCAACCCGAACGTGGTGAAGGTCGTGCTGGACAAGCTCGGACGCGCACTGTACTTCTCGCGCGCCACGATCCCGTGGCACCGCGACGGCTTTGCCGCCACCCGCGAGCAACTGCCGGCTGGCTACGTACCCCTGCGCCACATCGGCCTGTACGCCTACAGCAATGCGTTCCTGCAGCGCTATCCGCAGCTGGAACCGTCGCCGCTCGAATCCATCGAAGCGCTCGAACAATTGCGTGTGCTGTGGCATGGCGTGCCCATCGCCGTGCACGTGACGGACGAGGTGCCCCATGCGGGCGTCGACACCCCGGCCGACCTGGAGCGGGTGCGACTTTTCTATACGTCTTGATCCTGGTAGAAACTACTCTTCAGGCTGCTTGCGGCAGCGCAAACGGCTGAGAGATCGGCCGCCGTCAGTGGCTTTTATTGCTGCTTTTGTGGTAAGTTTCGTATCAGTAGCTAGATATGCATCATGCAGTTGTCTGTTCCCAACTACAACTGCTTCAAAAAAATTATTAGATACCTTTAGGAATCCTTCATGCGTCTCATTCTGTTAGGAGCCCCCGGCGCCGGTAAAGGCACCCAGGCAAACTTCATCAAAGAAAAGTACAACATCCCCCAAATTTCCACCGGCGACATGCTGCGTGCGGCCATCAAGGCCGGCACCGAGCTGGGCCTGGCTGCGAAAAAAGTGATGGATGCTGGCCAGCTGGTGTCGGACGACATCATCATCGGCCTGGTGAAGGAGCGCCTGAAGGATGCAGACTGCGCCAACGGCTACCTGTTCGACGGCTTCCCGCGTACGATCGCGCAGGCCGACGCCATGAAGGACAGCGGTGTGCAGATCGACTACGTGCTGGAAATCGACGTGCCGGACGAACTGATCGTCGAACGCATGAGCGGTCGCCGCAGCCACCCGGCATCGGGCCGGGTGTACCACGTCAAGTTCAACCCGCCGAAGGTCGAAGGCAAGGATGACGTGACGGGCGAACCGCTGGTCCAGCGCGACGACGACACGGAAGAAACGGTCAAGAAACGCCTGGCCGTGTACCACAACCAGACCGAAGTCCTGCTCGGCTACTACAACAAGTGGGCGGAATCGGGCCTGCCGGGCGCGCCGAAGTACCGCAAGATCTCGGGCGTCGGCCCGGTCGAACAGGTGCGCGACGCCGCATTCGCGGCACTCGCAGGCTGAGCATTCCAGAGCGGCGCAAGCCGCTCTTTTTTGGCTCCGGATGACTCATGCCATCCGTCCAGGTTTTTAGATCAAAGTTTTGTCGCACTCTTGTGCGGCGAATGCAGCAAGGCAGGCCGTACCGCAGGTAATCGCTCGCGGCCTTTCGACTCTGTGGTGGTTTGATCGAAAACGAGGGGGACGACATGGCATCCGCGCAGCTCATCTTCGCCGTCGCGTGCGGCGTCATCGCGGTATTCTACGGCTTGTGGTCGCGCAGTTGGGTCCTGAACCAGGATCCCGGCAACGGCCGCATGCAGGAAATCTCGCTGGCCATCCAGCAGGGGGCGTCGGCCTACCTGGCGCGCCAGTACCGGACCATCGGCATCGTGGGCATCGTCCTGCTGATCGCCATCTATCTACTGCTCGGCGCGACCACCGCGGGCGGCTTCCTGGCCGGCGCGCTGCTGTCCGGGGCTTGCGGCTTCATCGGCATGAACGTGTCCGTCCGCGCCAACGTGCGTACGGCGCAGGCGGCGGCGACGGGGCTCGACCAGGCGCTGAACGTCGCCTTCCGCGGCGGGGCGATCACCGGCATGCTCGTGGTCGGCCTGGGCCTGCTCGGCGTGGCGCTGTTCTACTGGTTTCTCGTGCTGGGCGCGGACCCCGCTCTGACCCGGCATGAGGTCATCCAGCCGCTCGTGGGCCTCGCGTTCGGCGCGTCGCTGATCTCGATCTTCGCGCGCCTGGGCGGCGGCATCTTCACGAAGGGGGCGGACGTCGGGGCCGACCTCGTCGGCAAGGTCGAGGCCGGCATTCCCGAGGACGATCCGCGCAATCCCGCCGTCATCGCCGACAACGTGGGCGACAACGTGGGCGATTGCGCCGGCATGGCGGCCGACCTGTTCGAAACGTACGTCGTCACGCTGGTCGCCACGATGCTGCTGGGCGCGCTCGTGATTCCCGGCATGGGCGGCACCGGCACCGTGTATCCGCTGCTGCTGGGCGGGGTCTCCATCATCGCGTCCATCGTCGGCTGTTCGCTCGTGAAGAACCATCCGGGACACAAGATCATGTACGCGCTGTACACGGGGCTGTGGTGGTCGGCCGCGCTGTCGCTGATCGGGTTCGCCGTCGTCACGTGGCTCGTGTGGCCGGACGACGCGATGCGCTGGCGCATGCTGGGCTGCGCCGCGGTCGGCATCGCGCTCACGGGCCTCATGGTCTACATCACCGAGTACTACACGGCCACGGAATTCGGCCCCGTGCGCCACATCGCCGAAGCGTCGACGACGGGCCACGGCACCAACATCATCGCGGGGCTGGGCGTGTCGATGAAGTCGACGGCGTATCCCGTGCTCGTCGTGTGCGCCGCGATCCTCGTCGCGTACCAGCTGGGCGGCCTGTACGGCATCGCCATCGCCGCCACCGCCATGCTGTCGATGGCCGGCATCATCGTCGCGCTGGATGCGTACGGCCCGATCACGGACAACGCCGGCGGCATCGCCGAGATGAGCGGCATGCCGGACCAGGTGCGCGCCGTCACCGACCCGCTGGACGCCGTCGGCAACACGACGAAGGCCGTCACGAAGGGGTACGCGATCGGCTCCGCGGGGCTCGCGGCCCTCGTGCTGTTCGCCGACTACACGCATGCGCTGGAAGCGAACGGCACGCGGCTCGCGTTCGAGCTGTCGAATCCGATGGTGATCGTGGGCCTGTTCATCGGCGGCCTCGTGCCCTACCTGTTCGGCGCGCTGGCGATGGAAGCGGTGGGGCGGGCGGCGGGTGCCGTCGTGCTCGAAGTGCGGCGCCAGTTCCGCGACATCGTCGGGATCATGACGGGTACCGGCAAGCCGGAATACGACCGCGCCGTCGACATGCTGACGGCGTCCGCGATCCGCGAGATGGTGCTGCCGTCGCTGCTGCCCGTGATCGTGCCGATCCTCGTCGGCATGCTGCTGGGGCCGGCGGCGCTGGGCGGCATGCTGATGGGCACGATCGTGACCGGACTCTTCGTCGCGATCTCGATGACGACGGGAGGCGGCGCCTGGGACAACGCCAAGAAATACATCGAGGACAACCACTACGGCGGCAAGGGCTCCGACGCGCACAAGGCGGCCGTGACGGGCGACACGGTGGGCGACCCGTACAAGGACACGGCCGGTCCGGCCGTGAATCCGCTCATCAAGATCATCAACATCGTGGCGCTGCTGCTCGTGCCACTGTTGCCGGCGGGCGGCTGGCTGGCCGTGTCCGAACCGCAGGCGTTGTATGGCAAGCCCGCGGCGACTGCGCAGACGGCCGCGCCCGCAAAGGCCGCGGCTCAGCGCCCGAGCGCCTCGCTGAGCGCGCTTTCCAGCGATGCGCGGTCCGAGTCGCCGCGGTAGCGCACGCCGTTGATGTAGAAGGTCGGGGTGCCGGTCGCGCCGTCGTGGTGGGCGCGTTCGGCATCGGCCTGTACGCGGGCGCGGTGGCGGCGCTCCAGAACGTCGGCGCGGAAGCGTTCGATGTCGAGATCGAGGCTTTCCGCCAGCACGGCGAGATCCTGCTTGTCCATGACCTGGCGCTGCTGTTCGTACAGCGCGTCGTGCATCTCCCAGAACTGGTCCTGGCTGCCGGCGGCCTCGGCCGCTTCCGACGCCAGCTCGGCCAGCGGGTGCAGGTGCGCCAGCGGCAGGTGGCGGTAGACCAGGCGGATGCCGCCGAATCGTTCGTCCAGGTCGCGCAGGGCGAGGTGGGCGCGGGCGCTGTACGGGCACTGGAAGTCCGCATATTCGATCACCGTCAGCGCGGCATCGGCGGGGCCGCGCACGTGTTCGTCGTTTCCGATCTCGTCAACTCGTTTCATCGATCTCTCCTCGTCGCTCATGGGCGCCCATGATGGCACGGCACGCGAAATTGTGTAGTAAATTTTCACCCGGAAAGAAGATGGGTGTAAAAACAAAACAGATGGCGACGAGTTAGCCTCCGTTGCGGTACAGTAGCGTCATCAGCGGTTTTGTTTATTGAACAAGCCGCGCCAGCTTACTAACCAAATGGAGAAAACCATGACGACCAATCTTGAGAGACAGGGCGTAGCCGACGACCTCGGCCTCGATCCCGCCCCCCCCGTGCGCCAGGACAGCATGCAGCAGGCCGACGGCGCCGAACGCGCCGAACTGCAGCGCGCCCAGCAGGTGTACGGCATGGCCGGCGCACTTGGCGCCGAACACGCACGCAGCGCAAAGAACGAGAAGCGCGCCTGACGGCGTCGCG
>CBIHRX010000423.1:0-4981 GCA_966212555.1 uncultured Massilia sp.
GCCTACTTCGCCATATTTGGCGGATATCACGTCGGCCTGAACAGGCGGAAGTGGTGGTCCGGTCCGATCTCTAAATAATCGGCGGTACCGCCGCCGCGCAGGATGTGGCCGGCGTGCGCCGTGTCGTAGACGCCGTCCTTCAGCAGGCTACGGTCGATGTGCACTCCGACGACTTCGCCCAGCACGAGCCAGCTCGGCGCCGGCTGCCCGGCCGCGTCCTGGAGGCGCACGAGCTGGGTGAGCCGGCATTCGAACGAGACCGGCGCCTCGGCCACGCGCGGCACGTCCACCAGCCGCGACGCGGCGGGCGTGACGCCGGCCAGCGCGAACTCGTCCACGTCGGGCGCCACCATGGCGCAGGTGGCGTTCATCCGCTCGGCCAGGGCGCGCGTGGCCAGGTTCCAGCAGAACTGCCCCGTTTCCTCGACGTTGCGGACGGTGTCCTTGTAGCCGATGCTGGCGAAGCCGACGATCGGCGGCGTGTAGTTGAACGCGTTGAAGAAGCTGTACGGCGCGAGGTTCGGGATGCCGGCCCGGCTTTTGGTCGAAATCCAGCCGATGGGGCGGGGGCCGACGATGGCATTGAAGGGATCGTGCGGCAGGCCGTGGCCCGCGCGCGGTTCGTAGAAATGGATGTCGTTCATGCAAACACGATACCGCATCGGGGCCATCCGTGCTGGTTACCCTTATCTGCAACTAACCGACATGTATGGGCTTTCGGGCCCGTTGGGTGGGCGGCCTTCCGCCCACGCGAACGCCCGCTATCTGCCGGCTTTCGCGTGGGCACGGGGTGCCCACCCTACGAAAACGGGACTTCCGGCACGCCCGTGACCTCGGGCCGCACCATCAGCACCGCGCCCGCCAGCGCATCGTCCTCGTGCCCCGGCTGCACGATCGACGTGATCAGCAAGGTATCCAGATCCGGCCCGCCGAAGCACGGCATCGACGGTTTCGCGACCGGCAGTTGCAGCTCGCGATCCAGTTTCCCCGCCGGCGTGAACCGCAGGAGGCTGGAGCCATCGTTGCCCGCGACCCAGTAGCAGCCGTCGCTGTCCATCGTGGCGCCGTCCGGGCGCCCCGCATACGCGGCCATGTCGACGAACAGGCGCCGGTTGTGCGGCACGCCGGCGTCGACGTCGTAGTCGAAGGTCCACACGCGCCGGCGCGTCGGGTGCGAATCGGACAGGTACATCGTGCGCCCGTCGGGCGACCATGCGAGGCCGTTCTGCGTGACGAGGCCGGAGACGAGCGGCGCGGACAGGCCGGCGGCGTCGTAGCGGTACAGCCGGCCGATCGGCAGCGCGGCCGCCATGTCCATCCACATCGTGCCGCTCCAGAAGCGGCCCTGGCGGTCCGTGCGGCCGTCGTTGAAACGCATGCCGGGCGCCAGCTCGGGCGGTGCGGCCAGACGCTCCGCGCGCACGGTCCCGTCGTCCTGCAGGTCGACGGCGAAGACGCCCGTCTCCATGCCGGCGATCAGGCCGCCACTGGCGCGCGGCGCGATGCAGGCGACCATTTCGGCGGCCGTCCAGTGCCGCGTCGCGCCGGATGCGTGGTCCAGGCGCCAGATGCGGCGCGCGGGGATGTCGACCCAGTACCACGCCTGTTCCTCCGCGTGCCAGACGGGGCTCTCGCCCACGGCGCAGCTGACGCCGGGGACGCGTTCGACGATTGCATCAGGCATGCGCCAGCTCCTCCGGCAGGCGGGCCATGTCCTGCGTCGGCACGAGCACCTTCATGATGCCCCACGCGGCCAGGTAGGCCAGCGCGCAGAACGCGAACATGATCATGTAGCCCGTCTGGATCCGGCCCTGCGCGCCGTAGTAGTCGAACAGCACGCCGCCGACCTTGGTCACGAGCACGCCGCCGATGCCGCCCGCCAGGCCGCCGATGCCGACGACGGAGGCGACGCAGTGGCGCGGGAACAGGTCCGACGTGATCGTCAGCAGATTGGCCGACCACGCCTGGTGCGCCGAGGCGCCGATGCCGATCAGGATCACGGGCACCCAGTAGCCCAGGCTCCCGAGCGGCTGCGCCAGCAGCACGACGAGCGGGAAGAAGGCGATCAGCAGCATGGCCTTCATGCGGCTGTCGTACGGCGCGCTGCCCTGGCGCATGAAGCGCGACGGGAGGGCGCCGCCGCCGATGCTGCCGACCATCGTCATGCTGTACAGGACGGCCAGCGGCAGCACCAGGTCGGATGTCGCCATGCCGTATTTGTCGGTCAGGTATTTCGGCAGCCAGAACAGGAAGAACCACCACACGCCGTCCGTCATGAATTTGCCGACGACGAAAGCCCACGTCTGGCGCAGGCCCAGCAGGGTACGCCAGCCGGGCGCGGGCCCGGTTGCCGCCACGGGCGCCGCGCCCGCGTCGTCGCTGCGGATGTACTCGAGCTCCGAACGCGACAGGCGGCGCTGGCGCGCCGGCTCGTCGAACAGGACCGCCCAGAACACGACCCACAGGAAGCCGATCGCGCCGATCCAGATGAACGCGGCCTGCCAGCCCCAGATCGCGGCGAGCACCGGCACCGTCAGCGGCGCCAGGATCGCGCCGATGTTGGCGCCGGAGTTGAAGATACCCGTCGCGAACGAGCGCTCGGACTTGGGAAAGTATTCGGCGGTCGCGCGGATCGCGGCCGGGAAGTTGCCCGCTTCGCCGATCGCGAGGATCGTGCGTGCGACGATGAAGCCGATGACGGACGCCGGCACGGCGAGGCCCAGCAGCGATTTCAGGCCGTTGCCCAGTTCGATCGAATAGGCGTGGGCGACGGCGCCGCCCGACCACACGACGATGGCGATGATGTACGCCGTCTTGGTGCCCAGGCGGTCGACGATGCGGCCCGCGAACAGCAGGGCGATCGCGTACATGAACTGGAAGGCGGCGGCGATGTTGGCGTAGTCCGTGTTGGACCAGCCGAATTCCTTCGACAGCGACGGCGCGAGAAGGCTCAGCACCTGGCGGTCGAGGTAGTTGACGGTGGTGGCGAAGAACAGGAGGGCGCAGATGGTCCACCGGTAGTTGCCGCCGGCGGGGCGGGCGGCGGGGCTGGCGACTGCGGCGTCGCCGGTGCGATTGCGGGTCATGGTCAGGCCTTATCTATGGTTTTTGCTGACGATCGCTTGGCCGGCGTCTCCTCCGGCCGTTGCGGGCGGGCCGGCACATCGTACCAGCCGCCCGCGGGGTCCTGCAGTCTACGGCATGATTATTTCGCGAGCTGCAGCGTGCCGTCGACCAGGCGGGCGAGGCCCAGCGGATTGTCGTCGCGTAGGGCTTCCGGCAACAGCTCGGCCGGTACGTCCTGGTAGCACACCGGGCGCAGGAAGCGCTCGATGGCGGTGGCGCCGACGGACGTCGAGCGGCTGTCCGACGTGGCCGGGAACGGGCCGCCGTGCACCATGGCGTGCGACACTTCGACGCCGGTCGGGAAACCGTTGAACAGCACACGGCCGGCCTTGCGCTCCAGCGTCGGCAGCAGGCCGCCGGCCAGTTCTCGGTCGGCGGCCGTGGCGTGGACGGTCGCCGTCAGCTGGCCTTCCAGGTGGCGCGCGACGGCCAGCATGTCCGCTTCGTCGCGGCAGGCGACGACGAGCGATGCCGGGCCGAAGATCTCTTCGTCCAGCGCCGGGCTGGCGATGTAGGTGGCGGCGTCGCAGGCGTACAGCGCGGCCTGCGCGGCGCAGCCCGTGCCTTCGGCGCTGCCCTGGCCGACCAGTTGGACGCCTTCGATGGCGGTACGGCGGCCGACGGCGTCGACGTAGGCCTGGTGGATGCCCGCGGTGAGCATCGTGCCCGCGCCCTTGGCGGCCAGCGCCTCCGCGGCGGACGCGCGGAACGCGTCGAGGTCCTTGCCGGCGAGGGCGATGACGAGGCCCGGGTTCGTGCAGAACTGGCCCACGCCCAGCGTCAGCGAATCGACGAACGCGCCGGCCAGCTTCGCGCCGCCCGCGGCGAGGGCGCCCGGCAGCATGAACACGGGATTGATGCTGCTCATTTCGGCATAGACGGGGATCGGTTCCTTGCGCGCGTTCGCCGTGCGCACGAGGGCGAGGCCGCCCTGGCGCGAACCGGTGAAGCCGACCGCCTTGATGGCCGGATGCGCGGCCAGTGCCTGGCCGGCCACGCGGCCTTCGCCGATCAGCATCGAGAACACGCCGTCCGGCATGCCGCAATCCTCGGCGGCCTGGCGCACCGCTTTACCAACCAGTTCCGACGTGCCGAGGTGGGCGCTGTGCGCCTTCACGACGACGGGGCAGCCGGCCGCCAGCGCGGACGCGGTATCGCCGCCGGCGACGGAGAAGGCGAGCGGGAAGTTCGACGCGCCGAAGACGGCGACGGGACCCAGCGGGATCTTGCGCATGCGCAGGTCCGACCGGGGCGGCGTGCGCTGGGGCAGGGCGGAATCGAGCGTCGCTTCGAGGAAGTACCCGTCGCGTACGACCTTCGCGAACAGGCGCAACTGGTTGCACGTGCGTCCGCGCTCGCCTTCCAGGCGTGCGGCCGGCAGGCCCGATTCGGCGGAGGCGCGTTCGATCAGCGCCGGGCCGATGTCCATGATGCGGTCGGCGATGGTTTCCAGGAAGCGGGCGCGCAGGTCCAGCGGCAGGTTGCGGTAGGTGTCGAACGCCTGTTCAGCGAGCGTGCACGCGGCGACGACGTCGTCTTCCGTCGCGAGGCCGAATTCCGGTTCCATTTGCGTACGGGTGGCCGGGTTGAAGGCGCGCGTGGTGCCGGCACCGCCGCGCACCACGCGGCGGCCGATGATCATTTCACCTTGAATCGTCATGGTTTCTCCTTGCGGTATTTTTTGATTGTTATTGGGCGCCCTGGGCAACGATCAGCCTGTGCAGCATGTCGTTTTCTTCCGGCGTGAGGTCGGTCAGCGGCGCGCGCACCGGACCGCCGTCGTGGCCGACGAGGCGGGCACCCGCCTTGACGATCGACACGGCGTAGCCGGCCTTGCGGTTGCGGATCGCCAGGT
>CBIHRX010000424.1:0-4971 GCA_966212555.1 uncultured Massilia sp.
GACGTGCTGCAGGTCGACCTGTACGACGAGGAAGCGCGCGGCCCCGTGCTCGACACGCCCGAGTTTTACGCCGCGTGCGCCGCCTGCCTCAAGATTGGGGGCATCATGACGGCCAACGTGTTCGGCGATTTTTCGAACTACGACAAGAACCTCGACGCGATGCGGGAAGCGTTCGACGCCGTCGTCTGGCTGCCGGAAGTCCACGACGCCAACATCGTCGTCGTCGCATTCAAGGACGCGCCGCAGATCGATTTCGCCGTGCTGTACGAGCGCGCGGCCGACATCAAGCGGCGCTACAACCTGCCGGCCAAGAGCTGGGTCAACGGGTTGAAGGAGTGGATGCGCGACCACGCCGGCTGATCGTGCGCCGGCCCCGGCCCGGCTCGGGCTAGCATGGGGCATGGCCACCGACATCTCGCTCCTGCACACCGCGCGCCTGCAACTGGTCGTTCCCGAGGCGCGCCACGCGGCGGCATTCTCCGCCCTGCATGCGGACCCGTACACGATGCGCTACATCGGCCAGGGCCGCCCGCTCGACCGGACGGACGCCTGGCTGCATCTCGCGATGCTGATCGGGCACTGGCAGATGCGCGGCTACGGCGTGTGGATGGTCGAAGATCCCGCCGACGGCAGCTTCGTGGGCCGCGTCGGCCTGTTTCACCCGGCCGGGTGGGATGAAGCGGAACTGAGCTGGATGATCGTGCCGGCGCTGCGCGGCCGCAGGTTCGCCACGGAAGCGGCGCGGGCCGTGCGCGACGTCGCGTTCGGCACCTTGGGCATGACCAGCCTGATCAGCCTGATCAAGCCCGGCAACGAAGCGTCGCGCCGCGTCGCACTGAAAGCCGGGGCCATCGCCGCCGAGACCGTCGGCTTTCCGGACGGCCCCCTGCAGACGTACCGCTACCGCAAATAGTTCCGTCATGTGCGGCGCATACGACTGAGCCAGCGCAACCCAACCACGAGCGCATTGGGCATTGTCATGAAACGTCATCGACGATTCTGACGAGGCTCAAGCATGAACGTATTAATGGTTGGCGCCGGCAATGCCGGCTGCGCGCTCGGGGCCCTGCTGGCGCTGGACGGTCACCGGGTCGCCCTGCTCAAAACGTCGCGCGCGCTGCATGACGCGAATTTCGACACCGTCGCGGCAACGCGCACGATCACGGTGAACGGCAAGGCCGGCGACGGCGCGCCGCGCACGGCCGCACTGGCGCTCGCCACGCGCGACCCCGACGAAGCCTTCGACATCGCGCCGGATGCCGTCGTCGTCACCACCCAGACGCAGTGCCATCCGCACGTCGCGGCGCTGATCGGGCCGCGGCTCGACGGCCGCCCGCTCGTGCTGCTGGCGCCCGGCTACCTGGGTTCGTTCCACTTCCTGCCCTGGCAGGCCCGCGCCGGATTCCTGCTGGCGGAAGGCGAAAGCCTGCCCTACGACGCGCGCCTCGTCGCACCGGGCATGGTGGACATCCTGTTCCGCAACGTGCGCAACGCGCTGGCCTTCGTGCCGCGGGCGCGCGCGGCCGAGGGACTGGCGCGCGCGGCCCGTTTGTTCCCGACCTATGTGGCGACCCGCACCAACGTGGTCGAATCGGCGCTGCACAACCCGAACCTCGTCGTGCACACGATCGGCACCCTGCTCTCGGCCAGCCGCATCGAACATGCCGGCGGCGAATTCTGGATGTACCGCGAAGCGTTCACGCCGTCGGTACTGCGCCTGCTGACGCGGCTCGACGCGGAAAAGAATGCCGTCATCGCCGCCACGGGCGGGCGGCCGTCGCCCTATTTCGACGAATGCCGCTTCCGCAACGCCGACGACCTGGACGAGCCCGCGCTGGCCGTGTTCCGCCGTTACGCGCGGGAAGGCGGTCCGAAGGGACCGGCCAGCATGGAGACGCGTTTCATCACGGAAGACGTGCCGATGGGCCTCGCCCTGCTGTCCTCGATCGGCCGCCTGATGGGCGTGCCGACGCCGGTGGCGGACGCGCTGATCGTGATCGCCGAAGGCCTGCTCGACCGCGATTTCCGCAGCGAGTCCGCGGCGCGCACGCTGGCGAGCCTCGGGCTGGGCGACGCGTCGCCGGCCGACTTCCGGCGCCTGCTCGATGCTTGAGCGCGCCGCCCTGTACGGCTGGCTGGCGCGCCGCTACTACGCGTGGCGCCCGTATCTTCCGGCCCGCCTGCTGTACCACCCGGACTACTTCCGCCTGCGCGCGCTGCTCGCCGCCGACGCCGCGGCCATCGATGCGCTGGCGCGGCGCCGCCTGCGCCGCATCCTCGTGCACGCGCTCGCGCACGTGCCGCACTACCGCCGCACGGTGCGGGTCAGCCCCGCCGAGGCGGCGCACGAACCGCTGGGCGAGGTGCTGGCCGCCTTTCCCTGGCTGACCAAGGACGAGGTGATGGCGCGCCAGCGCGACTTCCTCGACAGCCGCCTCGACCCGCGCCGGCTGCTGTACGCGACGAGCGGCGGCTCGTCGGGCCAGGGCATCGGCATGTGGCGCAACAAGCGCCTGGCCGACATCGAAAAAGCCTTTTTCGCGCACGAGTGGGGACGGTTCGGCTTCTCGTTCGATAAGTCGCGCATCCTGCGCATCGGTGCCGACGCACGCCGCCTCGCGCACGAGCCGCCGGTGCGCGTCGCGGGCAACCGCCTGATGCTGTCGCCCTACCACGTCGGCGCCGCGCACCGCGCCGCCATCCGCACGGCCCTCAACCGCTTCCGCCCGGACTACGTGCATGCGTATCCCAGCTCCGCGGCCGCGCTGGCCGAACTGCTGCAACCGGGCGACCTCGATTTCCGCGTGCGCGCCGTGCTGCTGGCGTCCGAGCCCGTCACGCCCGCGCAACTGGCGGCGCTGCGCCGGATCTTCGACTGCCCCGTCTCGCTCAACTACGGCCTGTCGGAACGCACGAACCTGGCCTTCGCCACGTGCACCGGCACCGGGAATCCGGCCTACCGGTTCCAGCCCCTGTACGGCTGGTCGGAGAACCGTTGGGAAGGAACGCGCGCGGAAATCGCCGGCACCTCGCTGTGGAACGACGTGATGCCGCTGATCCGCTACCGCACCGGCGACTACGGCGTGATCGACGCGGGCGGACACTGCGCCGCCATCGACGGCCGCGCGCAAGAATTCCTGATCGACCGCGCCGGCAACCGCATTCCCGGTCTCTCCATCGTCATCGACGAAGCCACGTGGGACGTCGTACGCCTGTACCAGGTGCGCCAGCGGCGTCCCGGAGAGATCGTCCTTGCGGTGGTGGGCCGCCACGGCCCGCTCGACGCGGCCCAGCGTGCCTTCCTGCTGGATGCCCAGCGGCGCCGCTGGGGCGACCGGTTCGACATCGCGCTGCAGGAAGAAAGCGATATCCCGCTGGCGCCCAACGGCAAGCGCAAGCTGGTGGTCAGCGCGCTGCGGGCGTGAGCGGCATGGCCGGCGCCGGCATCGCCTCGCGCCACCAGTTGGCGCCTTCCTGCGGCTGCGCCAGCGCCAGGCGCTCGCCCATCATCGGCGTCGCCAGTTTCACGCCGGCCGCGCGCGCGAGACCGGCGATGCGCTCGAACGGCTCATACCAAGGGTGCAGCGCCAGGTCGAACGTGCCGTTGTGGACCGGCACCAGCCAGCGCCCGCGCAGGTCCAGGTGCGCCTGCAGCGTCTCTTCCGGCAGCATGTGCACCTCCGGCCACATCGCGTTGTAGGCCCCGTTCTCGAGGAACGTCACGTCGAACGGGCCGAAACGCTCGCCGATGGTCTTGAAGTCGTCGTGGTAGCCCGTGTCGCCGCTGAAGAACAGTTTCAGCCCCGCCGCCTCGATGACCCACGACACCCACAACGTGCGGTCGCCGTCGCCGAGGCTCCTGCCCGAAAAATGCCGCGACGGCGCGGCCGTCAGGCGCAGGCCGTCGAGCTCCGTCGACTGCCACCAGTCGAGCTGGCGCACCTTCGCGGGGTCGACGCCCCAGCGGACGATGCGGTCCCCCACGCCCAGCGGTGCGATGAACATGTCGGCCTGCGGGATCAGGCGCCTGATGCTGGCGTAGTCCAGGTGGTCGTAATGATCGTGCGACAGGATCACGCCCGCGAGCCGCGGCAGCGCCTCGATGCCGAGCGGTGGCGCGTGAAAGCGCTTCGGACCCGCCCACTGCACCGGCGCGGCACGCTCGGAAAACACGGGGTCCGTGAGCCAGTAGCGGCCATCCAGCTTGAACAGCATGGTCGAATGGCCCAGGCGCCACAGGCTCGCGTCGGGCGCGGCCTCGATGTCGGCCTTTGTGACCGGCCACACGGGCAGCGGCTGGTCGGGCACCGCCGTCTTCGGCTTCGTCGTCGACACTTTCCAGAACAGCGCCAGCATCTCCAGGATGCCCTGGCGGCGGCGCGGAACGACGTTGCGGAAGCGGCCGTCGGGATGGCGTGGGGCGGCGGTGGGTTCGGACATGGCGGTAACGGATCGTACGGAAGGTGGACGATCATCGCACGTTCCGGAAAATCGTGCCGATCAGCGCCGTTCGCGCCACCACAGCAACAGCATCGCCAGCGCGAACGCGACGCCGAACGGCCACACGGGCAGCGGCCGCGTGCCCGGTGCGGCCGGCGCCGGCGTGCGCGCCGCATACCGCGCCGTGGCGGCGCGGCGCTCGCTACGTTGCCACAATGTCCAGTCGCGCGGCGCGTAGACGTACACCTGGCCCTCGTTCTCGTCGGTTTGCAGATGGAGCCAGCCGCCGGCCGCCGGCCACACAGCCACGCACGCGGCATCCACCTGTTCCGGGCGGCGCTGCCAGGCGAGCGTCTGCTTCAGTTCCGCCACGGCCACATTGCCGCTCACGCCGCGCGCGCAGACGGCCAGGCGCCGCTGCGGCAACGGCATCTCCTCCGGATCGAGCCATTCGACGTCCGCGCGGCGCTGCACGCGCAGGCGGTCAAGGATGTCCTGCCACCACAGCGCCAGCTGGCGCGGCTGCGCGAT
>CBIHRX010000425.1:0-4918 GCA_966212555.1 uncultured Massilia sp.
CTCCTGCTGGGCGGGTGTCGGCGGCGGCAGCGCGGCGTGGGCCGCCGCGGCGGACAGCGCCAGCGCGAATGCCGCGATCCTGTGCATGGGGTTCATCGCGATTCCTTTCATCGTCCCGGCGCCGCCGAGTGGCTCGGGTCGCGGTTGACGGCGCCCGGCAGCGGACCCGTCTCCGCCGGCGTCGGCGCGGCCGGCTTGCCGTGGTCGCCGGGCTGCGTCTGGGTCGTGCCCTGGGTGCCGGCGCCGCTGGGCGGGGTCGTGCCCTGGCTGGGCCCTTGTCCCGTCTCGCGCACGGTGCCGCCCGTCTCCGCGCCGGCCGTGTTGCCGCCGCTGCCGCCCGCGATGCCCGGCGTGCCGCCCGCGTAGCCGGCGTTCGTCTTCGGTCCCGCGTGCGCGGCCATCACCTGGCCGCTCGTGCCGCCGTCGGCCGTCACCATGCCGGGGAATTTCGTCTTGCGCTGGGCCTCGTCCCCATGCTGCTTGCAACCGGCCAGCAGTACCAGCAAGGCCAGGATCGTCGTCGTCGTTTTCATCGGCGGCTCCTCAATGCGCGGGCCGCGGCGGCGGACTGCCGGCCGGAGGCCGCTGGTCGGGCGGCACGCGGTCGTCGAACGTGCCCGGTTCCACGCCCGCCTTCACTTCGTCGTACCACACGGCGTGGTGCGCCTTGGCCCACGATTCGTCCACGGTCCCGTGGCGCATCGCTTCGTATGCGCCCGGCGTGCCCCACGTGCCGATGTAGATGTGGCCCATCGCGGCCGCGATGTAGAACGTGGCGCCGGCGATGTGCAGGTAGTTCGCGACCTGCATCACGTAGCGGGTCTGGCCGAACGTGACGAAATCCAGGATCAGGCCGCTGATCGACATCACGAGGCCCAGCAGGGTCACGCCCAGCCAGAACCAGGATTTCTCGCCGGCGTTGAAGAACCCGGCCGGCACGTGCTTGTGCGAGACGAGGCCGCCGCCCTGTTTCACCCATTGCCAGTCGATGCGGCGGAAAAAATTCCGGCGCAGGAAGGTGAAGAACATCAGCACGGAGCACACGATGAACAGCGGACCCACGAAGTTGTGCAGGTACTTGAAGATATAGGCCAGCCCCGCGAACACGTCATGGCCGACGAGCGGAATGAGGAGCTTCTTGCCGAACATGATGACGAGGCCCGTGACGGCGAGGATGATGAAGCTGATCGCCGTCGCCCAGTGCACGCCGCGCTCCCAGCCCGTGAAGCGGCGGATGCGCCGGCCGGTGTCCGGTTCTTCCGTGCGCACGGGACCGATGGCGCGGTAGAAGAAGAATATCGCGACGAGCACGACGACGAGGATGGTGCCCATCGCCGTCGCGATCGGCCCGTTGCGCAGCACGCGCCACTGGTTGCCGCCCCGCTGCACGATGACGGTGCCTTCCGTGCTGCCGTACTGGCCCAGGTAGTGGCGGTCGATGTGCACGCGGCCGGACGACTTCGAATCCAGCCCCGGCTCGGGCGTGCGCGCATCCTTCTCGGCCTGCAGGATCGTCTGCTCCTCGGCATACGCGGGCTCGGCGCGGTTGTTCGGAACACCGGCGTGCGCCAAGCCGATCAGCCACAATGACAGCAACAACGACAGCAACGATCGTAGCGTGAATGACATGGTCGGCTCCTGTTACGGGTTGGCCCGGTTGTATTCGTTCTGGTTCATGTTGCGGTTGCTGATCGTGCCCCACCACGACAGCTTGTCGTTGTGGAAGTGGCGGAGGAACGGCCGGTCGTCCTTCTTCCCGGCGTACATGCCGTGCACCCAGTTCGGATGCTGGTCGACTTCGAGGCAGCCCGCGAGCAGCATCAGGGGCAGGCAGAGGATGACGATGCGCTTCATGTCGGCAGCCTCCCCTCGTCGTTCTGCGAGTCCTTGAGGTTCTGGTTCTCGCGCGGGCCGTCGCCCTTCGCCTTGATGTCGCCCCCGCGCTTCGGCTTGCCGTAGGCGATCTTCCAGCCCCACAGTTCCGGACCGTAGCCGCGCGTCTCGACGCGCTGGCGGTAGATGTCGGCGATGACGGTCGCGTCGCCGCCGATCAGCGCCTTCGTGCCGCACATTTCCGCGCACGCGGGCAGTTTGCCCTCGGCGATGCGGTTGCGGCCGTACTTCTTGAACTCGGCCTCGGACGTGTCGGGCTCCGGCCCGCCGGAGCAGAACGTGCACTTGTCCATCTTGCCGCGGTGGTTGAACAGGCCCGTGGACGGGAACTGCGGCGCGCCGAACGGGCACGCGTAATAGCAGTAGCCGCAGCCGATGCACTGGTCCTTGTCGTGCAGGACGATGCCGTCTTCCGTGTGGTAGATGCAGTTGACGGGGCAGACGGCCAGGCACGGCGCGTCGCTGCAGTGCATGCACGCGACGGAGATCGAGCGCTCGCCCGGCACGCCGTCGTTGATGGTGACGACGCGGCGGCGGTTCACGCCCCACGGGGTCTCGTTCTCGTTCTTGCAGGCGGTCACGCAGCCGTTGCAGTCGATGCAGCGCTCCGTGTCGCAGATGAATTTCATTCTAGCCATCGTCGCCTCCCGTTCGTCGCCCCCGCGAAGGCGGGGGCCCAATTTTTCGTGCGTTCCGTTGCACTCGAACCTGGATCCCCGCCTGCGCGGGGATGACGGTGTTTACACGTTCGTTGTTTATGTACTCGTTGTCATGCCCGCACCAGCCGGCACAGCGACACTTTCGTTTCCTGCATCATCGTCACGGCGTCGTACCCGTACGTCCAGCCGGTGTTGACGGCCTCACCGCGCACCGCGGGCGCGCCGCCTTCCGGATAATGCTTTTCAAGGTCCTCGCCCATCCACCAGCCGCCGAAGTGGAACGGCATCCACACGAGGCCCACGGGCACGCGCGGCGTCACCATCGCCATCAGCTTCAGCCGGGCGCCGGTCGGCGTCTCGACCCACATGAATTCGCCCAGCTTCACGCCGATCTGCGCCGCGTCTTCCGGGTTCACCTCGCAGAACATGTTCTGCTGCAGTTCGGCCAGCCACGGGTTCGAGCGCGTCTCCTCGCCCCCGCCCTCGTACTCGACGAGGCGGCCCGACGTCATGATCAGCGGGTAGTCCTTCGAGAAGTCGACTGCCTGCACGGATTTGTAGAGCGTCGGCAGGCGCCAGAACGCGGCCTTGTCGTCGTAGGTCGGGTATTTGGCAACCAGGTCGCGCCGCGGCGTGACGAGCGGTTCGCGGTGCACCGGCACGGGGTCCGGGAAGTTCCACACGTTGCAGCGGGCGCGCGCGTTGCCGAACGGCGCGCAGCCGTGGGCGATGACGACGCGGATGATCCCGCCCGACAGGTCCGTCTTCCAGTTCTTGCCCTCGGCCTGCACCTGCTCTTCCGGCGTCAGCTCGGCCCACCAGCCCAGCTTTTTCAGGAACACGTGGTCGAATTCCGGGTAGCCCGTGTCGATCTCGCTGTCCTTCGTGAACGAGCCGTCGGCCGCCAGCAGGGGCTCGCCGTTGTGTTCGACGCCCCAGTTGGCGCGGAACGGCAGGCCGCCCTCGGCCACGGACTTGTGCAGGTCGTACAGGATCGGCGTGCCGGGGTGCTTCATCTCCGGCGTGCCCCAGCAGGGCCACGGCAGGCCGTAGTAGTCGCCCTTGCACGGTCCGCTCTCCGCGCGCATCGTCGTCGGATTGAAGTCGCGCTTGTGCTCCATGTGCAGCTTCAGGCGCTCGGGCGAGCAGCCCGTGTAGCCGATGGTCCAGCACGAACGGTTGATCTCGCGGAGGATGTCCTCGATGACCGGCTCGTTGTTGACGACCTTGATGTTCTTGACGAGCTGCTCGCCGAAGCCCAGCTTGCGCGCGAACAGGTACATGATCTCGTGGTCGGTCTTGCACTCGAACAGCGGCTGGATCACGCGCTCGCGCCACTGGATCGACCGGTTCGACGCCGTCACCGAGCCCTGCGTCTCGAACTGCGACGCGGCCGGCAGCAGGTAGACGCCGTCCGTGCGGCCATGCATCGCCGCCGTCATGCTGGGGTAAGGATCGATGACGACCATGAAGTCCAGCTTCTGCATCGCGGCCTTCATGTCCGGCAGGCGCGTCTGGCTGTTCGGCGCGTGGCCCCAGTAGAACACGGCGCGCAGGTTGGCGGGCTGGTCGACGTACTGGTTATCCTCGAGCACCGCGTCGAACCAGCGCGACACCGTGATGCCCGGCTTTTCCATCAGCTCCTTGGAGCCGAAACGCGACTTGACCCAGTCGTAGTCGACGCCCCACACGGTGGAGAAGTGCTTCCACGCGCCTTCCGCGATGCCGTAGTAGCCGGGCAGCGAATCGCCGTTCGGGCCGACGTCGGTCGCGCCCTGCACGTTGTCGTGGCCGCGGTAGATGTTCGCGCCCCCGCCCTGCACGCCGATGTTCCCCAGCGCCAGCTGCAGGATCGACAGCGCGCGCACGTTCGCCGTGCCCACGTGGTGCTGCGTGATGCCCATGCACCAGACGACGGACGACGGCCGGTTCGTCGCCAGCATCTCGGCCGCCATGCGCACGGAGGCTTCCGGCACGCCGGTCACGTCGCTGACTTTGTGGGGGGTCCACTTCGCGACTTCCTTGCGCACGTCGTCATTGCCGTACGTGCGCGCGGCGATGTAGGCCTTGTCTTCCCAGCCGTTGTTGAAGATGTGCCACAGCATGCCCCACACGAACGCGATGTCCGTGCCGGGGCGGATGCGCACGTAGTGGTGGGCGAAGCGCGCCGTGCGGGTGAAGCGCGGGTCGACGACAATCATCTTCGCGCCCAGTTCCTTCGCGTGCAGGAAGTGCAGCATCGAGATCGGGTGCGCCTCGGCCGGGTTCGAGCCGATGAACAGCACGGCCTTGCTGTAGTGGAGGTCGTTGAACGAATTCGTCATCGCGCCATACCCGTAGGTCTGGGCGACGCCGGCCACCGTCGA
>CBIHRX010000426.1:0-4912 GCA_966212555.1 uncultured Massilia sp.
CCAACCCGCACCGGAGCCGGAAAAGCAGGTCCCGGCAAACTGGGGCATCACACCCAACAACGCCTGAATGGATCGCCATGCATGAAACGCCCAGCATCAAACGCCGCCTGATCGCGATGGTCTACGAGACCTTCCTGCTGCTGGCGGTGGAGATGCTGGCGGTGGCGCTGTTCCTCGTCGTCACGCGCAACAATCATGCACCCGTGTTCCAGTACGCGATGAAGGTCTGGCTGTTCGTCGTCACGGGCGCCTATTTCGTCTGGGGCTGGACCAACAGTGGGCACACGCTCGCCATGAAGACGTGGCGCATGCAGGTCGTCACGACCGGCGGCGCGCGCCTGCCGCTGACGACGGCCATCGTGCGCTACCTGCTGGCCTGGGGCTGGTTCCTGCCCGCCCTCCTCGCCTGCACGGCGCTGGGCCTGAAGGACAAGACCCAGGTCGGCGCGGCCGTCGCCGTGGGCGTGCTGGCCTGGGGCCTGGCGGCCTTCCTCGACCGCGACCGCCAGTTCCTGCACGACCGCCTGGCCGGCACGCGCCTCGTGCAGCGGCCGAAGCCGGCGAAGGCCGGCGCCCCCGCCGCGCCCGTCGAAGCGTCGTAGATCACTGCTGCGCCAGCAGCTTGCGGATCGTCGCCTCGGTCTGCGCATAATCCCCTTCGCCGAAGTGCGTGTAGACGACTTCGCCTTTCTTGTCGACGAGGTAGAACGCCGGCCAGAACTGGTTGTTGTACGCACTCCAGGTGGCATACCGGTTGTCCTGCGCGACCGGGAACGTGATGCCGTTGCGCTGCACGGCCGTTTTCAGGTTGTTCAGGTTGCGCTCGAAACCGTATTCCGGCGTGTGCACCCCGACGACGACCAGCCCCTGGTCCTTGTACTTCTGGTGCCAGCCTTTCACGTACGGCAGCACGTGCTGGCAGTTGATGCAGTCATAGGTCCAGAAGTCCACGAGCACCACCTTGCCGCGCAGCTGCTGCATGCTCAAAGGCGCGCTGTTGATCCAGTTGTCGATGCCCGCGAAGTCCGGTGCGGGGGCGGCCTGTGCGCCGGCGGTAATGAAAGCGGCGGCTGCGATGAGGGAACGGATTGTCATGTGAACTCCTTACAGGGTTGGGAAGATGGAGGCGAAGTTGGCGGTGATTTGGGCGGTGATCTGCGTATCGACCTGGAACCAGATCGCGGCCGCGCTGGCCAGCACGAGCACGCCGAACGCGCGCTGCAGGGCCACGGCGTGACGGGCCACACCGCGCACCCGCTGGACGATGGCCTGGCCGCCGTGGATCAGCGCCAGCATCGGCAGCGCGGCACCGAGGGCATACAGGCCGACGAGTTGCACGGCTTTGGAAGGATCGTGCGCCTGCACGACGAGGGCGAGGATCGAGGCGAGGACGGGACCGGCGCACGGCGTCCACACGGCGCCCAGCGACAGGCCCAGCACGAAGGCGCCGCTCTGCTTCGGCACGGCATCGCCGCGCCACCGCGCCCACAGCGGACGGACTCGTTCGACGAGCAGGTCCCACGGCCGCGACCAGATGCGCAGCAGGCCCGATACGCCCAGCAGCAGGATTGCGATGTTGCGCAGTGTCTCCTGCGCCAGCTGGGCGGCGCTCGACACGGCGCCCAGCGCCAGCGCGAACGCGGAGAACGACAGCACGAACCCGGCCACGATCAGCAGCGGGCGGCGGCGGTTCGCCTGGTCGACGGTCGCGCCGAGGAGAAACGGCAGCACGGGCAGCACGCACGGGGACGCCACCGTGGCCAGGCCGGCCAGCAGGGCAAGCGGGGATGCGATCGGGTTGGTCATGGAAGCCTCCTGTTGTCGTGAGACTCCATTGGACGCCCGCGGTGTGTACGCGATGTGTCCGCAACCTCCCATTTTTGTCAGGCCATGTGTCCTGTCCGGTCCCCGACACATTCGGACATAATGACGCCGCGACGTCGCGCTACAGTAGCCCTGCAACCAACGAAGGAGAACCCATGAACGAGACCGATCACGTCCTGGTCGTCGACGACGACCGCGGCATCCGCGAACTGGTCGGCGCCTATCTTGAAAAGCAGGGCCTGCGCGTCACGCTGGCCGCCAACGGCCGGGAAATGCGCAACGCGCTGATGCACGCGACGCCCGACCTGGTCCTGCTCGACATCATGATGCCCGGCGAGGACGGCCTCACCTTGTGCCGCGAACTGCGCGCCGGGAAGCACCGCGCGATCCCGATCGTGATGCTGACGGCGCGCGACGACGAGACGGACCGCGTCGTCGGCCTGGAACTCGGCGCCGACGACTACGTGCCGAAGCCGTTCGCCGTGCGCGAACTGCTGGCCCGCATCCGCGCCGTGCTGCGCCGCACGCGCATGCTGCCGCCGAACCTGCAGGTGACGGAAGCGGCGAAACTGATCGCGTTCGGCGACTGGCGCCTCGACACGGTCGGCCGCCACCTGCTCGACGAAAACGGCGTCGAGATCGCGATGAGCGGCGCGGAATACCGCCTGCTGCGCGTGTTCCTCGACCACCCGCAGCGCGTGCTGTCGCGCGACCAGCTGATGGGCCTCACGCACGGCAACGACGCGGAATTTTTCGACCGCTCGATCGACCTGCTCGTGAGCCGCCTGCGCCAGCGCCTGGGCGACGGCGCGCGCGAGCCCCGCTACATCAAGACCCTGCGCAACGAGGGCTATGTGTTCTCGGCCGAGGTGACGATCCTGGAAGGCAAGCCGACATGAAACCCTGGTGGCCACGCAGCCTGTATGCGCGCCTCGCGTTGATCCTGTTCGCGGGGCTGGCGCTGGCGCAGGGCCTGTCCGTCGCGCTGACGTTCACGGAACGCGACCAGGCCACGACGAACCTCATGATGGGCTACGTGGAACGCGAGGTGGCGAGCTCCGTGGCCCTCCTCGACCTGCTGCCGGCGGCCGAGCGGCCGGCATGGCTGCCGCGCCTCGCGCGGCGCAGCTACCGCTTCATCCTCGGTCCGGGCGAAACGGTGGGCGCGATGCCGGACGAGAAGCTGGCCGAGCAAATCGCGCACTCGATCGCGCAAGGCATCGGCCGCAGCTATCCGCTGTCCGTGAACGGCCTCGGGAACGAGGGCCGCATGCAGGTGCACCTGCGCCTGTCGGACGGCTCCCCGTTGACCATCGACGTGCAGCCGATGCACGGTGTCCCGCTGTCGCCGTGGCTCCCGTACGTGCTGGCCGCGCAATTGGCGATTCTTGCCGCGTGCTGCTGGTTCGCGGTGCGCCAGGCCGTGCGTCCGCTGCGCGTGCTGGCCGAGGCGGCCGATGCGCTCGGGCCGGACCTGCGTCCCGTCGAACTGCCGGAACGGGGCCCGTCCGAAGTCATGCGCTCGGCGCGCGCGTTCAACGCCATGCAGAAACGCATCGCCGCGTACGTGGACGAGCGCGTGCGCATCCTGGCCGCCATCTCGCACGACCTGCAGACGCCGATCACCCGCATGCGCCTGCGCGTGGACATGATGGACGACGAGGAACAGCAGCCGAAGCTGCGCGCCGACCTGGAAGAACTGCAAGGCCTCGTCAAGGACGGCATCGGCTACGCACGCGCCATGCACGGCGAACGGGAACCGGCGCGCGCCATCGACCTCGACGCCCAGCTCGACAGCCTCGTGCTGGACTACCGCGATGCGGGCAGCGCCGTGAACCTGGAAGGCCGCATCGGCGCGCCGGTGCAGACGCGCCCGAAAGCGCTGCGGCGCATCGTCGGCAACCTCGTCGACAACGCGCTGCGCTACGGCGGCGGTGCCGACATCGTGGCCGGGCGGGACAGCCAGGGCGCGGTGCTCATCCGCGTACTGGACAACGGCCCCGGCATCCCCGTCGAGCAGCTGGAAGCCGTGTTCGAACCATTCTTCCGCCTGGAAGGCTCGCGCAACCGCGACACGGGCGGTACGGGCCTCGGCCTGGCCATCGCGCGCCAGCTGGCGGGGAGTCTCGGGGGCACGCTCACCCTGCACAACCGGCCCGAGGGCGGGCTGGAGGCGCGCGTCACCCTGCCCTGACCTGAGCGTGATCCCGGAACGCGGGGATGTCGGCCAGCCGCGCGGCGATCGCCTCCACGTGCGGCCAGCGATTCAACGGCAGGCCGGCGCGCGCCGCGTTCAGCGCCTGCGGGAACAGGAAGACGTCCGCCAGGCCGGGCGTGTCGCCCGCGCAGAAGCGGCTGGGCGCCACCGCATGGCGGCGCGCCAGCAGCGCTTCCAGCGCATCGATGCCCTCTGCCGTCCAGCGACGGCGCCACGCGGGCGCGGTCGTGTCGTCGACGCCCGGCATCGTCGCGAGATGCTTGATCACGCGCGGCGTCACGAGCGCATGCGTCTCGGCCAGCACGGCCAGCACGAACGCGCGCGTCCAGGCCCGCGTTGCCGCATCGAGCGGCAGCAGCGGCGCCTGCGGGTAGACCTCGTCCAGGTACTCGACGATCGCCAGCGATTGCGTCAGCAACACGCCATCGTCCGTCAGCAGCGCCGGCACGAGGCCTTGCGGGTTCACGTCCAGGTAGGCCTGCTGCCGGTTCTGCGCGCCCTCGCCCACGATCTCGACGGGGATGCGGTCGACTTGCAGGCCCTTCAGCGCGAGGGCGATGCGCACCCGCGCGGCGGCGGACGAGATGGCGGCGTCGTACAGTTTCATCGCGGATTCCATTATTGAGATAAAGGTTATCGAAATAAGTATTTTTACGAAGTCTAGCAGCGCGATTCGTGAATTTCAAGTACGATAATAGTTATCACGATAATTTTCTGGATAATCATGCCTGACGACAATGACACCCGCGCCAAAGCGGCCCGCATGGCGGACTTCATGTGCTTCGCCATCTACTCGACCAATCTCGCGTATTCGCGCGTGTACAAGCCCGTGCTGGACGCGCTGGGCCTCACCTATCCGCAATACCTGGC
>CBIHRX010000427.1:0-4911 GCA_966212555.1 uncultured Massilia sp.
GGTCAGACCCCGAATTTTGGCAATTTCCCAAAATCGGGGTCTGACCCCGGTGTTGGGCCCCGGTGTGCCGGGCGCTGCGCGATTTCGTCGATTCCTATAATCGTTCTTCCACGAACCTGAAGGAGCCAAGCGATGAGCGAGCAGCGCCCCACCCTGACCACACGCCAGGGCCATCCCGTCCGCGACAACCAGGCCATGCGTTCCGTCGGCGAACGCGGTCCGGCCACTCTCGAGAACTACCAGTTCATCGAAAAGATCACCCACTTCGACCGCGAACGGATCCCCGAGCGCGTCGTTCACGCGCGCGGCACGGGCGCGCACGGCTATTTCGAAGCCTATGGCAAGATCGGCGACGAGCCCGCCAGCAAATACACGCGCGCCCGCGTCCTCAACGAGACCGGCGTGCAGACGCCCGTGTTCGTGCGCTTCTCGACCGTGATCGGCGGCAAGGAATCGCCGGAGACGGCACGCGATCCGCGCGGCTTCGCCGTCAAGCTCAAGACCGTCGACGGCAACTGGGACCTCGTCGGCAACAACCTGAAAGTCTTCTTCATCCGCGACGCGATCAAGTTCCCCGACATGATCCACGCCTTCAAACCCGACCCCGTCACGAACCAGCAGGAGCCGTGGCGCTTCTACGATTTCATCTGCAGCCACCCGGAAGCGCTGCACATGGTTACGTGGGTCAAGAGCCCGTGGGGTATTCCCGCCAATTACCGCGAGATGGAAGGCTCGGGCGTCAACACGTACAAGCTTGTGAACGACCAGGGCATCGCCCACTTGGTGAAATTTCACTGGCAGCCGAAACAGGGCGTGCGCAACCTGACGAGCCAGCAGGCCGCCGAGATCCAGGCGCACGACACGAGCCACGCCACGCGCGACCTGTACGACGCCATCGAGCGCGGCGACTTCCCGGAGTGGGAATTCTGTGTGCAGATCATGAGCGACGGCGAGCATCCGGAACTGGAATTCGACCCGCTGGACGACACGAAACGCTGGCCGGAAGACCGCTTCCCGCTGCTGCCCGTCGGCCGCATGGTGCTCAACAAGAATCCGGACAATGTTTTCGCCGAAACGGAACAGTCGGCCTTCGGCACGGGCGTGCTCGTCGACGGCATCGACTTTTCGGACGACAAGATGCTGCAAGGCCGCACGCTGTCATACTCGGACACCCAGCGCTACCGCGTCGGTCCGAACTATCTTCAGCTACCGATCAATGCGCCGCAGGAAAAAGCCATCGCGCGCACGAACCAGCGCGACGGCCAGATGACTTATTACGTCGACGGCGGCGGCGAGGAAAAGCACATCAATTACGAACCGAGCCTGCTGGGCGGCCTGGGCGAAGCGCCGCAGCCGGCGAAGGATTACCACCAGCACGTCGAAGGCCACCTGGGCCGCTACCAGACGCGCCGCACAGCCGACGACTACCAGCAGGCGGGCGACCGCTACCGCACGTTCGCGGACTGGGAGCGCGACGACCTCGTCAACAACGTCAGCAACGACCTCAAGAAATGTCCGGAAGTGATCCAGCTGCGCATGGTGTGGCACCTGTGGCATTGCGACGAGGACTACGGCCGCCGCGTGGCCGGGATCGCCGGCATCGACCTGGAGAAGGCGAAGGCTCTGCAGCCGCTGCCGGGCAAGCCGGCGCCGGGCGAGAATCGTCCGGAATCGACGTACACGAGCGGCCAGCCGGAACAAGGCGGTGGCCAGAAGGAACCGGCCACCACGGAAGAAGTGGCTTCGGTGAAATAAGCAAACGGCCCGGATGCGGGCCGTTTTACATTACGCCTTGGCTTCGCCGCCCAGCGCCTCGACGAGATCCGTCAGCATCTTGGCCAACTCGCCGGTCATCAGCATGATGTCGTTGTCGAAGCGCTCGTCGTCGCTGTAGGTGATCGTTTCGTTTTCCTTGATCACGTCCAGCGGCTTGATGCCCTTGACGGCCAGCTGCTCGGTCAGCACGAACGAGATGCGGCTGTTCCACGTCATGGCCAGGCGCGTGCACTGCTTGCCGTTGGCGATGTGGCGGCGGATGTCTTCCGGATCCAGCGAGTGCTTCACGTAGCGCACGGCGGCCTTGCTCTCGCCGGTGGCGCGCAGTTCCGTGTCCTGGTCGATCGTGAAGTTGTACGGCGCCTCGTCCGATTCCAGCCAGCCCGTCATCACGGCGACCGGCGACTTTTGCACGCGCAGCGATTCCAGCGGCAGCTTGTCGACGGCCTTCAGCAGCAGCTTGATGACGTCGTCGGCCTTGCTCGGGCTGGCGGCGTCGACGACGAGCCAGCCGTTGACCGGGTCGATCCACGTCCACACGTTGCCGCGGATCGAGAACGCGCGCGGCAGCAGTTCGTCGGCCACGCGCTCCTTGAGTTCCTTCATCGCCTTCTTGCCCGGCGGGAAGCCCTGCTGCTCTTCCAGCTCGGCGGCCTTGGCCTTCGCGACCTGGTTGATGACCGAGCTCGGCAGCAATTTCTTTTCCGTGCCCAGCATCATCAGCATCTGCTTGTTGACGACGTGAACGAGCTTGCCGTTGCCGCGTGGCGAATCCCAGCCCTGGCGCAGCAATTCGTTGCTGCTGGCGGGCGTGAACGCCTGCGATTGCAGGGCCTCTTCCATCTGTTCAGGGGAGAAATTCCACGGTGCGGGCAGGCGGTAGATCTGAAGATTCTTGAACCACATAACGTTGCTTTCGGTTATCTCAGTATTTCAAAGGAACGACATTCTACACGCTGACCAGCGGCAAGATTCACGTCGTCGGATTCGTTTTTTAATGTGTTGCGCGTTCGTCAAACAAGCTCAGTTGCTCGACGGTTTCCGTATCGCTGAGGCGCACGCCCACGCCCAGCAGCCGCACGGGACGGCTCGCACGCAGCCAGCCCGTCTCCATCAGGTGGCGGTACGTCTCCATGTTCGGCGCGTAGCCGACGCACTCGACCGTGGTGCGCTGGAAGTCCGCGAACTTGATCTTCACGAACAGCTTGTTGATGAATTTTTCGGCATTGTTGCGCTTGATACGGCCCAGCAGGTGTTCATACAGATCCGGCAACAGCGCGAGGCAGCCTTCCAGGTCGGGAACGTCCGGCGTGTACGTCTCCTCCGTGCTGATCGATTTACGTTCGCGCACCGGATTCACGTCACGGTAGTCGATGCCGCGGGACAAGTCGTACAGCCGCGCGCCGAACGAGCCGAAGTGCTGCTGCAACTTGTCCATGTTCCAGTCGCGTAGATCGCCGCACGTTTGCGCGCCCAGGCGATGCAATTTCGCGGCCGTCACCTTCCCTACCCCGAACAATTTCTTCACAGGCAGAGCAGCGACGAACGCATCGACTTCGTCCGGCCGCACGAGGAACAAACCGTCCGGCTTGTTCCAGTCGCTGGCGATCTTGGCCACGAACTTGTTCGGCGCCACGCCGGCCGAGGCCGTGATGCCGACCGTCTCGAAAATGCGGCGGCGGATCTCCTGGGCGATCAGGGTCGCGCTGCCCTTGCAGTGCGGCGCGTTCGTCACGTCGAGATAGGCCTCGTCCAGCGACAGCGGCTCCACGAGGTCCGTGTAGTCGCGGTAGATGTCCATGATCTGGCGCGACGCGACCCGGTACTTTTCCATGTTCGGGGGAATGAGGATCAGGTCCGGGCACAACTTGACCGCCTGCGCCGTCGCCATCGCCGAATGGATGCCGTAGCGGCGCGCTTCGTAGTTGCAGGTGGCGATCACGCCGCGCTGCTCGGCCCGCCCGCCGACGGCCAGCGGCCGCCCGCGCAGGGACGGGTCGTCGCGCATCTCGACGGATGCGTAAAAACAATCGCAATCGCAGTGGATGATCTTGCGGACGGGGGCGTTCACGGTGGCGGTCGCCCGCGCCGAGCGACTACTGTAATTGCATACAGTATCGCTGGGAATTAGGAATAGTGCAAGGGGGAACGCCGCCGCCGCGGGCATGCGGCGGCGGGCCGAGGAGGGCTTACTTGGTGACGCTGGAGTAACTGCACGACTTGACGATGCCGTGTGCCGGATCGCCGAACACCGAGTTCGAGCACTTGACGGAGCCGGTGAAGGTCTTCGTCACATAGCTCGTGGCGGTGCCGTAGCGCACGTCGCGCGTGCCGCTGAACGAGCAGGTGCCGTTTTCGCTGGCGCAGACGGTCCAGGTCGGGGTCGTCGTCGTCGTGGGCGTCGAGCCCAGTGCCGCGTTCACGGCGGCGGCCGCGTTGACGATGCCGGCGCCGCAACCCGAGCACGCGGCCGGGAAGGCGCGCGCCGTCGACTTCAGCTTGGCGGCCACGTCATCGGGCGTCAGGTTCGGATTCGCCGCCAGCATCAGCGCGACGACACCGGCCACGTGCGGCGTCGCCATCGACGTGCCCATGTAGTACGCGTAGTTGTCCGACGCCGGCGTGGTCGTGCCCGCGTTCAGGGTCGACAGGATGCCGGCGCCGTTGTCGCCGCCCGGTGCCGCGATCGTCACGTTGGTGCCGTAGTTCGAATACGATGCCTTGCCGCCCGCACGGTTCGTCGCGGCGACGGTGATCACGCCCGCGCAGTTGGCCGGGTTCGAATTGATCGCATTCGTGTTCGAGTTGCCGGCCGCGACGACGACCACGGCGCCGCGCGAACGGGCGCTGTTGATCGCGTTCTGCGTCGTGGTGTCGCAGGCGCCGGTGCCGCCCAGCGACAGGTTCAGCACGCGCGCCTTGTTCGCATTGGCCGGCACGCCGGTCACGGTGCCGCCCGAGGCCCAGACCATCGCGTCGGCGATGTCGGACGTGTAGCCGCCGCAACGGCCCAGCACGCGCGCCGGGACGATCTTCGCGTTGTACGCGATGCCCGCGATGCCGAGGCCGTTGTTCGTCTTCGCGGCGATCGTGCCGGCCACGTGCGTGCCGTGCCAGCTTGAGGCCTTGTCGGCG